>DASZLD010000184.1:0-11670 GCA_035552655.1 Acidimicrobiales bacterium
GACCCGGCCACCTGTTCGGCGATCTCGGCGCGAGCCCGGTGCTGACGCTCGCCGTCGACCAGTCCCACCTTGGTCAGGGCCACCATGCCGTGGGCGACGCCGAGGAGCTCCAGGATCCGCAGATGTTCCTCGGACTGCGGCTTCCACCCTTCGGTGGCGGCCACGACGAAGAGGCACGCGTCGACCGACCCCACGCCGGCCAACATATTCTTGATGAAGCGGTTGTGGCCGGGCACGTCGACAAAGGCGATCTCTTGGCCAGAGGGCAGCACCGTCCAGGCAAAGCCGAGGTCGATGGTGAGGCCCCGGGCCTTCTCCTCCGAGAACCGGTCGGGGTCCATGCCCGTGAGCGCCTGGACCAGTGTCGACTTGCCGTGGTCGTCGTGGCCGGCGGTGGCGACGACGTGCACCGTGGCCCCTATGCCTCGTGCCGCGCGGCCAGAAGGGCCGAGGCCAGTGCGGCGTCGTCGTCCGGATCGACCGAACGGACGTCACAGATCGTTCGGCCGTTCTCGACCCGGGCGATGACCGGAGGATCGCCGGCCCGGAGCGCGGCGGCACAGTCGCCCCTCACCGAGATGCCGACCGAGGGGATCTCTCGGCCTGGCAACGAGCCGCCCCCCGCCACCGAAGCGCAGTCGACCACCTCCGACCCGCTTACCGCGGCGATGGCCGAGGCTCGGCGGCGGAGCTCGCCTAACGATGCCGTGGCCATTCTCCAAAATGGGATCGAGCCTCCCTCGCGGCGCAGGTAGGAAAGCAGGGTGTCCTGGAGGGCCCCGAGGACAAGCACCCCGGGCCGAAGGGCTCGGGACAGAGGATGACCGGCGCAAGCGGCCACTGCGTCGGCCGACCCGGCGACGAGGCCGGCCTGTGGTCCACCGAGCAGCTTGTCGCCCGAGAAGGTGACGAGGGTGGCGCCGTCCTCGAGCGTCTGCCGGGCAGCGGGCTCGTGGGCCAGCCACGGTGGCGGGCCGCTCCGGAGCCACGGGGTGTCGGCGTCGAGCAGTCCGGAGCCCACGTCGGCCACCACCGGTATCCCCAACCTGGCCAGCTCGGCAACGGGAACGGACTCGGTGAACCCGACCATTCGGTAGTTCGACTGATGAACCTTGAGCAGCAGTGCGGCGTCCGGGTGCGCGGCCAGGGCCGCCTGGTAGTCAGCCAGCCGGGTCCGGTTCGTCGTCCCCACCTCGACCAGTGTCGCGCCGGACATGGCCAGCACCTCGGGGATCCGGAACCCACCCCCGATCTCGACCAGCTCCCCCCGGCTGACGACCACGGTCCGACCGGCGGCCATGGCCGTCAGGGCCAGGAGCACCGCCGCCGCGCCGTTGTTGGTGACCAGCGCGTCCTCGGCCCCCGTGGCCCGGGCCACCAGGGTGGCGGCATGGGCGCCCCGCGAGCCGCGACCGCCGGTGGCCAGGTCGAGCTCGAGGTTCCAGGCATGCGCATCCTGGTGGACCCGGAGGGGGGCCCGGCCTAGGTTGGTGTGGAGCAGGACACCGGTGGCGTTGACCACCGGACGCAACAGGGACCGGGACAGCTCCTCGGCCCGGACACCGGCCGAGCCGGGATCGCCGGCCGCGATCGCCGCCCTGGCTACCTCGACGACCAGGGGATGGGGAAGCCCGCTCCCGGCCAGCGACCGGGCCAGGGCGTCCACCGACGGGGGCCGGCCGCCATCCCCGTGGTTGACCATCCCGCCACGATAACGGCTCGGACCTCCGTACTCCGAGCCGGCCGCCGGCCCCCGCGATCCGGTCCCGACTGTCAGACGGGCAAGGTGTAGCCGCTGGTGAAGTTGAGCGTGACGGCAAAGGTGAGGTACATGAGCCACAACCCGGTGCCCAGGTGGAAGAAGCCCAGGACGCGCTCGCCCACAGGCACCCGGAGGCTGGCGAAGAACTCGCTGACGTACACGCACATGAGCCCGATGAACAGGCCCCCGACCGGGTTGTCCTTGGCGTGGAAGAAGGTGATCGTCCCCAGCACCGAGATGAGCAGGAAGGCGAAGCACATGAAGGCGTTGGGCCGGGCATCGGAGCTGAAGGCGCGGCCCATCCCGATGGCGAACCAATGGACGCCGAAGGCGGTGAAGGCTAGCGCGGCCATGTACAGGGCCGGCTCCTTGAAGGTATGGAACCAGGTCAGGCCGACGAACAGGTACGTACCGGCCAGGAGTTGCATGAACCCGGGCATCCAGATACCCCAGAGGCCCGTGGTGATGTTGACGCTTCGGTCCCGGGCCGGAAAGGCGAAGAGCTCCTCGGGGCCGTAGATGAGATATCCCGTCCCCAGCCCGAAGAACCCCAGGGCAAGAGGCGGGAACGCGGATATGGGAAAGCTGATAACCGTCGTCGCCAAGCCGGCACTATTCATGGCCGCTCCCCTGGTCCTCGCCTAGTTCGTCACAACCTCACTTCCCTACCCGGGTTCGGCCCAGGCGAACCATCGGCCACCAACCGACCGGCGGCCTCGAGCCGTTGGCGTTGTGGGACCACGGTGTACTTGGGATCGCGGGCCGAGGCCTGGCCCGCCTCGAAGATACCGAAACGAGTACAGGCCGAGCCGACCAGGAGCGCGGCCCCGGCCACAGCCGAAGCGGCTCGGCTCCGGCCGCCGACCATGACCGTTATCGCTGCCCCGAAGGCGGTCAGGGCCTTGCTGGCTCGCAGGAGACGACCGGCACCGCCCCGGTGCAATGTCTCGGCTGCGAGCCCCATGGAGGCCTCCATACGCCGCGCCGCGCCCAGGTCGGCCAGCGCGCCGGCCACCGCCATGCGCCGGGCTGGGCCGGCCTGGGACAGCGGGGCGCCCAGCATCCCCAGGCCTCCAGCGGCGGCGGCGGCCGACCCGACGAAGACGAACGGCATCTCGGTGCGCCCCCCATGCCAGGCCGGCGTGGCCGTATCCGAGAGCAGCACGGCCGTGTAGGAGGCCACTGCCGGGCCCACCAGCGCGGCAACCAGGCCCGCCGGTCGGGCCAGCGCCTGCACCGACCGACCGAGCAGCGCGTCGCTCCACCGGGTCGGCAGAAGCCCGGCGAGCTCTCCCACCCCGGCCAGTCCCGCGGCCGGGCCGTAGGCGGTGAGCAACCACGTTCCCATGGACATGGGCGAGGTGGGCTTGGCCACCCGCAACATGTTAAGGAAGCGCTCGGGCCGGCCCAGGTCATGGACCAGGGCGGCAAGGCTGCCGGTGATGCCGACCAGGGCGCCGATGCGACCGGTGCGGCGAAGGGCGGGTCGGTCGGTGCAGTCGGCACCGGCGCCGAGCAAGGAGGAGGCGCCGGCCAGACCGCCGAGGAACAGGTAGGCAGGAATGTCCGCGGCCCAGGGGGATGCCTTGACCACCGGGCGGCCGTAGTAGGACGTGAAGGTGGCGTCGGGGACCATCTTGCGCTCTCCGCCACCGCGTCCGCCCTTGCCACCGCCCTTCCGGCGACGGGCGCCGTCGGCCGGCCTATGGCCGTCGGCGGTCGGCCCGGGGCCAGGAGCGCCGGTCACGAACGGCTCCGGACAAAGGCGGCCACCGCGCCGGCCAGCAGTGCGCCGGCGGCCAGTCCGGCGTGACGCCACATGGCCGGCAGGTCCCTGGTAGTGACGACCGGGTCCGGGGGCAGGCCGTAGACCTCGGGCTGGTCGAGGAGCAGGAACATCGCTCCCGCTCCCCCGATGCCGTCTGCGGGATCGTGCCCGTAAAGCCGGGCGCTGTCCACCCCTGCTGCCCGAAGGCCCTCCACCCGTTCGGCGGCTCGCTCCCGAAGCTCCTCCACGTCGCCGAACTGGATGGACTGGGTAGGGCACGCCTGGGCGCAGGCCGGGGTCATGCCTTCGCCCAGGCGGTCGTAACACAGTGTGCATTTCTGAGCGATGCCGTCGTTCTTGGTCACCCCCTTCTCACCGACGCGCCGGTCGATCACGCCGAAGGGGCAGGCGGGCACGCAGTACCCGCACCCGTTGCAGATCTCCTCTTGGACGACGACAGTGCCGAACTCGGTGCGGAAGAGCGACCCGGTCGGGCACACGTCGAGGCAGGCAGCCGACGTGCAGTGCTTGCAGACGTCAGAGGACATGAGCCACCGGAACTCCGGTCGATCGCTCGGGGGCCCCGCTTCCGGGGCCGGGAGGGTTTCCTCAGGGGTCGGCGCCAGGTTGGGCATCCCGGCCAGTCCCGAGTCCTGCCGTCCCAGAGCCTTGGGCTGCTCGATGAAGGCCACGTGCCGCCAGGTGCTGGCGCCGAGCGCACCGGTGTTGTCATAGGAGGATCCGAGGAGCTCCAGGCCGTCCTCGGGGACGCCGTTCCATTCCTTGCACGCCACCTCGCAGGCCTTGCAGCCGATGCAGATGGAGGTATCGGTGAAGAAGCCCTTCCGCCTGGGGGGATCGACCCAGCCCGCGGCAGTGGCCGGGTCGACAGGATCAGCGAACCGGGCGGTCACCGCTCCTCCTCCACCGTCTCGTGGGCCGTGCCGGTGTCGACGGTGATGCCGGCCCGACGGCGGTACTCGTCCACATAGGCCAACAGCGCCGGACCGGTGGGGCGGCGGCCGGCCCGGACATCGCAACTGGACACCTTGCTCTCTTGGATGTGGACGTTGGCATCGAGCTGGACCCCCAGGAGGTCGTTGGCCGAGTCTCCACTGACCAATGCGTCGGCGCCCACCCCCCAGTGGTAGGGCAGCCCGATCTGGTGGATGGTACGACCGCCGCTGGTCAGCGGCACTATCCGTTCGGTGACCAGGACCCGGGCTTCGATGGCCGTCCGGGCGCTGACGATGGTCGCCCAGCCCAGGTGCTCGAGCCCGCGCTCGGCGGCCAGCTCGGGGGAGACCTCGCAGAAGAACTCGGGCTGGAGCTCGGCCAAGTAGGGCAGCCACCGGCTCATCCCCCCGGCGGTGTGGTGCTCGGTCAGCCGATAGGTGGTCACCACGTAGGGGAAGACCTCGCTGCCCCGTTCGGGGGGCGACGGGTTCATCAGGTTGTCCGCACGCCGGTAGACCTCCCGGGCCGGATTGGCCTGCTGTCGGTACATGGCGTTGCGCAGTGGCGACTCCACCGGTTCGTAGTGGGTGGGTAGCGGACCGTCCACCAGTCCGCTGGGGGCGTACAACCAGCCCTTCCCGTCGGACTGCATGATGAAGGGGTCGTCCCCGGCCAGGCCGTCGGGACCGCCCTGGCCCGGTGCCGGACGGTAGGAGGGCGCGGTGGTGGGGGGGAAATCGGGCACGTCGTGGCCGGACCACTTCTCGGCCTCGGCATCCCACCACAGGTAGGCCTTCTTCTCGCTCCACGGCTTGCCGTCGGGATCGGCCGAGGCGCGGTTGTAGAGGATGCGCCGGTTCATGGGCCACGCCCACCCCCATTCCGGCGCCACCCAGGACTGCTCCTGTCCCGGCCGGCGGCGCTTGGACTGGTTGATCCCATCGGCGTAGACGCCGGTGTAGATCCAACACCCCCCGGTGGTCGACCCGTCGGGCTGCATCTCGGTGTAGCTGCTGAGCATCTCCCCGGCCTTGTCGCCGGCCAGGTGGCGGCCGTTGACCTCTTGCAGCACGGCGTCGGCGGAGGGGTCGCCCCGCTCGTCCACGGGATAGTCCCACACCAGATCGATGACGGGCCGGTCCCGCTCCAGTTCGGAGTGAGCCAGACGCTCCCGCACCAGTCGACCCAGGTGGAAGAAGAAGTGCAGCTCGCTCCGGGCCTCGCCCGGAGGGTCCACGGCCTTGTGATGCCACTGCAACATCCGCTGGGTCTGGGTGAAGCTGCCGTCCTTCTCGGTGTGGGCGGCGGCGGGGAACAAGAACACCTCGGTCCCGATGTCCTCGGTCTTCAGCTCACCGGTGGCGATCTCGGGGCCGTCCTTCCAAAAGGTGGCGGACTCGATGGCCTGGAAGTCCCGTACCACCAGCCACTTGAGCTTGGCCATGCCCAACCGCTGGAGCTTGCCGTGAGCCGAGCCGACTGCCGGGTTCTGTCCGACCACGAAGAAGCCCTCGACCTTGCCATCGTTCATCAGCATGGCCGTCTGGTACGTGCCGTGATCACCAGTCAGCCGGGGCAGGTAGTCGAAGCAGAAGTCGTTCTCCTGCGTGGCGGCGTCGCCCCAGTAGCTCTTGAGCAAGCTGACGGCGTACGACTCGGCCGAGCTCCAAAAGCCCTTCTGGCCCTCGGTGGTGATCGATCCCACGTAGTCGGCCAAGGTGTGGTCCATGCCGGCCTTGGCCATGGGCAGGTAGCCGGGGAGGATGTTGAACAGGGTGGGGATGTCGGTCGACCCCTGGATACTGGCATGTCCCCGCAGGGCCAGGATGCCCCCGCCGGGACGGCCCATATTGCCCAACAGGAGCTGGATGATGGCTGCCGACCGGATGTACTGGACCCCGACCGAGTGCTGCGTCCATCCCACCGAGTACACCCAGGCCGTGGTGCGGTCCCGGCCGCTGTTGGCCGTGACCGCCTCGCACACCTTGGCGAACTCCTGGGCCGGTACCCCGCAGACCTCCTCAACCATCTCGGGGGTGTAGCGAGCGAAGTGGCGCTTCAATACCTGGAAGACACAGCGTGGGTGCTGGAGCGTCTCGTCCCGCTCCAGGTCGCTGCCGTGCATCTGAGAGCCGCCGCTGCCGAACTCGTCTCCTCTGGCCGTGCCCCGGTCGGCGTGCTCCTTCTCCCCGGCGCCGCCCTGGCCGTCCGCGCCCTGGCCGCCGGGGTCGCCGTTCTGGTCGCCGCCGTCCGCGTCCTGCTCACCGCCGTCGTTCTGGTCGCGGACCCCGGCGGCCGCTGGCTCAGACGCCCCTTGGTACGCCCAGCTGCTGGTGTCATAGGTCCCCGACTCGGGGTCGTGCCCGGAGAATATCCCCCCGAGATCCTCGGTGTCCGCGAAGTCCTCGCTCACCAGCGTGGCCGCGTTGGTGTAGGCGACGACGTAGTCGCGGAAGTACTTCTCGTTGCTGAGGATGTAGTTCACGATCGCACCCAGGAAGGCGATGTCGCTGCCCGCCCGCAGGGGCACGTGCTGGTCGGCCACGGCGGAGGTACGGGTGAACCGAGGGTCGACGTGGATGACGGTCGCGCCACGGGCCTTGGCCTCCATGACCCACTGGAACCCGACAGGATGGCACTCGGCCATGTTGGAGCCCTGGATGACGATGCAGTCAGCGTTCTGCAGGTCTTGCTGGAAGGTCGTGGCTCCTCCACGACCGAACGAGGCACCCAAACTGGGCACCGTGGAGCTGTGTCATATGCGGGCCTGGTTCTCCACCTGAATGGCCCCCAGGGCGGTG
Source organism: Acidimicrobiales bacterium (assembly GCA_035552655.1). Lineage (GTDB taxonomy): Bacteria > Actinomycetota > Acidimicrobiia > Acidimicrobiales > RAAP-2 > DASXMT01. Next base: position 7,289 of record DASZLD010000184.1, read on the forward strand.
AACAGCTTCTTCATCAGGTAGTTCTCTTCGTTGTCCAATGTGGCCCCACCAAGGCTGGCCATCCCCAGGGTGCGTCGGAGGGCGTTGGCGTTCTCGTCGGTGTCCTCCCAGGTCCGCGCTCGGCTCTCCACCACCCGGTCGGCCACCATGGCCATGGCCTGGTCGAGCGGGAGTTCCTCCCACTCGGTGCCATGGGGTCGCCGATACCGGACCGTGGTCAGCCGGCTGGGGCTGTTGACCAGCTGTTCGCTGGCCGCGCCCTTGGGGCACAGCCGCCCACGCGAGACCGGCGAGTCGGGATCCCCTTCGATCTGGACGACCTTGCCGTCGGTGACATAGACGCGCTGCCCACAGCCCACCGCGCAGTACGGGCAGATGCTCTTGACCACATCATCGGCGATCTTGGTCCGGGGCTCCAGTCCAGCGGTCGGCGCGGACTGCACCGCCGCACCCCGACCGGACGGGTCCTCCCCCGTCAGCTGCTTGACGACGGGCCACGACTGAAACGCCTGGCGGATGCCCATGACATGTCCCTCCCACAGTGTGCACCGATCCTACCCAGAGCGACGCGGGAATATGCCGAGATTCACATGAAACTCTCGGCGTGGAGAGCAGCCAGCTGGGATGCCTCGACCTCAGTGAACCCGAGGCGAACCAAGCGTCTGGTGCGGCCCTCGCCCATCTCGCTCCGAAGCGCCTGGACCCGGTCCCAGCCTACGGCAATGGCCCCGGGCTCCCAGGAGCCGGCAGCCAGGAGGACGAGTGAGTCGTGGACAGCAGGGGCCAATCCGGCCGTCTGGGCCAGGGCGTCGTGGCGTCGTTCGATGGCGGCGCGCAGGCGGTGGCGGCAGCCGGGGTCCCTGGTTACGTGCTCACCCAGATGGCCGAGGGCAAAGGCCACGTGACGAGCCTCGTCCTGGAGGACGAGATGGGCGATCCCGGCCGTCACCGGATCGGGCCCATGGCGGTCGAGAAAGGCGAGGAGGGACAAGAACGTGCCCTCGCCCAGCACGGACAACAAGAACGAGGCGTTGGCCCACTCAGGCTCGTCGAGCAGGGTCTGCAGGGAGGCACGCCCCCCCGTGCCGGAGATGCCGAGGGGGCGACCGGTCAGGGTGGCGCGTCGGCTGAACACGGCGACGTGGCGGGCCTCGTCGGCAATCTGGGTAGCCAGGAATCCGATGGCCTCCCGGAAATGGGGGTTCATTCGCCCGAGGAACCGGGCCGGGACCATCAGCGCCGCTTGCTCGTTCTCCACCAGATAGGTCATGACCTGGACGACGGCAGCCTCTACCTCGTCGGGCAGGTCGGGAGGGGACCAGTCGACGGCCGTGGCCGGGTCCCACTGCCCGGCGGCGGCCTGTGCGTAGAGCTTGGGGGCGAGGTCGCTCCATACGTCCCGGGTGTGGAGGTCGGCCACCTCCAGGGCCGGTCCGCCCGCTTCCACCAGCGCTCCCCGGGCGGCCAGCCCCCATGAGGGCGAGGCCACGTCGGCCACCATGGCCGGACTTCCCGCCCGCTCGGCGCTGGCCAGGCCTGGGGCGACGGCGTCGCCGGCCACCACCACGGAGCCGTCGACGATGGCATGGCCGCGGGATCGGGCCCACACGGGCAGGTGGAGTCCGAGATGGGGATCGGCCCCTCGCACCCGCAGCCGTTGCCCCGGCGCCATGCCGGCCAGCGCCCGGTCCACGAGCAAATGGCCGCCCCGGTCGAGCCCGAGCGGACCGAGGTCCAAATCAGGGTCGGTAGGCGTTGGCGGTGACCTCCCCCTTGTCGTCGTAGAACCCCCAGCGGTCCACGGCCGCCTCGAGCTGCCGATAGCCGAGGACCCGGCCCGGCAGCCAGCGTCTCAGACCCTCCAGCTCCAGCAGGGGCCGAACAGACGGATCAGCGAAGTCCATGCCCAACAGCAGCGAGACGAAGGGCTCGAGCAGTGGCGATTCCGATCCGACCACGGTCATGTTGCAATGGTCATAGGGCGGCGTCTGAGCGATCACCCGAGTGCCCCCAGCCGGCAGGGTCCCCTCGGTGGTGAAGAGGAGATGGTTGGCATCGATCATGCAGGCAGCATCGACGTCGCCGGCGGCCAGGGCCCGTGCCGCGTCCCGCTCCCCCCCGATGTGATCGCCGTGGAGCCCAACTCCTGTCTGGAAGCGCCGGACGTCCACCTCGACGTCGGCCAACAGGGCCAGAGGCAGCAGCGAGGCCTGGGGCGAGTCGACCGGGCCGGTGGCCACCGTGCGGCCCGAGAGCTCGTCCACGCTGGTGATACCCGAGTCATGGCGAACGACGACCAACGAGGTGAGGTCGCGATCGGTGTCGCGCATGGCCACGGCCTCGGCTCGACCGTCCAGGCGGTGGGCGCGCACCCAGGCCAGTGGCGAGTTCCAGGCCACGTCGGTGCGACCGGCCACGAGGTCCTCGACCTGGCGCTCGTAGTTGGAATAGAGGAGATAGTCGAAGGCCAGATCGTGGTGGGCGAACCAGCGACGGAAGCCGTCCCAGATGGTCACCACCTTGGGGTCGTAGGCCACGGCTCCAAGCAGAAGGTGCTCGGTCATAGCAGGGGCAACCCATTGATGGCCCGACCGACAAAATCGAGCAGCGCATCGGTCGTCGGGGCCATGACCCGGGCCGCTCGGGCGTCGCGGAAGCGGCGCTCGATGCCGAGCTCTTTTCGAAATGCGGCTCCACCGCATACCTTCATGGCCAGATCGGTCACGGCGATGGCCGCCTCGCCGGCCGCCGCCTTTACCTCCAGAACCCGCAACATGGCGTCATCTCTCCCTGTCTCCAAGGCGGCCAGCGTGTCGCTCAGCAGGGCGGCGGCCTGGTCCGTGGCCAACCGCATCCGGGCGTGGTCTACCCGGACCAGGGGCTGATCGGCCAAGCGCTCATCGAGGTGCTCCAGGCGGGTGGACCGCAGGTGCTGGCCGGTCTCGGCGGTGACGGCCTCCATCAGGCCGACGCTGAATGCCGCGCTGAGCACCAGGAACCAGGGCAGCACCTCGGCCAACGCCACGTCGAGCCCGGCCCCGTCATCACCCAGCATGGACCGGCGGTCGACGAGGACGGCGGAGGCGACCACCGGCACCGATCCGTTGCCCCGCAGCCCGAGCCCGTCGAACCGGCCGCCCACCGTGAGCCCCTCCGTCCCTGACGGAACCAGCCAGAGCGTCATCGGGCCCTCGCCTTCCAACGGCTGGCTCGACCAGACGTAACTGTCGGCATCGGCAGCCGAGGTGACCCAGCTCTTGGCGGCATCCAGACGCACCGCGTCGTCGCCCGTGGCGGTGGCGGTGCCCTGGGGGGCCCAGAAATGGCTACGGGACCCCTGCTCGGAGAAGGCCAACGTAGCCAAGTGCTCGCCGGCGGCAATCGACCGGCGGACGTCATCGGGGCCATGGTGCTCGATGACCACGCTGGCCGCATAGTGCATCAGCACCACCATCGCGGTGGAGCCGCAGTGGGCGGCGATGCGTCGCAGCACATCGGCGGCTGGGCCCAGCCCGGCCTCGCTGCCGGCCAACCCGAGAAGGCCGGTGGGACGCAGTGCAGCCACCGCCTCACCGGGGAACCGGCCCGAGACATCGACGTCGGCAGCGTTCGGGACGACGACCTCGTCGATGATCCGCTGCAGTTCGTCGCTATCGCCCATGTCGTTCTCTCTGCCTGCTCTCTCTATCCCCTGCCCGAACCGGGCCGGACCGACCCGGGGTCCGTGACCGTCAGAACGCCGGTAGGCATTGAATCATGTCGCCCTCGTGCCTCGGCGGCCGGTGGCCTCACTTCATCTACCACCTCACCGCCCATGGCGTGGCGCGTCCTGGCGACCCAGTCAGCCGCGCGCTGGCGCCGTGCTCGTCAGCCGGGTCGTTTGCGAGCCGGGCGACTCCGCCTCGCGCTCGAAGGTGCGCACCACCTCCTCGACCGACAGGCCCTTGGTCTCGGGCAGGAACCGGTACACGAAGACAATGGCCATGAGGCAGAGGACGGCGAAACAGACCAGCACCCAATCGAGGCCGATCGAGGAGTTCCACACCGGGAACACCTCGATGAGGGCGAAGTTGGCCAGCCAATCCACGGTGGCGCCCGTCGAGGCAGCCGTGCCCCGCACCGCTGTCGGGAAGACCTCACCCTGGAGCAGCCACCCCGTCCCCCCGACCCCCACGGCGAAGGAGGCGATGAAGAAATCGAGTCCCACCATGACCATGATCAGCTTGGCCGTGCCCGACAGGAAGCCCAAACCGGCCGCGGCCACGACGGCGAAGGCGGCCATCCCCAGGTAGCCGCCGATGGCCAGCTTGCGCCGGCCCAGCCGGTCGATGAAGCGGAAGGCGAAGTAGGTGGCGGCCACGTTCACCGCGGTCATGATGGCC
>DASZLD010000185.1:0-1540 GCA_035552655.1 Acidimicrobiales bacterium
GACGGCCCGCAGGGAACGGTTGTGAGCCTCGATGCCCTGCGCCTTGGCCGCCTGCACCTGGGGAGCTTGGATCAGTGTGCCCAATGAGACCTCGCCGAACGGTCGCAGCAGCACCGGCTCGAGGATGCCGCGGATGAACAGGGCCAGGTCCTCGTCTGACAGGCCCAACCCCTCTTGCATGGCCGGTCCATAGGTCTTGGTCAGGTGAGCGGCGATGTCATCCCATGCCGACTCGTCACCCAAAGCGGCGGCCAGCATTCGGATGAAGTAGTAGTGGGTCTCGGCGTCGAGCCGTCCCACGATGCCCCAGTCGATGATCCCGATGCGACCGTCGCGCAACAACAGCATGTTCCCGGCGTGCACGTCGGCGTGGAAAGCTCCCCACCGAACCGTGGTGAGGAAGAAGGCCCTGACCACTTGTTCGACCAGGGGCCCGGGGTCGACCCCGAACGCAGCGGCGCCGGCCCGGTCGTCGATGGGCACCCCGTCCAGGAACTCCATGGTCAATACGTTGGGGCCGGAGAACTCGGGGAAGGGTGTGGGCACCACGATCAAGGGCAGGTCGACCTCATCGAGCAGCAGGGCGAAGGCGGCCAGGGCCCGGGACTCGTTGCGCAAGTCGAGCTCTTCGCCGATCTGCTCCCGGAACCCGGCGAACATCTGCATCAGCGTGCCTGCGGCCTGGTCCCCGGTCTGCCGGGCCACCAGCTCCAAGAGGGGCTGGAGGAGGTCCAGGTCGGTGGCCACCACGTGCTCGACCCCAGGTCGCAGGACCTTGACTGCCACGACCCGCCCGTCGTGCAGCACCGCCTTGTGGACGACGGCGATCGAGGCCTTGCCGATGGGGACGGGGTCGAACCGGGCGAACGCGTCGCTGAGGGCCATCCCCAGGTCCGACTCGACGATGGCGCGAACGGTCTCGTAGGGAACCGACGGTCCCGTGTCCAAGCACGTCCGGAATTCGTCGGAGAAGGCCTCGCCGAAGACCCCGGGGGACGATGCCACCAGCTGCCCGAACTTCATATACGTCCCGCCCAGATCCTCGAAGGTGCGGCGGAGGGGCTGGGCCAGGACGGCCAGGGGAAGCGGGCCGGAGCGGGCGTGTCGGAGTTGGCGCAGGGCCAGTCCGGAGAAGTGACGGGCGCCGACGGTGGCGATGTCCAGGCTTCGGCGAAGGAGCTCGCCGGTGCTGGGTTGCGGCAGCCGGCGCGCCTGGACCCGGGGAATCCGGGGATCCGACGCCGCGACCGTTGGGGACATGGGCGGCAGCCTACGGGCAGCCGGAGCGATCCCTGGTCGACGGGTTCGGATGGGCGACCAAACCATCATCGGGATGAGGCCCGAGAGCTAGGGTGACGGCAGATTCCTGTTGGGTGTCGTCCGGCCAGAAGGGGCACTACATGCCAGTTCCGTCTGTTTCTCGACGTGGGTTCATCGGAGGGGGTCTCACCCTCGGGGCGGCCGCGTTGCTGGAGTCGCTCGGTGGATCGTCGCTGATCAGCCAAGCGGCAGCGACCGAACCGGCCGGTTCCGACCTCGG
>DASZLD010000186.1:0-10516 GCA_035552655.1 Acidimicrobiales bacterium
CCAGCCGGCAGTGGGCATCGCCGCCACCCCAGATGGGAAGGGCTACTGGCTGGTGGCCACCGACGGCGGCATCTTCAGCTTCGGTGACGCCAGTTTCTTCGGCTCGGAAGGGGGTAAGCCGCTCAACCAGCCCGTGGTGGGCATGGGTGCCGATCCGTCGGGCGGCGGTTACTGGCTGGTGGCGACGGACGGCGGTGTCTTCACCTTCGGCGACGCCACCTTCTACGGCTCGATGGGCGGTCAGCCCCTCAACCAGCCCGTCGAAGGCATGACCGCCACCCCGAGCGGCCACGGCTACTGGCTGGTGGCCACCGACGGCGGCGTGTTCACCTTCGGCGACGCCGGGTTCTTCGGATCAGTGGCATCCAGCATGCCCATCCACACCGTCGTGGGCCTGTTCCCCACCGGCGGTGGGAGCGGCTACACCGAGGTCGACGCCGATGGCATCCCTTCCCACTTCGGAACGGCCGGATAAGCACTCCGCCCGTCGCCGAAGCAAGCTACAGCGCCTTGAGCCAGTCCACGAGGAGTCGGTTGGCGTCATCGGCCCGCTCCTGTTGGACCCAGTGACCGCACCCGGGAAGGATGTGGCTGCCTCGGAGGTCCGGCAGGGTGTCGGGAAAGCGGGCGATGGCCCCGCTGCCCCACATGGTCGGGCCGTCCTTCTCCCCTCCGATGAACAAGGACGGAACCTGGATGGGTGCGCCTCTCCAGGGCTGGAGGTCCTGCCAGTCCCGGTCCACGTTGCGGTAGCGGTTGAGGGCGCCCCGGAATCCGGTCCGCTCGAACTCCTCGACGTAGAACCCGAGGTCGTCTTCGGTGAGCCAATCGGGAAGCACGTCGGTGGCGGGAAAGCGTTCTCGCAGCATCGTGCCGCCAGCCACCGTGGCGATGGACCCTCGTTTGGACGCAGAACTCACCCCGTCGGCCGACGAGGCAAGGTAAAAGCCGAGCAGCCACGATCGCACGTCGATCTCGGCCTCCCGCTCGGCCCGTCCCGGCTCCTGGAAGTAGTTGATGTAGAACTCCTCCTCCGGGCCGGCCAGCTTCCCCATCTCGGTGAAGGCCTCGGTGGGCCGCCGACGGCCCGGGGGGCTGTAAGGGACGCTGAGCATCGCCACCGCGGTGAAGATGTCCGGTCGCAGCAGTGCCGAGTTGGCGGCGATCGGCGCCCCCCAGTCGTGGCCGATGATGATGGCCGGCGAGTCCTGACCGGTCAACGCCTCCACCACGCCGATGTTGTCGCTGACGTGCTGGAGCATCCCGTAGGCCTCGACCTCGAGGGGGGCGGAGGACCTCCCGTACCCTCGGACATCGATGGCGACGGCCCGGAACCCGGCCTCGGCGATCACGGGCAGCTGGTGCCGCCACGAGTACCACGACTCGGGGAATCCGTGGACGAGCAGGACCAACGGACCCGACCCTTCCTCCACACAGTGGATCCTCGTCCCCCGGGCGTCTAGTACCTGGTGCCTCATGGCCAGAGGCTAGGTGAAGGACCGGCGCCATGCCTCCCTCTCGGGCGGATTGCCGGGCCCGTGTACTGCGGCCACGGCCGACCCTTACTGGCGGTAGCCCTCAACCGTGGATGGGCCACGCTGGACCGCGTCGTCGGGGTTCTTCCCGGCCCCCCGCAGCGCTCGACGCTGACGGAGCAGGTCCCAGAGCACGTCGAGGTGGATGTCGATGTCCCGCTCGCGGCTCCGCTCCTTGTCGGTGAGGGCGTTTCCGTCGGCAGCCCGCTCGTGGAGATTTCGCTCCTCGGCTGCGAGCTCGTCGATCTGGTGGATGATGTCTTCGTCCTTCATGCCTGCGAGCGTACCGGCAGCCGCCCGGTGAAGGGGTGGGGACGACGGACCGTCGTGGCTTCACCGGCACCTGGACCCACCGGCGGTGGCAGGATGATGCCCGTGAGCGACTGTGATGGTCGGTACGGGGGGTCCACGCCGCGGTGATCCCGCCAACGGCCACCAAGGCGGCACCCGACGCCGTCGGCCCGGAGCCGACATCCGATCTGGCGGCCGAAAAGACGCCGGAACAGGCTCCCCGTCGTCCGACGGCTGGCCGGCGGGCGATGTTGTCCCGCCCCGAGTCGATGGTGCGCGTCGTCAGTCACCTGGTCATCTGGTCCGTGGTCTGGGTACCGACGGTCACCGAGTTGTCGAAGGGGTGGCGACCGCTGTTCGACGACGCCACCATCTCCGAACGCGCCTACCAGGTCTTCTCCCTCCACAGCCCGCTGGTGGGGCCCTACTCCCAGGCGACGACCGAGGGCAGCCACGTCGTGTTCGGCCTGGGCCCGTTGCTGTTCTGGCTGCTGGCCGTGCCCGTTCACATCGACCCGGCCCAAGGGGCCCTGTGGGGAGTGGCCATCTGGTGCGCTGTGGCCCTGTCGGCGGCGGCCGAGGCGGCGTGGTCGCGGGTGGGCTGGATCGGCTGTGCTGTTGTCGCCGCCGTGGTCGTCGACCTGGCGTGGACCGAACCGGTCGTGTTCGGGCATCTGCTGTGGAACCCCAGTGTGGGGCTCATCTTCTTCGTGGTCACCGTGGTGCTGGCTTCCGTGGTGGCCATGGGATCGCTGGGTTGGTGGCCGGTCCTGGTCCTCACTGCGTCCGTCGCAGCCCAGTGCCACCTCGTCTTCGCCCTCACTGCGGTGGCGCTGGCCCTGCTGGCACCGGTGGTGGGCCTGGTCCGCCACGGGCGAACTGATCGGTTCCGGTGGCTGTGGGCTGGCGTCGGGGTCGGGGTGATCTGCTGGATCGCCCCCCTGATGCAACAGATCACCAGCCATCCGGGAAACCTGTCGGTCCTCATGCACACCGACCGCACTCACCCGGGCCTGGGGATCGGGTGGGGACTTCGGATCCTGGCCACCTCGGGCTCGCCCCACCCCATCTGGCTCACCCGGTCGCCCACCGGCTTCTTTCCCACCCTGGTGCTGGTGCACGGGCACTCATCTGAGGGCGGCGTCGTGGTGTTGGGCCTGATCGTGGCCGTCACCGTGCTGGCCTGGATCTTCGGGAGAAGGAACCTGGCTGCCCTGGGCGCGGTGGCGGTGATCTGCTCGGCGGCGACGGTGCTCACGTTCACAACGTTCCCCGCTTCCAATGTCCTGTTGCTCACCTACCTCCATGTCCTGTGGTGGGTCCCGGGCATCCTGTTGTGGATCGTGGCCATCTGGGCCGTTGTCGAGCTGCTGCGCAGCCTGGCTCTCCGGATCCCCCCCGGACGGGAGGGGTGGTGGCCGTCTCGGGTCACCGAGTGGTGGCGACGAGCAGCGGCGGCCGGGGTCGTTGCCGCCCTCCTCATTGCCGGCTTCTTCGGGGCCCGGGCCCTCGTGGTCCCGACGTCCAAGCTCGCAGTCGACTGGAACGCGGTGGCCCAGGTCAATCGCATCGCTCCGGTGGTCGAAAGCCATGTACCTCGGGGGCCGGTGGTCGTGGATTTCACTGGCGTCGGAGGCAACCTCAGCGACGACGGGATCCTGCTCGGCGTGGCCTGGAGGCTGACCGCCGATGGATGGCACGCCGTCCTGCCCGGCCCCTTGGGGGCAGCCACGGGTTCGGTCGCACCGGCCGGCTCCCGATGGCCGGCTGTGGTTGTCACGTTTCGCCGCGGTTCGGAACAGGCCACGGTGGCGCGTACCCGGTAGTGGGGGAGGGAGCCGGCGGGCCGCCCTTCGTGGAGCTGGCGAGCACCGCGCTCTCCGGCTCGAACCGCGCTCTCCGGATCCCGGACAACAGGGCCGCTCCGAGACCGTAACCTGTGGCCATGGCATCGAACAGCACGCCCGCCAACGAGCGGCGAACCGACTCGGGCATCGAGATCCGGCCCGTCTACCGGGCCGACGACCTCGACGGCTGGGACCCCGACACCCAGCTGGGTGACCCCGGCCAGTATCCCTATACCCGGGGTATCCGGGCCGACATGTACCGGGGACGTCTGTGGACGATGCGGCAGTACGCCGGGTTCGGCGACGCCCAGTCGACCAATCAACGGTTCAAGTTCCTCTTGGGAGCGGGCCAGACCGGCCTGTCCTGTGCCTTCGACCTGCCGACCCAGATGGGTTACGACTCCGACCACCCTCGAGCCGAGGGCGAGGTGGGCAAGGTGGGAGTGGCCATCGACTCCCTGGCCGACATGCGCCTGCTCCTGGCCGACCTGCCACTGGACAAGGTCACCACTTCGATGACCATCAACGCCACCGCCGCCATCCTGTTGCTCTTCTACCAACTGGTGGCCGAGGAGAACGGCGTCGACCCCAAGCAGCTGGGCGGCACCATCCAGAACGACATCCTGAAGGAGTACGTGGCCCGGGGGACATACATCTATCCGCCCCGGCAGTCCATGCGCCTGGTCACCGATACCTTCTCCTACTGTGCCGAGAACCTACCGGCCTGGAACACCATCTCCATCTCCGGCTATCACATCCGCGAAGCGGGCTCCACGGCCGTCCAGGAGATCGCCTTCACCATCGCCAACGGGATCGCCTACGTGGAAGCGGCCCTGGCCGCCGGCCTGGATGTCGATGCCTTCGCTCCCCGGCTGAGCTTCTTCTGGAACGCCCACAACAACCTGTTCGAAGAGGTGGCCAAGTACCGGGCCGCCCGGCGGATGTGGGCCAAGATCATGACCGAGCGGTTCCAGGCCAAGAACGAGAAGTCCACCTTGCTGCGGTTCCACACGCAGACCGGTGGCTCGACCCTGACCGCTCAGCAGCCGGAGAACAACATCGTGCGGGTGACCATCCAGGCCATGGCTGCGGCCCTGGGGGGAACCCAGAGCCTGCATACCAACGGCTTCGACGAGGCCCTGGGCCTGCCCACCGAGAAGGCGGCCAAGATCGCCCTCCGGACCCAGCAGATCGTGGGCTACGAGTCCGGGATTGCCGACACGGTCGATCCCCTGGCCGGTTCCTGGTTCGTCGAGTCGCTGACCGACGAGGTGGAAAAGGCAGCCTGGGACTACCTCGAGCGCATCGACGGCATGGGCGGCGCCGTCGATGCCATCGAGGCGCAGTACATGCAACAGGAGATCGAACAGGCCGCCTACGCCTACGCCAAGGCGATCGATGACAACGAGAAGATCGTCATCGGGGTCAACAAGTTCGCCGACGCCACCAACGACCCCAACGACGTGTTCCCCATCGACATCGAGCTGCAGCGCAACCAGATCGCCTCGGTGAAGAGGGTGAAGGCCGATCGCGACCAAACGGCGGTGGACGCGGCGTTGTCCGACGTGGAGGCCGCGGCCCGGGGCACGCAGAACCTGCTGGTGCCCATGAAAGTGGCCCTCCGGTCGATGGCCACCCTGGGCGAGGTGTCCGATGTACTTCGGGGCGTGTTCGGGGAGTTTCGACCGGGCGGCTAGGAGCGCATTCCTGGCACAGGAGTACGGGAGTCGTATCACGCGAGCGAAAGGAGCAGCATGGATCTGGGCCGAGTAGGCATCTGGTGTGGTCAGTTCCGGTCGCAGGACACCGGGGAGGCGCGGGACGCGGCCCGCGAGCTCGAGTCACTGGGCTTCGGCGCTCTGTGGATCCCCGGCGGAGCGGGAGGGGACATCTTCGGCGATGTCTCCCGGGTCCTCGGCGCCACCACGGCGCTTCCCGTCGTCACCGGCATACTCAACATTTGGATGCATGACGCCGCCGAGGTGGCGTCCGAACACGCCCGTCTCGGCGCCGCCTATCCCGAGCGATTTCTGCTCGGACTAGGGGTGAGCCACGCGCCGCTGGTCGAGGCCCAGGGTGATCGACGCTATGAGCGACCCCGCACGGCCATGGTCGACTACCTCGATGCCCTGGATGCCGCGTCACCTCCGGTGCGTCCGGAGGACCGGGTCCTGGCTGCGTTGGGCCCCAAGATGTTGGAGCTGGCCCGGGATCGGTCAGCTGGCGCCCACCCCTACCTGACCACGCCGCGGCATACCGGCGAAGCCCGGGCCACTCTTGGCGCCGGTCCGCTACTGGCCCCCGAGCAGATGGTGGTCCTGGACGCCGACCTGTCCAGCGCCCGTGCTGTGGCCCGCAAAGCCCTGTCCCGCTACCTGATGCTGCCGAACTACACCAACAACCTGAAGCGGCTCGGCTTCGGCGATGGCGACCTGGCTGACGGTGGCAGCGATCGCCTGGTTGACGGGATCGTGGCCTGCGGCGACATCGCCGCCATTGCCCTGCGGGTCAAGGAACATCTGGACGCCGGGGCCGACCATGTGTGCCTGCAGGTCCTCACCGCTACTCCCGGGGCTTATCCCATCGCGCAGTGGCGCCAGCTGGCTGCCATCATCTCCGGTCTGAATTCCTAATCTCGCCCCGTACCTCACCGGGAATCGAGGACCGCCCCGTCCCGGGACATCGGCCGTCACTTGGGCCGCAGGTCGAATTTACGAAGTGGCCAGCAGCCGGTCGCGCAATCCACCATCAGTAGCTGCGTCCACCACGGTCCAAGCCATGGCCAGCGCCCCGTCGCGGAGTGCGGCATCGGCCGACTCCGTCACACAGGCAGCTGCGAACTCTGGCTGATGGTTCACCGCACCGCCGGACTCCAGAGCGATGAGCGGGTGGATGGTGGGGATGGCCAGCGAAATGTTGGCCATGTCGGTGGAGAGAGTGGGGAGCGGAGCGCGTTCATCGTCCAAGGTGAACTGGCGTCCCAGTGACTCTGCGTTGACCCGGTAGGCACCAAGCAGCCCCAGGTCGCTCTCCATGTGGGAGTACACGGGCGCCAGCTCCTCGTAGCGCACGCTGGCCCCGGTGGCCGTGCTTCCGGCCTCGAAGCAGGCCCGCACCTTCGGTTCCAAGGTTTCGAGGTTCTGGAGGGTCAGGGCCCGGCACATGTACCGGGCCGATACCGCCGCAGGGATGATGTTGGCTGCCGACCCTCCCTCGGTCACCACCCCGTGGAACTGGTCGCCGAGACGGAGCTGTTGGCGAAGCAGGCCCAGTGAGACCTGAGCGATGGTCATGGCATCGGCCGCGTTGACGCCTTCCCAGGGAGCCGCGGAGGCATGGGCAGCCTTGCCGGCGTAGTGAACGTCGAAGTGGGAGACGGCCAGACACGCGGCGGCCAGCCGTTCGGTCGGCCACGGGTGCACCATCATGGCTGCGTGGACGCCGTCGAACACCCCGCGCTCGAGGAGCAGGATCTTCCCGCCGCCTCCCTCTTCGGCTGGTGTGCCCACCACCCGGACGGTCAACCCCAGGTCATCGGCCACCGCGGCCAGGCCCAGCCCGGCACCTACCGCACTGGCGGCAATGATGTTGTGGCCGCAGGCGTGGCCAACGTCAGGCAGCGCGTCGTATTCGGCGCACACCGCCACCACCAGCGGACCGGAACCGAACTCGGCACTGAACGCGGTGGGGAGGTCGCCGACCCCCTCGGAGACGGTGAACCCGCCGTCGGACAGGGCTGAGGCCGTCCAGCGAGCGGCCTGCTCCTCTTCATAGGACAGCTCGGGATGGGCGTGGATCCTGTGGCTGAGCTCGATCAGCGAGTCGAGCGCGGCGTCGATGGCAGATTCGGCCGACTGTTTTGCCCCATCGGTATCGCCGCTCACGTGACCAGACCCTCCTACTCGATGACGGCGACGACGTCGCCCGGCCCTACGGCATCGCCCGCTGCCACTTTCACTTCCTTGACCGTCCCCGCCTTCTCGCTGACCACGTTGTTCTCCATCTTCATGGCCTCGAGCACGCAGATGGTCTGTCCCAGTTCGACCTCGTCGCCTACGGCCACGGTGACCTTGACGATCGTTCCCTGCATGGGGACGGCCACTGTCCCCGAGCCGGTTGCCCCCCCGGCAGCCTTGGGCCGCTTGGGCCCAGCAGCTCGCGGAGCACTGCCGGCCACCACGACGTCGCCAAGGTCAGGAACCCACAGCTTCACCTGATAGCGCCGGCCGTCGACCTCGGCGGTCACGTCGCGGAGGACCTTGGGTACCGGATCGCCTCCCTCGACCGTGGCCGGGTCGGGCTCGGGGGCGACATCGGCCGTGACCGAACTCAGGTCCAGCGTCTGCTCCACCCAGTTGGTCGAGTGGGTGGCGGCGGCGAAGTCGGGATGGGACAGGATGACCACATCGGCGGGGAGCGTGGTGGCCACCCCGGTGATCACCATCTCCTCGATGGCTCGGAGCATCCGGAGCCGGGCCGCCTCTCGGTCTCGGCCCCACACCACCAGCTTGGCCACCAGATTGTCGTAGTACTGGCTGACGGTGTCACCCCGAAGGTACCCACCGTCGAGCCGGACGCCGGGGCCACCGGGAGCGATGAACTCGGTGATCGTGCCGGGTGAGGGCGTGAACGCGCCGCCGGTCGGGTCCTCGGCGTTGATGCGCACCTCGATGGCGTGTCCATCGCGGGCCACGTCGTCCTGGCCGAACCCCAATGGCTCGCCCGATGCCACCCGGAGCTGCCACTCCACCAGGTCGAGCCCGGTGACCAGCTCGGTGACCGGGTGCTCCACCTGGAGCCGGGTGTTCATCTCCAAGAAGAAGAACTCTCCGTCCTGGTAGAGGAATTCGACGGTCCCGGCATTGACGTAGCCGCAGGCCTCGGCCACTCGCACGGCGGCAGCCCCCATGGCCTGGCGGATCTCGTCGGGGAAGTCGGGGGCGGGGCTCTCTTCCACCAGCTTCTGGTGGCGACGCTGGCATGAGCAGTCGCGCTCGCCCAGCCACAGGGTGGTGCCGTGGGTGTCGGCGATGATCTGCATTTCGATGTGACGGGGCCAGGCCAGGTAGCGCTCGACGTAGCACTCGTCGCGTCCGAAGTAGGCCAGAGCTTCGCGCTGGGCTGATTCCAGGGCGTCAGCGGCCTCGTCTGCCCCTTCCACCACCTTCATCCCGCGACCCCCGCCGCCGAAGGCGGCCTTGATGGCCACGGGCCACCCGGCTTCGTTGCCGAAGGCGACCACCTCGTCGGGGGAGGTCAGGACCTCGCTGCGTCCGGGGACGCCCGATACGCCGGCCTTCTCCGCCGCGTGCCGGGAACTGATCTTGTCCCCCATCACCTCGATGGCCTCTGGCGGCGGCCCGATGAAGGTCACCCCCCGGTCGGTGATGGCCCGAGCGAAGTCGGTGTTCTCGGAGAAGAAGCCGTAGCCGGGGTGTACGGCGTCGGCCCCACTTTCCTCAATGGCTGCGAGGATGGCCTCGGTGTTGAGGTAGCTCTCGGCCGCGGTCTGGCCTCCGAGGGCGAATGCCTCGTCCGCCAGTCGGACGTGGAGAGCGTCCCGGTCGAGCTCGGAGTACACGGCCACCGTGGCCACCCCCAACTCGCGGCAGGTCCGTATGACACGGACCGCGATTTCCCCCCGGTTGGCGATGAGAACCTTCTTCAGCACGCTGGGCCTTTCGAATCTGGACGAGCAACAGCCTCACGACCGCCGCCGAGCGCTACAACACTGGCACGGCCCGTAGGGTACGTGCCATGCCGGAGCCAGGCCACAGCCGGGGGGAAGACCTCACACCCCAGGGCCCCTCACTGGGGGCAGACCCGACACCCACGGTGGCGCCCGGCCCGGCCGGGACCCGGTTCGCCGAGGTGCGCTGGTTCGAAGCACTCGATTCCACCAACCGATATCTGCTGAACGAGGCACGGAGAGGCGCCCCCGAGGGCCTGGTGGTGGTGGCTGACCACCAGAGTGCCGGTCGAGGCCGATTGGGACGGCGATGGGAGGCACCACGGGCGGCCAATCTGTTGGTCTCGATCCTTCTGCGGCCGCGGCTGCCCGTCGACGCCCGCCATCTGGCCAGCGCGGTGGTGGCCTTGGCTGCAGCCGACGCCTGTCAGGCACTGAGTGGGGTGGCGGTGGAGGTCAAGTGGCCCAACGACCTCCTGGTCGGTGGCCGAAAACTGGCCGGGGTGCTGGCCGAGGCCGACGTGGGCGCTGAGGACCGTTCACCCATCGTGGTCGGTATCGGCATCAATGTGGCCTGGCCACCCCGGCCGAGCGGCGATCGAACCGACCCAGAGACCGCCGATCAGACCGCCCCCGATGCCGCCTCCACTCTCCGGACAGAGGTGACTGACGTGGCTGATACGGCTACGTCACTCCTGCGGGAGTGTGGCCAGCCAGTGGATCGTGCCCAGCTCCTGGAACGCCTGCTCGTCGGGCTCGAGCCTCGGGTTGCTGCCCTGGACTCACCCGGAGGGAGGAGCGGCCAGGCCGCTGACCTGCAAGATCGGTGTTCCACCATCGGCGCCCGGGTCCGTGTGGATACGGCCACGGCCAGCTTCGTGGGAACGGCGCTGTCCGTCACGGTCCAGGGCCACCTGGTGGTCGACGTCGACCACCAGGGACCACGGACAGTGGTGGTCGGCGACGTGATCCATCTGCGCATGGCCCCCGAACAGGGGCGCGGCCCAGAGTAAACTCGCTCGGTCATGCATCTTCTGGTCACCGGCGGTGCCGGCTTCATCGGGTCCAACTTCGTCCGCTTCTGGGCCGAACGGCACCCCGACGACGGCCTGGTCGCCTACGACGTGCTCACCTATGCCGGCAACCGGCCCAAC
>DASZLD010000187.1:0-4435 GCA_035552655.1 Acidimicrobiales bacterium
TCCGAACCCCAGATGCGGTCGATGAGGACGTCCCGGGTCAGCACCCGCCCAGCGTTCTCCATGAGGAGGGACAGCAGCTCGAACTCCTTGCGGCGCAGGTGCACGTCGTCACCCCGCACGAAGACCAGGTGCCGGTCGGGATCGACCTGGATGCCACCGGCCTCGAGCACGGAGCGCCCGCCGTACTCGCCGGAACTGTCTGATCCGTTCCCACCGGACACGGGGTCGGGGGCGGGGGTGCGACGGAGGACGGCCCGCATGCGGGCCACCAGCTCTCGCAGCCGGTAGGGCTTGGACACGTAGTCGTCGGCTCCGACCTCCAGACCGACCACGGTGTCGATCTCGGTGCCCTTGGCCGTCACCATGATGATGGGCACCGAGGAGCGGGCCCGGATGGACCGGCACACGTCGATGCCCGACATCTTGGGCAGCATGAGGTCGAGGAGGATGAGGTCCGGTTGCACCGCGTCGAACAGCCGCAGCGCTTCGCGCCCGTCACGGGCCACGGTGACATCGAACCCCTCGCGGGCCAAGCCGACGACCAGGGCCTCGACGAACGACTCCTCATCTTCGGCGAGTAGGACCTTCGTCTGTGAGGTGTCCGGTTCCATGGGCGGTTTAGGAGAGGTACTCGGGAGGGTTGGGCAGGATCAGCGTGAATGTGGATCCCTCGCCCTCACGGGAGGCTACCTCGACCCGGCCCTGGTGGTTACTGGCCACGTGACGGACGATGGACAGGCCCAGCCCCGTCCCACCCGTCTCCCGGCTCCTCCCGTGGTCGACCCGGTAGAACCGCTCGAAGATCCGTTCCAGGTCCCGGGCCGGGATGCCCACCCCGGCGTCGGCCACCGACAGGTGGACCTCGCCGTCGACCTGGCTGCCGCTGACCACGATGATGCCGTTCTCATAGGAGAAGGTGACGGCGTTCTCGAGCAGGCTGTGGATGGCCGACACCAGCTGGCGTCGGTCGCCGAGGACGTGCACCGGCGGCTCGGGCTCGTGCAGCTCGATGGTGATCTTGCGCTGTTCGGCCGCGGACTGCACCCGCTCCACCGCCTCGGCCATGACCAGGTTGATGTAGATGGGCTCCCGGGGGGGAGCCTCTTCCGACTCGATCCGGGTGAGGTCCAAGAGGTCGTCGATGATCCGACTGACCCGGAAGGCCTCGGTGTGGATGCGGGAGGCCAGCCGCTGGCCGATCTCGGGATCGGGCTCGACGGTGAGGGTCTCGGCCAGCAGGCCCAGGGCCCCCATGGGGGTCTTGAGCTCGTGGCTGACGTTGGCCACGAAGTCGCGGCGGATCTCCTCCAACCGTCGGCGCTCGGAGATGTCGTCGATGATGGCGATCACGCCCAGGGGGCGCCGTCCGTCGTCGATCAGCCGGGTGGACACGTTGAGGGTCTGGCGAGGGGGGCCGTAGAGGTCCAGGGTGCGCTCGGCCGAGCCGTCGTGCCAGGCATTCTCGAGCAGCTCGGTGACCGCCTGGGTGGCCAGGGCGTCCCCGTGGCGCGAGCCCATGAGGGCCATGGCCCGGGCGTTGCGGAACACCATCTCCCCGTTCTCGTCGCACACGATGACCCCCTGGGGCAGGGTGTCCAGGGCCCGGCGGAGGCGGATGGCGCCGGCACTGGACTCGGCCACGGCCTCGGCCGCCTCGCCGGTGATCTGCTCGAGCTGGTTGAGGACCAGCTCGACACCCTTTTCGTTGGTCACGTCCACGCCCAGCCGGGAGGCCAGCGAGGTCAGCCGCTGCTGCAGGCTGCGCCGCCCCGATCGACGCCCCAACCAGGCGGCGATGACGATGAGGAGCACTGCAACCACGCCCGCGGCGATGTACCAGTACAGGTAGTGCTGCTTCACCACCTCAGTGTGTCAGGTCGACGCCCACGGTGTGCCCCGACAGGCCGGCGCCGGGCGAACATGAAAATACATAAAAAGTATTGAAACGAGGCAAAGCCGACCGTAGCCTGGACGGCATGACGATCCCTCACTTCCTCCCCACCGACGTGACCCTCACGCCGGACACCAGCTCGCTGCCCGGGGGCCAGGTCCTCCAGCACCTCATGAACGGATTGGGCGGTTGGGCCCTGGCCCTCTCCCTGGCCGGGCTGCTGATCGGTGCGGCGGCGTGGGCCCTCGGGTCCCACGGCCAGAACTACCAGCAGTCCTTCGTGGGCCGGCGCGCCGTGCTCATCTCCGGGCTGGCCGCCCTCCTCATCGGGGCCGGACCGGCCATCGTGAACTTCTTCTTCAACGCCGGACAGGGCGTGCACTGACAGTGGGAGTACCGGCCATTCCCGGCCTCTCCTGCTCCTCGGCCGCCGCCGAGCTGGGCTCGGGCCTGGGCTCGGCCTGCCAGGGGGTGGCGGGATCGGCGGCCGGTCCTGTCGCCTCGCTGCCGTCGCAGGTTGCCGGGTTGGGCGCCGACAGCGTGCTCAGCGCCGCGGCCAACTGGGTCACCGACGGCGCCACCTGGCTGCTGGGCCAGATCGGGGGTGCCCTGCAGTCCTCCACACAGGTCGATCTGGGTGCCTCCTGGTTCACCGCCCACTTCGAGACCATGGCCGCGCTGGCCGGAGTGGTCATCGTGCCCCTGCTGTTGCTGGGGATCGTCCAGGCCATCCATCGCCAGTCCACCTCGTTGCTGTTGCGATCGATCCTCATCAACGTGCCCGTAGCCCTGCTGCTGACCGGAGCGGCGGTGAAGCTGGTGCAGTTGGGACTGGCCCTGGTCGACGCCATGAGCGCCGATGTGGCTCACGGCGCCGGCCTCGACACCAGCCACTTCCTGTCGGCCACCACCACCGCCCTCTCCGGCCCGGCCGGGGGCCCGGCCACGCCCGCCTTTGTCCTCTTCCTGGGCGGGCTGGCCGTGGTGTTCGGATCGTTCTTGTTGTGGATCGAGCTGTTGGTGCGGGCCGCCGCCGTCTATGTAGCCGTCCTCTTCTTGCCCCTGGCCCTGGCCAGCCTGGCCTGGCCTGCTGTGTCCCACTGGTGCCGCCGGCTGGTCGACACGCTGGTGGGCCTGATCCTGTCCAAGTTCGTGATCGTGACCGTGCTCAGCCTGGCCGTCAGCGCGTTGGCCGGAGGGACGAGCGGACAGGGGAATGGCGGCGGGTTCTCGGCTGTCCTAGGTGGGGCCGCACTCCTGTTCCTGGCCGCGGCGGCACCGTGGGCCCTGTTCCGCCTGCTCCCCTTCGCCGAGGCTGCGGCTATCGGCCACCTGGAGGGGGTGGGCCGCCGGAGCGTCCAGTCGGTCTCCGGTCCCACCAAGGGCCTGGCCAACACCGCACTGAAGTCGGCGGGTACCGGCGGCGGCGGTTTGGCTCTGGCCGCAGCCCAGGGCGGCGGACAGTCGGGCGAGGTCTCGGGCATGGTCACGGCCGGCGGTAGTGCCGCCGGGGTCGGGGGCCGATCGGCCGGCCAGGTTGCCACCCAGACGTTGGCCGCGTCGTCCCTGGTGGGTGAGCAGTCGGCACCGGGAGCGAGCGTGCCCCTCCGCAACCCCCACAAAGGCGCCTCCGATGCATTCGAACAGACCATGGCCCAGGACGGGGCGGGCTACGCCGGCGTGATTGCCGGCCCAGCCAGCCCGTCGGGATCATCGACCTCGGGCCAATCGGGGCCCGCGCATCCGTCTCTTCCCAGCTCCTCGGGCACCTCGCGTCTCCATGTGCTGGGCCACGACGACCTGGGCCCCCGCTTGCAGTGGCAGGGCGACAGGAACGCAGGCGGCCGTGGTGCGTGAGCTGGCCGACGAACGGGTCCGCTACCGGTTCGGCCCGCTCGAACAGCGAGGGTTGATCGCCGGCTGGCGCGGCGGCCAGGTCATCTCGGTGGCGGGTGGACTGGTCGTGGCCATGCTCTCCCTCCGATCCCACCCCACCGTGGGCGGCGTGATCCTGGCCCTGGTGTTCGTGTCGGTGGGGACGGCAGGGGCGTGCTGGCCCATCCGGGGCCGTACCGGCGAGCAGTGGCTTCCCGTCGCGACCCGCTGGGTCCTCGACGGGTTGGGTGGTGGTCGCCGCCGGGTGACCGATGCTCCCTCCGTGGGCCACCGGGCTACTCCCGGCCGCGAAGGCGCAGCCATCTCCCGGCCCCAGCACACCGGCCGTCGGTCCCCACGCCCGACCGGGGTGTTCGAGGGGGTCCGCTTGATCGCCACCCCGGCCGATGCCGACCACGGCTGGACGGCGGCCGGCGCGGTGATCGACGCCCGAGCCCGCACCATCACCGGCGTTCTGGCCCTCCGTGGTCACGACTTCGCCCTCCTGGGCCCGGACGAGCAGGACCGGAGGATCGCCTCGTGGTCCCGGGTCCTGTCCTCGCTGGCCCGGGAGGGATCCGACGTGCACCGGCTGCAGTGGATCGAGTCGTGCCTGCCCGACGACGGCGATGCGGTGCGGGAGCACGTGCGCCGTCACGCCGTGCTCGG
>DASZLD010000188.1:0-23392 GCA_035552655.1 Acidimicrobiales bacterium
TGGGCGGTGCTCCCGTCCACGCTCGCTCCAGCGGGTTGTGCGCCATCGAGGCGGTCGACGAGCTCGACGCCATGGATCACGTGGCGAACATCCTCGCCCTGCTGCCCGCCCACGCCGACGACCTGCCTCCTCTGGGGCCGACCACCGATCCTGAGGACCGAGTGGTCCCCGAGCTCCGTGAGGCAATCCCGGCCCGAACCACCAGCTCCTACGACGTCCGCACTATCGCCGCCCACCTGTGCGACGACGCCGCCTTCACCGAGCTCTGGACCCGGTGGTCGCCGCAGCTGGTCACCGGGATCGGCCGGATCGGCGGCCGTCCGGTGGGCATGCTGGCCAACCAGCCCCAGGCCCTGGCGGGCACGCTGGACATCGCCGCCTCCCAGAAGGGGGCGAAGTTCGTCCGGTTCTGCGATGCCTTCAACCTTCCGCTGGTGACCCTGGTCGACACGCCGGGTTTCCTCCCGGGCAAGGACCTCGAGTGGCGCGGGATGATCCGGCACGGGGCCGAGTTGGCCTTCGCCTATGCCGAAGCCACCGTGCCCCGGATCTGCGTCATCCTGCGCAAGGCCTTCGGCGGGGCTTACATCGTGATGGACTCCCGTGGGCTGGGCAACGACCTGTGCTTCGCCTGGCCGTGCGCCGAGATCGCCGTCATGGGGGCCGAAGGAGCGGTGCAGATCCTCCACCGCGGCACAGACCCGGGGCAACGGGCCGAACTGCAAGAGGAGTACACGAAGCGCTTCCTCACCCCGTGGGAGGCGGCCGAGCGCGGCTTCGTGGATGCGGTCATCGATCCCGCCGACACCCGGCTGACGGTGTCGAGGGCACTGGCCGCCCTGGCCTCGTCCCGAGAGCACCTTCCCGGCCGGAAGCACACGGTCGGCCCGCTCTGATCGAACTCGCCGTTTCGTCCCCGGCTCTCTCCGGGTAGAACGGAGCCACGCAGATGCCCAGGCCAGCGCCGCCTTACACCGAGCGCACAGATTGTGGCACATAGCGTGACTTTATCTATTTCTTATATCCCGGAGAGTGGGAATCGTCATGCAACCGCAACATATTCGTTCGGTTACTGACGGAGGAAGGTGTCAAGATCGCAGCATGGAACCGCTCATCGTCGAGTCGTGCCACAGCACTTGGATCTTCGATACGGAGAACTCACGGTTTCGCCGCGTCCTCAAGGGGATCAGTTCCGTATCGGGGGAGGCGTCGACCGCGTGGCGGGCGTGCTACGGAGTCGAGATCGACCCCATGTCGGAGTCATTCGTCGTTCTGCTCAACCCCGAAGGCACCCGCTTGCTCCGCAGCTGGCGGCATCTCGATCACTGCGCCCAGTGCGGTGGCGAGGCGACCTCGGAGCTGACCATCGACGAGCTCCGGGCCGCTGCTGCCGGCTAGCCCCATGGCGGAGGCAGTCAACGGTGCGGGCGGCGATTCTTCCATCACCTACGCCGAGATCCACAGCGAGCTCGAAGAGGTGCGGCGCATTCTGGTCGACCTCACAGGAACGGTCGAACGTCTGAGCGGGATCGTCTCATCCGTCCGCCCCCGGCCGGACGCCACTGCGCCGGCCACCTCGATCCATGCGCCCGGTCCGGGCTCACCGGCACCGACGGCCTCGTCCCCACCCCCGACCGGGACCCCAGGGGCCGCGACGGCGCCCCTGCCGGCGGCGCCGACGGCGCCCCTGCCGGCGGCGCCGAACCCGGTCGATGCCATTCTGGGTGACTCGTTCGGACGGCCGACCTGAGGCCATCGGGTCTTAGAGCAGCCCCCAGCGCAGGGTCTTGAGTCGGAGGAGACGACCGGGCCAGTTGGCGACCATCCGTCGGGGCAAGGCCAGCGGGATCGACGAGCTGTCCACCGATCCCGACATCGTCGTGGTCGCCGTTTCGAAGCCGGCGCTCCGGACGGCTGCGATCGAGTCCCCGTTGAACGAGTCCCGCCCCCCGAAGGGATAGGCGAAGTGGCGGACCGATCCACCCAGCTGCGCCTCCAGGTCCACCTTGGCGGTCCTGATCGTCCCCACCTGGACGGGGTAGGACCGGGCGCGCAACAAGATGTGATCCGCCGTCTGGGCGCCGATGGTCACGCCCCCTGAGGCAGCCAGTCTGTCCAGCTCGAGATGGGTCATGGTCCGGGCATCGGGCGCCGCATCGGTGCCGACGGACAACCGGTGGCCCAGATCCACCAGCACGTCGTCGATCTCTTGGGGGGTGTGCACCCGTAATCGGGCCCAGAGCACCTCCAGCAGCTGGCGGGCCGTCTCCGGGCGGCCGAACCGCGCCGGGATCTCGACATCGCCAATGACGACCGGAAGCTCGATGGGTTCCGACGCGCCGTGCAACACCAGCCGGGCCAAGCGGTCCCACCAGAACCCCCGGGGATCGCCGACCAGTCCACTGGCCACGTACACGGTGATGGGGGCGCCGAACCGCTGGGCGATGGGCGCGGCGTGGACCAGGTTGTCGACGTAGCCGCCGTCGAAGGTCACAGCCACCCGAGGGGTTCGAGACGGCCGGCACACCTCGTCCAAGGTGACGAACTCGACCCGTCGGGACAACAGGTCCAGGTGGTCGGCGAACCGTTCGGGCGTGACGCAGAAGTCATACGGGTCGTCCACACCCTCATTGACCCGCCGGTAGCCGAGGATCAACGTCGGGGCACCGAAGGTCAATGCATGCCGTTCTGGCCGCTCAGGTCGACGGGTTCCGCTTCCAGGCGCCGGAGCTGCCGCCCGCCTTCTCCCACAGCTTGAGCTGGCCGATGCTCATGGTGCGGTCGGTCGTCTTGCACATGTCGTAGACGGTGAGGGCGGCGATGGCGCAGGCCGTCATGGCCTCCATCTCCACCCCGGTCCGGTCGACCGTCTCCACCTTGGCCTCGACCTCGACGTAGTCGTCCCCGATGGTGAAGTCGACGTGGACCGTGCCCACCAGGAGCGGGTGGCACATCGGCACCAGGTCAGCCGTCCGTTTGGCCGCCTGGATACCGGCCACCCGGGCTGCGGCCAGCACGTCGCCCTTGGTGATGGCGTTGGTGGCCACCTTGGCCGTCGTCTCGGGCAACATCTCCACCCGGCAACGGGCCAGGGCCCGGCGATGGGTGGGCTCCTTGGGCGAGACGTCGACCATCCGGGCTCCGCCCAGCGGGTCCAGGTGGCCCAGGCTCCGCTCAGACATGATCGACCGGTTTGCTCACGGACCTCAGTGTAGGGGACGCGTCCTTCATCGAAATGCGTCCTGGCGGGGGAATCTGGCCCGATTCCCGGTGGTCGACGGCCGCTCGCTGTTAGCACTCCCTGCATTAGACTGCTAAGGCCCAGTACAAAGAACTCACGGGAGGTCGGGCGACGTGCCGACGTACGAGTACCGCTGCACCGAGTGTGACCACGCGTTCGAAGCGCGCCAGGCGTTCACCGACGACGCGATCGAGGTCTGCCCCTCGTGCGGCGGCCGAGTGCGCAAGCTGTTCGGAAACGTCGGCATCGTCTTCAAGGGAAGCGGCTTCTACAAGACGGACAGCCGGGACAAGAAGAGCGCCGTCTCCACCGCGGACTCGGGCGGTTCGGCCGGCGAGGGCGCCTCGTCCAACGGCTCGGACAAGGAGTCGAAGCCCAGCGGAGACAAGGTCTCCTCCGACGCCAAGCCGTCGGGCGGGTCGGATGGTTCGTCTACCAAGTCCGATTCCGGCTCCTCGGCTCCGGCGACCAAGCCGGTTGCCGCCGCCTCGTCCTCGTCGTCGGACAAGTAGCCAACCGACTCCGAGCCAACCGACTCCGAGCCAACCGACTCCGGCTCTGACTCCAGCCTCGCACCGGAGGCGACCGACCTGGTCGGCAGGGGAAGAACGGCTCGCTACACTCCGCTGATCTGCATGTCCCCCACGGCCACGGTCTGTCCGGCGGCGATGCCGGGGAGCCACTCGACGTCGGCCCCGATGGCCACCACCGACTGCAGGATCCGCTGGAGGGTCGAGGCCACGGTGATCTCCCGGACCGGTTCGGCCAGCTTGCCGTCCCGGATCAGCAGGCCTTCGGCTCCCACCGAGAAATCGCCACTGATGGGGTTCACCCCCGAGTGCACGCCGGTGATCGACTGCACGAACAGGCCCTCGCCCACCGCGCCGAGCACGCCATCTTGGTCGTAGCCCTCAGGGCCGACGGCCAGGGTCAGAGCCCGACATCCCGGCCCTGGCGTCCCCGAGAAGCCACCCCGTACGGCTGAACCGGTCGAGACCGCCCCGGCGCGAGAAGCCGACACCGTGTCGTAGAGGAACCGACGGAGCACCCCGTTCTCCACCAGCACGTTCCGGCGACAGGCCAGCCCCTCGGCGTCGTAGGCCGCGGCGCCGTAGGCCCGGGGATCAGTGGGGTCGTCGACGATGGTGAGCACGGAGTCGGCCACCTGCTCGCCCAGGCGCCCAGCAAAGAACGAGCGGCCCTTCTCCACCGCCTCGCCGGACAGCGCCGACGAGATCACCGACAACAACGTGGTGGCCACCCGTCGGTCGAAGACCACGGTGGACCGGCCCGAGGGGCCCTTGGTCGCCCCCAGGAGGCGAACGGCCCGCTCCACGGCATCGGCGGTGGCCCGCTCGGGTTCCAGTCCCTCGAAGCCGCGGCCGGCGCTGAACCCGCCACCGGTCTGGCTGGCCGTTCCCTCTCCGGCGATGACCGACACCGACACGAACCCTGACGTGCGTCGGTTCGAGGCCCGGATCCCTTTGGTCGACACCAGGGCCACCTCGACCGAACCGTCGCCGTAATCGGCCGAGGACACCTGGCGGATCCGGGGATCGGCGGCGCGGGTCTGGCGCTCCAGCTCCAATACCAGCTCGACCTTCTTTGCAGTGGGCACCGAGGCCAGCCCCTCGTCCCACAGGTCGACGGCCACGGCGGGCACGCCGTCGGCCACGGCCAGCTGCACGTGCTCGTCGGGAGTGGCGAAGGTGGCGTTGTCCCGGGCCTCGTCGAGCGTCTCGCCCAGCACCGAGGGATCGAGCGAGCCGGCCCAGGCGAACCCGAGCTTGTGATCGACCACCACGCGTACCCCGATGCCGGCCGAGGTGGCCGAGGTCAGCGACTCGACCTCGCCGTCGTAGGCCCGCACCTCGGTTTCCTCCCCTCGGGACACGTAGACCTCGACATCCTCACCGGAGCGGGCCCAGCCCGCCACCCGATCGGCGATCTCGAGGAGCTCGTCGGGGTCGCCGTCGCGGCCGGTGACCGAGGAAGGCGTCGACTGCACCGTGGTGCTCATTCGGATGTCCCGCCGATGGTGACACCGGTGATCCGCAACGTGGCCTGCCCGCAGCCGACGGGCACCGACTGCCCATCCTTCCCGCACGTGCCCGGGGTCATACCGAAGTCGGTGCCCACGGCGTCGATGCGCCGCAGGATCTCCGGCCCGTTGCCGATGAGGTTGGCATCGCGGAGAGGCTCGGTGATCCGCCCGTCCTCGATGAGGTAGGCCTCGGTGGTCCCGAACACGAAGTCGCCGGTGGTGGTGTTGACCTGGCCGCCGCCCAGCTTGGCCACATAGACGCCGTGGGGCGTCTGGGCCACGATCTCGTCGGGGTCCTCCTCGCCGGGCAGCAAGAAGGTGTTGGTCATGCGGACCATGGGCAAGTGCTGGTAGCTCTGGCGCCGACCGTTGCCCGAGGAGCGCCGGCCCTCCTTGCGAGCCCGCAGGTAGTCCCACAGGTACTCGGTCAGGATCCCATTCTCGATGAGCACGTTCCGCTGGGCCGGCCGGCCCTCGTCATCGAAGCCGAAGGTCCCCCACTCGCTGCCCACCGTGCCGTCGTCGACCAGGGTGACCAGAGGACTGGCCACCTGCTGTCCCACCTGGCCCACGTAGACCGACGCGTCCTTGACGATGTGGT
This sequence comes from Acidimicrobiales bacterium, assembly GCA_035552655.1. Classification (GTDB taxonomy): domain Bacteria; phylum Actinomycetota; class Acidimicrobiia; order Acidimicrobiales; family RAAP-2; genus DASXMT01. Next base: position 5,887 of record DASZLD010000188.1, read on the forward strand.
CCGCCTCCAGGCCGTGGCCGCAGGCCTCGTGGAACAGGATGCCCCCGCTCCCTCCGGCCAGGACCAGGGGAACCTCGCCCGAGGGGGCGGGGCGGGCCGACAGCTTGGACATGGCCCGACGAGCGGCCAGCTCGGCCAGCTCTTCCACCGACACCTCGTCGAACAGCTCGAAACCCACTGTGCGGGCGGCCGACTCGAACCCGGTCTGCAGTCCGGTGTCGCCTTCGGCCACACAGGACACTGAGAAGCGGGTGCGCACCTGCTCGTCCCGGGCCAGCAGGCCCTCGGAGTTGGCAATCAGCACTTGTCGCTTGGAGCCGCCGTAGCCCGCCTGGACCTGGGAGATGGCGCCACCGGCGCTGCGGCCCGCCTCGTCGGCCCGACGGAGCAGGGCCAGGGAGTCCGACTTGGAGGCGGGACCGCTACTCGATCCCGGTTTCCGGGCGGCCCCGTCCTCGTGGAGACCTCCCACTGCCACCGAGGTGGTGCCGCCGCCGCCCTGGGCCACGGCCGAGGCGGCTTCGGCCGCTCGGATCAGGCCGGCCTCGGACAGGTCGGCAGTGTGGGCGAACCCGGTGGTCTCGCCCACCACCACTCGGATCCCGGCGCCACGGTCGCGCCCCGACGAGAGCTCCTCCACCCGCCCGTCGTCGAGCATGGCCGAGGAGGTGACCCGGTCTTCGGCGAACACTTCGGCGAAGTCGCCACCATGGCGCAGCGCCTCCCCGATCACGCGTTCGAGTACGGGAGTTTCGATCACCACTGCCTCCTACTGGCCGGGTTCGGCAAAACGTTGTGCGGACATCAGTAGTGGCCGGCATCCGCTGTCTCCCGTATCGTACCGGGGTGGCACTTCATACCGGTCTGAGCGCTCATGTCGATCTCACCGTGACCGAGGCCGATACGGCGCTGTCCTTCCGATCGGGCGATGTTCCCGTGCTGGCCACGCCCCGGCTGGTGGCGCTGTGCGAGGAGGCCACGTTCCAGGCCCTTGACGGCCACCTGCCCGAGGGCACGACCAGCGTGGCCAAGCGGGTGCAGTTCGACCATCTGGTGCCGGTGGGCATCGGCGGCAGGGTGGCCGCCGAGGCCACCCTCGACCGCATCGAAGGCCGCCGCTTGACCTTCACCGTGTCGGTGACCGACGGGTCCGGGCTGGTCGGGGCGGGCAAGGTCTCCCGGGTCACCGTGGACCGCAGCACGTTCCTGACCCACGCCCGGTAGCCTTCGCAGGCACGCCCTGCGGCACCGCCAGGTGGGTGCTTCCCGACCGTTCCCCCCGGTGAACAACACCGGGGAAGACCACAGCACCGTGTCGCTATTCGATAGCGTGGCAGACAGAGCGCCTTATGATCCTGGAACACATCGACAACCCTTCCGACCTCCGTTCCCTCACTCCCGAGGAGCTCGACGTCCTGTCCGAGGAGATCAGGGGATTCATCGTCGATGCGGTGACGGCCACGGGGGGCCACCTGGGCTCCAACCTGGGCGTCGTCGAGCTCACCTTGGCCCTGCACCGCACGTTTGATTCCCCTCGCGACGCCCTGCTGTGGGATACCGGACACCAGGCGTACGTGCACAAGCTGGTCACCGGGCGGCGGGAGGCGTTCGCCCAGCTCAGGCAAGCCGGCGGCCTCTCCGGCTACCCCAATCGCTCCGAATCCGAGCACGATTGGGTGGAGAACAGCCACGCATCGACCATCCTCAGCTATGCCCATGGGTTGGCCAGCGCCTTCGAGCTCCAAGGAGCCGATCGCCGAGTCATCGCCGTGGTGGGTGACGGGGCCCTCACCGGCGGCATGGCCTACGAGGCGCTGAACAACCTGGGCCACTCGGGTCGGCGGGTCCTCATCGTGCTGAACGACAACGGGCGGTCGTACGCCCCCACGGTGTCCCGGCTCTCGGTCGGCCTCACCCACCTTCGGCTCAACCCCACCTATGTGCACGCCCGCCAGCGCCTGCGCCACCTGATCAGGGAGATCCCCGCGGTCGGGGACATCGCCTATTCCGGCGTCCACGGCCTGACCTCGGCCCTTCGCGAGGTGGTCACGCCGCACACCTTCTTCGAGACGCTCGGCATCCGCTATGCCGGTCCCATCGACGGGCACAACGTCATCGAGGTCGAGCAGGCGTTGGCCCATGCCGCCGAATGGGACGGGCCCATCATCGTGCACGTCGTCACCCAGAAGGGCCGCGGCTATGCCCCGGCCGAAGAGGACGATGTCCAGCGGCTCCACGACGTCAAGGTGCAGATCGCGGCCACGGCGCCCGACACCGTCCCGGTCGATACGACCCACAACGGCAGCAACGGCAACGGCAGCTCGAGCACCGGGAACGTCCCGGTCGAGACGGCCGACCTGCCCCCCGCCACCTACACCGACGCCTTCACCCGGTCACTGCTGCGGGCGGCAGAGGCCGACCCGCGGATCGTGGCTATCACCGCGGCCATGCCCGGACCCACGGGCCTCCTCCCCTTCCAGGCCCGGTTCCCCGATCGATTCGTCGACGTGGGCATCGCCGAGCAGCACGCGGTCACCGCCGCCGCCGGGATGGCCATCGGCGGGCTCCGCCCGGTCGTGGCCGTCTACTCCACCTTCTTCAGCCGGGCCTTCGACCAGGCCAATCTAGATGTCGGCCTGCACGGTCTCCCCGTGGTCTTCGTCCTCGACCGGGCCGGCGTCACCGGCGACGACGGTCCCAGCCATCACGGTGTACTCGATCTGGCTCTGACCCTGTCCATCCCGGGCATGACGGTGTTCACCCCCTCGTCGGTGGACGAGGTCGAGGTCATGCTGGAGGAGGCCCTCACCCTGTCGGGACCCTCGGTCATCCGGTTCCCGAAGACGCGGGCCCGCCAGGTGGCCACCGGGGACGTGGGACGCGGCCTGTTGGGACGCCGCCTCCGGGCCGGCGACGGATCGGTGTGCATCCTGGCCGTGGGCAAGATGGTGGGCCCGGCCGAAGAAGCGGCGGCGAAGCTCCAGGCCGAAGGGGTGGAGGCCACTGTCTGGGACGTCAGGGTGGTCTCGCCGCCCGATCCCGAGATGCTGGCTGACGCGGCACGACACGACCTGGTGGTGACGGCCGAGGACGGCATGCGCCATGGTGGGGCCGGCATGTTCCTGGCCGATGCCATGGCCGGCGCCTCGCCCGAGGGCCGGATCCCACCGGTCACGGTGCTTGGGATTCCCCGCACCTTCATCGCCCAGGACAAGCCCGACCATATCCTGGCCCGCTTCGGGCTCGACGGTCCGGGCCTGGCTCAATCGGTGCGGGAGGCGCTTGCGTCAGCCGACGTCACCTCCACCGGTGATGACCTCAGCTGAGCGACCGATGAACGGGCCGGTGGGCCGCGGAGGACCGAGCACATGAGCAGCGGACACATCATTCCCGACTCGGTGGGAGACGACGGTCCGCTTCCGGACACAAGGGACGCTCCGCCCGAACCGAGCCACGCCGAGCGGGCCCGCACCCTGGTCGCGGCCCAGACACGGGGGGCGCTCTCCACCATTGCCCTCCGGCCGGCGGGGACCCCGTTCGGCTCGGTGGTCACCTACGGGCTGGACCGGGCCGGACAGCCCTGTTTCTTCGTGAGCACCATGGCCGAGCACACCCACAATCTCGACGCCGATCCCCGGGCCAGCCTTCTCATCGTCGAGGACACCCCGGCGGGAGCGGATCCCCTGGCCTCGGGACGGGTGACCCTGCTGGGGACGGCCGAGTCGGTCACCGATCCGGATGAGCACGCGGCCGCACGGGCCGCCTACCTGGTCGCCAACCCGGCCGCCTTCTACGTGGACTACGGCGACTTCCGATGCCTCCGATTAGCAGTGGCCGAGATCCGCTACGTGGGCGGGTTCGGGCGCATGAGCTGGGTCGACCCCCAGTCCTACGCCACGGCACAGGCCGACCCCCTGTGGGCCGATGCCGCCGGCATCATCAGCCACATGAACGCCGACCATGCCGATTCCCTGGTCACGCTGTGCCACCACGATGCCGGGCGCACCGACGTCGTCGCCGCCTCGATGACCGCGGTCGACCGCTACGGTTTCGAGGTCATAGCCGATCTCGGTAACGATCGACGCGAGGCGCTGCGCATCGGCTTCCGCACCGACCAGGTCAACGCCGATGGCGTGCGCCGAGAACTCGTGGGCATGCTCCACCGGGCACGCTCCTGATCCCTCCCGGGGGTGACACGTGGTCGCCAAGCTGAACGCCATCGCCGACGAGCTGTACGGTTTGCTCCCGGCCGAGTTCGTGTCGGCGCGGGACAGGCATGTGGCCGAAGCCCGGCACGCCGGCGACCCCGATCTCGCCGCCACGGTCAAGAAGCTGCGGCGGCCTACGTCGGGGGCATGGCTGGCCAACATACTGGTGCGTGGGCGCCGGGCCGACATCCGCTCCCTGCTCGAGCTGGGCCAGACGATGCGCCAGGCGCAAAGCCGATTCGCCGCCACCGACATGCGACGGCTCTCCAAGGAACGACGTCAGTTGCTCACCCGTCTCGTGGGGGAGGCCAAGGATCTCGCTCGGGATGTCGGGCTCTCCCCAACGGAGTCAACGGTGCGCGAACTGGAAGGGACGCTCGAGGCTGCTCTGGCCGACGCCGACGCCGCCGAGGCGCTGCGGTCGGGGCAGCTCGTCACCCCGATCAGCTACTCGGGGCTCGGCCGCGTGGACCTGTCCGGTGCTGTTGCCACCGCCCCGCCGGGCTCGACTGATCGTGTCTCGACCGGGGCGGCCCAGCAGGGGAAGAAGGGTGACAGCCGTCCTGATCCCGAGCCGTCATCGACGATACGCGCCGCCAAAGACACCGTGGCCAAGGCGCAGGGTGTTGTCGACCGGGCCAAGAAGGTAGCCCATGCGCAGCAGCGCGTCGTGGGTAAACAACGCGAGCAGCGAGAGCGCTCACGAAGGGCCATCACCGCCCTGGAGCACCAACTGGCGGACCTGGCCGCGGCCGACAAGAAGGCAGCGGCTGCGCTGCGACAAGCCGAGAAGGACCTGGACGGCAAGGCTCGTTCCCTCCGCACCGCAACCAGTCGGTTAGAGCAGGCGCGGCGGGCACTCGAGAAACTGGATTGACCGCCACGGCGATGAAGGCATCGGGGCGCCGACCAGGTCCAGGCCGATGTCAGCGCCGACCTTGACGGCAATACTCTCCTCCATGGACTCGAGCGCGACGGACCACGCTCGACGGCGCGGATTCGGACCATTTGTCACGCTGGTGGAACACGAGGAATCCAACGGGCCGTTCGTCCACTGGGAATCCCGTCAGCACCGTAAGCACCTCGACACAGACGTTGATGCCTCGACCTGGTGGGCGCCACGGGCCCGCGGTTGGTGGTTGGCCATCCTGTTCGCCATCGGTTCCATCCTCTTCGCCGTGGGGGCGGTGCCTGGGTTCGCCTCGTTGGCGGGCCCCAGAGGGGACTCCATCACCTTCTTCGTCGGTTCTCTGTTCTTCACCGTTGCTGCATTCCTGCAATACCGGGAAATGGTGGATGCCGCGCCGGAAGGATCCCGTACGGGTTGGCGGCGGTACCTCTCGCTAGGAGTGGGGCGCATCGACTGGTGGGCCACTGTCGTCCAGCTGGCGGGAACGCTCTTCTTCAACGTGAGCACGGGCGACGCCATCCGCCTCGACCTCAGCACCGGATCGGCCATGCACCACGTATGGCGACCGGACGTCCTTGGGTCGGCCTGTTTTCTGGCGGCCAGCGTCCTGGCCTGGTTCGAGGTCTGTCACGGTTGGGGTGCGTGGCAGACGTCCAACGTGTCCTGGTGGATCGTCCTGGTCAACCTGGCCGGATCCGTGGCCTTCGCAGCCTCCGCCCTCGCCAGCTACGTGGTGCCGGAGACCGGCGAATTGTTCAATGTGACCCTCAGCAATCTCGGTACCTTCACCGGGGCGGTCCTATTCCTGGTGGGAGCGGTGCTGTTGTTGCCCGAGCGCACAGAGGCCGTCGCCAGCTAAGCCGGGCTTTCGCAACGGCCGACGCCAATCACCCACCACGAGCGACGAGTCAGCTATATGGTCCGGCCAGACGGAGTCTTCATCTTCATCGGGACCTATCCGAACAAAGCCTCGGCGCGGGCCGACTACGAAATCGTGCGAGAACTGCACGCAGCCGGTGCCATCGGGACCTATGACAGCGCCGTGGTGTCCAAGGACGGCGCTGGAAAGGTCCATGTCAACAAAGACGAGATCGCCACCCGCCACGGGGCCTGGGGCGGCGCCGCGGCCGGTGCCGTGGTGGGCATCCTCTTCCCACCCTCGATCGTCGTCACCGCCATCGTCGGCGCTGCTGTTGGTGGCGCTAGCGGTCACCTGTGGCGGGGCATGTCCCGGGCCGACGTCAAGGAATTCGGGGAGATCATCGACGACGGCCAAGCCGCGCTCGTCGTCGTCGGGGACTCCACCGTGGACGCGGCACTGGCCAAGGCGGCACTGAAGGCCGAGAAGCGGGTGGCCAGGGAGCTCGGTGTCAGCGTCAAGGACGTTGACGCGGCTGTGCGCCAGGCCGTCGACGACGTCAGCTAGGAGCTCACAAGAACGGTAGGGCGGGGCGTCACCCTGGTCGGGTGATGAGGGTGCAGCGACGGGAAGCGGACACATCATCCCCGACTCGGCCCGGCCCAGCCTCCTGGTCGTCGAGGACACCCCGGCAGCGTCAGCCACATGAACGCCGACCGTGCCCATGCGGTGGTCCGGACCCTCCCTTCTCGTCCTACAACTGGGCGCTTCACAGCCGCAGCTGGTCCGGCATTTGAGCGGGGAGTTGATGTCGTCGTCAGTGGCGGCGTTCGATGTCCAGCTCGATCAGGTCGTGTGCTCACCGGTCACGCCGCTGGTCATCGATGCCGACGGTCTCCGGGCGATCGATGCGGTGGGGATCGAGCGGCTCGCCCTCCTCCACCGCTACGTCGTTGCCTGAGGCGGTCGGATCTCTATCATCAGCGCTAACGGTGCCGTCGCTTCCGCCCAGCACCATTCGGTCCTGTGTGCGGTCGTCTTCACCTAAACGGTCGAGGCGAACCGTGATCGTCCCTTGAGAAGCGGTTATCACCACCGGATTTGGGTACCAGGGAGATGGCGGCCACAAGGCCGGCCGAGGCAACCAGGATCGGAAGGCTCCAAGCAGGGAGGTCGGAGGTGCGGAAGGGACGCAATTCCAGGGACAAGGGCGGCGACTCGTTGGACCTCCTCGCTCATCAGGATGGTGCGCTGATGGCTCTCTTCGCTGAGCTGGACGAGTCCCACGGGCCCGCGGTCCTCGATCGCTACAATCACGGCAACCAAGGAAAGCGGCTGATTCGGCATATTTCTCTTCGGGAAGCAGCCAAGGCTGATCTGGTGCATGCCCTCGCCGGTATCCCGGAGCTGGCGGCGATCCGCCAACAGCTGATGGGAGAGGTTGAAGAGCGGCGCAAGGCCATCAATGCCCTCGATCTGATGGGCAGAGGCGTTCGCCCCATCGACCTGAACAAGACGCAAGACTTCAATGCGGCAATTGACGACCTTCGCCAGGTGGTGGTTCCCGAGATCAGCTGGGAGCTGGCCGAGGGCATCCCGACAATCGACCGATCTCTGTCCCAGGATCAACGGACCGGATTGCACAGTGCTCACTACGTGCGGCGCCACGCCCCGACCAAGCTCGATCCAACAGGGTTTCGCCGGCGAGAAGGGCGACACATCGTCGGCTGGATCCTGACTCGGTGGGACCACCTGCTCGACCGCCCCCGTCCGGTTAAGGGAGCACGAGTTGACTGAGCACGAGTTGACTGAGCACGGGTCCGGCTCGGACTTGCACATCGCCTCCAAGCTGGACGGATCGGGAGGCGAAGCATGAGGGTGGTGGTGACCGGTGCAACCGGCAACGTAGGGACCAGCGTGGTACGCAGTCTGTCCACGGACAACTCGATCAGCCACGTAGTCGGCTTGGCTCGTCGTCCTCCCATGGACCCCGACTTCCTGGGCATCGAATGGCGCCAAGTGGACGTGGCCAACGACGATCTCCTCCCCCATTTCCTACATGCTGACGCGGTGATCCATCTTGCCTGGCTCCAGCAACCACAACGGCAACGGCACCTATTGCACGATGTGAACATCGTCGGTTCCGCCCGAGTCTTCGAAGCCGTCGCCCGCGCCGAAGTCAAGGCCCTCTTGTACGCATCGTCGTTCGGCGTCTACTCGCCCGCACCACCGGGACAGGAGGTCGACGAGACCTGGCCCACCGACGGTATTGCCACCTCGTTGTACTCGCAGCAAAAGGCATATGTGGAGCGCCTGCTCGACCGATTCGAATACGAGCATCCATTGGTTCGCCTGGTCCGGCTTCGTCCCGCCCTTACGTTCAAGGCCGATGCCGCTTCCGAGATCCAGCGGCTCTTCCTCGGCCGTTGGCTGCCTATGATGGCCGCCCCCATCGCCCGGTTCTCGGTCGTGCCCGACGTGCTCGGGCTCATCGTCCAGGCTGTCCATACCGACGATGTGGCCGAGGCATATCGACTGGCCCTCCTCGGTTCGGTCACCGGCCCCTACAACATCACGGCCGAGAAGGCTGTCGACGCAGCGGCCATCGGCCACCAATTCGATCTCCATGTTCTCCCCGTGGGCCCGAAGGCCGCTCGTGGCGCTGCGGCACTCGGATGGCACCTCCGCCTGCAGCCGACCGAACCGGGCTGGTTCGACCTGGCCTTCCGATCTCCTCTACTCGACACGCACCACGCAGCCAAGGAGCTCGGATGGAAACCCAGCCGTTCCTCCCTCGACACCGTGGGCGAGCTGGCCGTGGCGATGGCTGCCGGAGGTGGCCTGCCCACACAGCCGCTCCGGCCTGGCCGTGGCCTGCGACCGTCGAACTGAGAGCTGATCGTAGGGCCCAGTACAAGTCGGAGGCGGTCAGGCACCCGGGGCGGTGACTCGCTCTTCCCAGATGCAGACAACGACCCTCAACCTGTGACCGTTGGGGTGGCGGCGAGCGGGTGGCCGGCAGGTGCTTGCCGGCACCAGTTCCCCTAGCCCAGAGTTTCGGCTCGTCAACCCGCGAGGTCCAGCGCCAGCTTTCCCAGGACCGATCGATCGGTGAGACGGCCGAAGGCCTCACTCACCCCCTCCAACGGCAGCCCGGAGAAGGACAACGTGGAGGCGACCGGTGGCTAGTGCCTGGAGGGCCGCTCGGATACTGGCGTCCGTCACCGTCGGTCGTGATCCCCCCACCGACGTGGCAACGGCAGGTCCTGCGGGGTCCGACCCACAGCAGGTAATGGTCGACCGGGTTCCTCCGACAAGCCCTGTGGGATCAGAGCTGCTCGCTGACAACCTCACGCTCGACCCGAAGAATCGGGCTCAAGTATCGCTCTTTGGTATCGCCTGGTCCGGATGAACCAGCTGCTCGGCCAGCAACCGCAGCTTGACGTTCATGCGCTGGGATGCACGTTGGAGAACCGAGAAGGCCTCATCCTCCGAGATCTCCTGCCGAGCCATGATGAGGCCGACCGCCTCACCGATCATCTGCCGGCTCTTCATCCCGGCGGCAAGATTCTCAACCATGCGAGAGTTCTTCCAAGCCACCGCGGCATGGGTGGCAAAGACCGCTCCCACGGCGACGTCGTTGGCACCGAAGGCATCGGATTCAACGGAATAGAGGTTCAGAGCGCCCATGGTTTCCTCGTCGGCAAAGAGCCGAAAGGAAAGGACGCTCTCGACGCCCGTTTCGGCGTTGGCCCGCTGGGAGAAGTTGGGCCAACGGTCTTCACTAGACAGTTGGCCAGTCTGGAAGACCTCATGCTCTTTGATGGCATCCACACAGGGACCCTCACCCGTCTCCGATTGGATCCGGTCCACGATCGTGGGCACTTCATTGCTCGAGGCGGGCGATGTGACCTGGTGGCGCTCGATCATGGAAATACCTGCGTACTGACAGGCGTCAATGGTGCGGACGGCCAACACCACGATCCTCTGCAGAGTTGCCGGAGCACCCTGTTCGGCCAGAAGTGCCCGAGCAACCTCGCCGAACGTAGCCGCCAGTTCGGTCGGCGCGTCCCTCTCCATAGTGGCGACGGTAGCCGCTAATAGCCTCTACGCCCAGGCCACCGATCCCCGCGGTGAACGATGCGCTGACCAGAGCAGGTATCGGCGGCCCGGTCGGCTTGGAGAACAGCGTAAGCAGGGGTGGCGAAGCAAGCGTGCGAAAGTCACACGGGCCCGACGTTCTTCCTTAGTGTCGCTTGGATCACCAGCTCCTCGGCGACGTCGCGAAGTTTGCGGTTCTCGCGCTGGGACGCTCGTACCAAGACCTGAAACGCCTCGTTGGGGCTGCGCCCCCCGGCCGCCATCACCAGGCCAATGGCATAGTCAATGGTCGAGCGGGACTTCAGCGCTTGATTGAGATTCTCGTTGAGTTGAACGGCGTCCAAATATATCTGGGTGTTGGCCAGGACGATGGCGGCATGACGGGCAAAGGCCTCCGTCCGATTCACGCTGTTGTTGTCAAAGGCAGAAGGGATCCGGGAGTAAAGGTTGAGTGCTCCGAATCCTTCGCCTCGAGCCACGATGGGAATCGAAAGCGTCGATTGAATCCCGTGGGCAACGCACGTCTGGGAGAAGTCAGGCCAGCGGGTATCCTCGCTGGTGACGTCGATGCGGTTCACCCGTTGATGGTGGAAGGCGTCCAAACAAGGGCCCTCTCCCGTTTCATACTGAGCGGTGTCGATCTGCGGTGCCTCCGGGTCGGTGAAGACACCGGTCTCAACCTTGCCATCAACCAGCATGGTGATCCCGGCCATGTCGGCATCTGTTACCTGACAGGCGAGCTGTGCCACCTTGAGCAGGGTGTCGCCGAGGGTTCCGTCGTTGATGAAAAACTGGGCGAGCGCGGCGAAGCCGTCACCCAGTGCTCCTGGGTCATCAGCCACGGCTGCTCCTGACTCAAACGAATGAGCCAGTTGCTTGTCCCATCGGGTCGAAGGACATGTGGCTAACTCAAGGAAGCCCGTAGCCTACGCTCTTTCGAGCGTCGACCTTTAGACCAAAGGAGTCGACGTCAGCATCGGTCTACTGATCCGGGTCAGTGGACCGATGCGCGTCTGGACCCGAAGTATCCGTGAGCTTGCACCGAGGACCGATCGAGTTGGCATGATCCGTCCTGCACTGATCAGGGCGGCCAGCGAAGTGCTGCCCAGCAGCGACCGCCGGCCACGAGCAGTCGGAAGGACTACTGTCCTGGAGCTTGCCGGCCCATCGGCAGGGTAGATTCCGTGGTGTTCCTCGGTTGTAGGTCACAGCGCGGGAGCGACGGAGCTGACCCATGCCGGTGCTGGCCACCAGGCGATTCCCGAACGAGGCGCTTAGCGCGTCCACCGCGAGGAGCTTCGTTCGGACAACTCTGCATGGCATTCCGGCCCTACAGATCGGCGTGGCCGAGCTGCTGACGAGCGAGCTGGTAAGCAATGCTGTCCTGCACGGCCGCGCCCCGACCGAGGTAACGGTGGAAGTCCACGACCAGATCATCACCGTGTCCGTTAGTGACGGAAGCAGCGAATTGCCGGTCCTCAGCGAGGCGGAGGGGCGGGTTGGTCACGGGCGGGGCTTGCCGTTAGTTGCGGCCATGTCGGATGACTGGGGCGTCACGCCATCCGATGTGGGCAAAGCGGTCTGGTTCACGCTCGTGCGAAACGGGCCTGGGTGTCCAGCCTCCGCACATGCAACAGGCTCAGATCCCCCCTAGGGAAATTAGTCCTCGATGACGCACGGGCCGTCCATGCCAGTCAACTCGAGTACCTGCCGGACCAGGCGAGTGGGGCACCGCAGGATGACCTGGCAGTCCCCAGAAAGCCGGTTGCGGGCATAGGCAATCACGCCGACGCCGCTGCAGTCCATGAAGGTCATGGCGGCGAGATCGAACAGCAGGACCTGCGGTCTTCCACTCAACGCCTCGGTCACCCGAGCCCTCAAAGCCGGCGCCGTGGCCATATCCACGTCGCCGTGCACTGCGACCACTGAAGCGCCAGGACGTGATCCGTCCGGCCCCGTCGTCACGAAGAAACCAGACAATTGGTCTGACATCCAGCCGAACCGCCCCTGACTCGATCAAGCATCCCTCTCTTGCGTGGGACGTCAACTACTCCGAGTGAGCAATTTACGGCTGGTTGTTCAACCCAGTAGTCATCTTAGGCGTGCCGAGGGACAGTTGGGTTCACGCCGCGAGCATTGGTCTGTCCTTGGACATTCCAACACGAAATGACAAGAGCCGGTTGCTCCGGTTTGACGACGTGCTCGCCGGGTATGTGGCGCTCAGCTCAGAGATCACGCAACCAAGGAAACGGAGCCTGGTTCGAACCCAGGACACCGGAGGGAAGGTCATTGATCTATGGACAACGAAGCGCCTGACACGGACCAGGCATCGGCCATACCGGGACAGGCTCAGTCGTATCCCGGTCGCTCGGCGGCCATGGATCCCGCACCACAGGATGAGATGCGGGACTACGAGGGCCGGGGGCTCCTCTCGGGGCGGCGTGCCCTCGTCACCGGAGGCGACTCGGGTATCGGACGGGCAGTGGCCGTGGCCTTCGCCAAGGAGGGGGCGGACGTCGCCCTCGCCTACCTGTCCGAGAACGAGGACGCGGTCCGTACTTGCTCGCTGGTCGACAAGGCAGGACAGAAGTGCTTGGCCCTTCCCGGCGACCTAGCCGTTGAAGGCCATTGCATCGAGACCGTTGAACGAACCGTGACCGAGCTAGGCGGGATCGACGTGCTGGTCAACAACGTGGGCACGCAGCAGCCCAGAGGGTCCCTGTCCGAGATCAGCACCGAGCAGTGGGAGCACACGTTCCGAGTCAATGTGCACAGCTATTTCTGGACGACCAAGGCGGCCCTTGACCATCTGAAGGACGGAGCGGCCATTATTAACACCTCGTCGATCAACGGGCTGAGGGGAAATGCCACCCTCATGGACTACGCCGCCACCAAGGGGGCGATCTTGGCCTTCACCTATTCGCTGGCGCAGTCACTGCAAGAGCGCGGGATCAGGGTGAACGCCGTTGCTCCCGGACCGGTGTGGACGCCGCTCATCCCTGCGACGTTCGACAAGGACCGGGTAGCAGGATTCGGCCAACACGTCCCCATGGGACGACCCGCTCAACCCGACGAGATCGCCCCTTCGTATGTGTTCTTCGCCGCCGGCTCGCTGTCGAGCTACTACTCGGGCGAGGTACTGGCACCCATCGGAGGCGAAACCCTTCCTGGCTGAACCCGACTAGCCAGAACGAGAACACCCTCGGAGGCAATGGAACCTGGACCACCGTCCACGAGGTTCAGCGAGATCCCCGGCATAGGCCTGGCCATTGAGGAGAGGGGCGGCGTCACCGATACCTGGCCGCAACCGCCGGCGAACGAAGGGCCTCACGGCCGTCGTCCAGCCAGCCATGGAGATCCGGCCGTTGGAACCGGGCTCCCCCCGTGACCCACAGCGCCACACATATCACCGCGCCGATCCCGAGCATGATCGCGGTGACCAGGCCACCGTCGGACACGCCATGATTCACCGCGCTCGGCGACATGCCATGGCTCAGGCTGATACGGAGAACGATCGGTGCGAACAAGAATGCGGCCTCGGAGCGAAGCAATTCGACGAGGGCGAACGCTGGACCCAGCTCAGACGACGGGCACGACAGCGCGGCCAGGAACAGGCCCGGCGAGACGGTCGTTCCCGCACCGAGCCCGATAGCGGCGGCGACGAGAAGGATTACCACCTGTCCGGCCGGGAGGCCAACGGTGGCCATGGCAATCGCCGCGGCCCCGAGGACGGCGGCGCCGGCCAGGACGAGCAGGGGCAGGCCGCGCCGCCGGAACATGGCTCCGAAGACGACCGACGCCACGGCGACCCCGAGAACTTGAGGCCAGAGCGTCAGTCCCGCACGCAGCACGTCAACGTGCTGGCTCTGAACCAGGAAGGTCTGGACCAGCTCGAGCAGGGCCACGGCGGCCGCCCCGGTGACCATGGCCGCCACGATCCCGATGATCGGAAACGTGTGGGCCAGTAGGCGGACAGGCGTGAGCGGGTCGGGTCGGCGGTACTCGACCACCAGCAGCGTGACCAGGGACCCGACGCCGACGATGAGGGTTCCGTAGACAAGGGGACTGGTTGGGGGCTCGGCCGTGAGCTCGGCGGCGGCAAAGAACGGGAGGAAGGTACCTGCAGCGGCGAGCACGACTGCCGATTTGTCCAGCCGACCGCTCGGATCCAGAGGGCGGCCCTCTTCCACGGAAAGGTAGGCGATGAGTAACGCGAGCACGCCGATTCCGCCGAGTATCCAGAACACCGTGCGCCAGGCGTGGTGACTGGCGGCAATACCACCGACCAATGGTCCGAGGGTTGTCGCCCCGAACAGGCCCACGTCCACCACCGCGGCGGTGACCGATAGTTTGGCCACCGGGAACTTCGTCACCAGGGGCGGGAGGGCCGCGACCAAGAGCAGCCCGGTGAAGAACCCCTGCAGCACTCGTCCGGCGCCGTAGACACCGACATTCGATGAGATAGCGGTGAGCACGCAACCCAGCACGAAACCGCCCTCATAGGCCATGAACAAGCGCCGAGGCGCCCGACGCTTCAGGAAGGCGACGGCCAGGACCGCCCCGAAGGCGTATCCGGCATTGGCCATGCCGTTGGCGATCTGCAAGGCCAGCTTGGTGGTGTGCAGGTCGACGACCAGAACCGGCCCGAGGAGCGTGGTCGCCGTGGTGACCACGATGAACGGGCACAGTGCTACGAGGACCAGTGCCACCTTGGTGGCATAACTGGCATCAAGCGGCGGCCGATTCGGGTCGGCCACGAGCATCGCTCCCGCCCTGTCGGGGAGGGTTACCGCCACTACCGGAACTGCACCAATCGGGTGCCGCACTGACAAACGAGCCCGGTTCCGCATGGCGACGTACCCATTGCGCCTCAGTACCCGAGGTCGAAGCCATCGAAACAGCCAAGCGTCCGATCCAGAGCGGCGGGGTTGGCTGAAAGCTGCCCACTGCTGCGGTCGGCGCTGCGGTGATCGCGACATGGCGAGCCGGTCGGAGGGGACGCCCTTCCCGAGAGCTGGCTCCTAGCGACGAGCGTGGGTAAGCCTGGCCGCCAGCAGGCACACGTCGTCCTCCAGCCGGAAGATGCGCCTCCTCCAGCTGAGAATTTCTTCGCATAATGCCGCTGGCTCCAGGTCGCCGCTTCGTTCGGCGACGGCCCGTAGCTGGTTCATTCCATCATCGAGGCTGCGATCTCGCATTTCAACCAGACCGTCGGTGTAGAAGAGCATCGTGGTTCCCGGCCGGAGGACCTTGATCTCCTCCTCATAGATCCAACTCGGTTCGACGCCGAGCAATAGACCGGCCTCTGGCCGAGACAGGTACTCGAACTCACCCACTCTGCAGCGCAAGACAGGCGGGTGCCCGGCATTGGCTCTCAGTATTGTCCCTTTTTCCGGATCCCACACGGCCACAGTGGCGCTGGCCGTCTCGCCCGGGAGAAGTCGGCACATCATTCGGTTCAGCCGAGTCACGACTCGAGAAGGGGACGGATCGTCGTCGGCAAACGCCCTGACCGCATTGCGGAGCTGAGCCATCACCGCGGCGGATCCCGCGCCATGACCAGCCACATCGCCAATGACGAGACACGTCCCGCCCTCCACTGGGAACACGTCGTACCAGTCTCCACCCATCGTGGCGTCACTGGCCGGCAGATAGACAGCGGCCAGTTCTAGTCCCTCGCTCTCGGGTAACACCCGGGGTAGACAAGCGTCTTGGAACAACTGGGCATCAGCCCGTTCACGAGCCGCTGCTTCTTGCTGCTCACGCTCATAGAGGACGGCGCGTTCCAGCGATTGCGCAGCCATATGCACAATGAGCTCGAGGCGCCGCACTTGTGTAGCGTCGAATCGTTGCGAGTCCGGCCAACCGAACCCTGCAGCTCCGATGGAGATCCCACCTGCTGTGGTCAACGGAAACGAGGCTGTCGCACCTAACGATACGGCGCGAGAGTCAGCCTGCATGTGAGGGTACCGCTCCCGCATCACATCCAGGGACCTGTGCAGCACCGCCCGTCCAGTCAGCATCGCCTCGCAGACTGGTGTGGAGTCGCTGATATCGAACTCGGCCCATTTGGCCGCGACTTTAGGATCGATAGTTGATCGGTGCACCAGTCGTACCCGCCTGGTGTGGGGGGTCGAGGAGGGCCATGTTGGCCAGGGTGGCACCTGCTGCCTGTGGTCCCTCTTCAGCCAGCGCTGATGCCACATCCACGGCGGTGGTCGCGCTGGACAACGCAGTGGCCAATCGCCAGATGCTCTCTTCTTCGGCGAGGCGAGGCTCGGTCCCCACTCGGTTCAAGCAGTCGGCAGCGCCATTCCCGCCATCATCATGCATATCCCGACCGTAGTCGTACTTCCAGGTTGCGCAGCCGACCAACGGGCGGCCGAAGCCCCGCCCCTCGTCCGTCCGGCCCGCAAATGCCATGATCCGAGGCTCGGCGCCCTCGGACCGAATCCGTTGCACCGCGCTGAACGTCCCTCGCCTACGCTTGTGGTGGCTGACCAACGGTCGACATTCCCGCAGAGGAGCCCTATGGAAGTAAAGGAACTCGGGCATCTGGTGCTCTACGTCCACGACGTGGGACGCTCGGCTGCCTTCTACCGTGACGTTCTCGGATGGCGCCAGATCATCCCCATGCCCGAGGACACCCCGGTAGGCATTGCCGCCTTCTCAGCTCCTTCGGGGCGGACCCATCACGAGCTCCTGCTCATCGAGGTCGGCCAACAGGCGCAAGCCGTTCCGGCCGGACGCCGTGTCGGCTTGTACCACTTCGGCTTGAAGGTCGGCGACAGCGACGATGAGCTCCGGGAGGCCCTCAAGGTTCTCGAAGCCAACGACGTCGAGGTGGTGGGGGCCAGCGACCACACCGTGACCCACAGCCTGTACATCCTCGATCCCGACGGAAACGAGATCGAGCTGTACGTCGACGTGCCCGGGGTCGATTGGCAGAGCGACCCGGCGCTGGTGGCCGCTCCGATCCGGCCGCTGAGCCTGTGAGACCGCCCGTCGTCGCCGCCGTTCCCTGTCGCCGGCAACGGTGCCAGCCTTGCTCGGAGATCTGTCGTGGTAGCCGACCCGGGGCCCTGGCTGCGGAGCGTTCGCCGCTCACACGACCGCGTGGCCGCCCAGGTTCGGGCCTTGTCGCCCGCTGACCTTGGTGCCCGGTCGTACTCTGCCGAGTGGACCATCGCCGACGTCCTGTCCCATCTGGGGAGCCAGGCTGAGATCTTCTCCCTCTTCGTCGACGCCGGCCTTGGGGGCGGGGACGCCCCCGACCAATCGGCGTTTCAGCCGGTGTGGGATTCCTGGAACAGCCGTGCTCCCGGGGACCAGGCGGCAGAGAGCGTGATCGCCAACGAGCGGCTTGTCTCCCGCCTCGAGAACCTCGAGGAGGACGCGCTGCGCTCCTTCCGCCTCGACATGTTCGGG
>DASZLD010000189.1:0-7033 GCA_035552655.1 Acidimicrobiales bacterium
GATCAGGTCAGGATGTCGTCCAACCAGTCGAAGGCGGCCGTCCAAAACACCACCGGAGCCAGGCCCTCGCAATGGCCTTCTGCCCCTTCGGCTTTGGTGAACAATCGAAACTTCTTCGGACACGTGAGCTGTTCGAAGAGAGCCTTCCCTTGCCCGGTCGACACTTGGTCGGTCTCGTTGTCGGTCACGAAGCTGGGGCAGGTGATTGCCGCAGCCGACTCTCTATTGCTATAGCGAAGAACGTCGCGGCAATACTCACGGACACTGGTAAGGCCATGGGTGACCATTCGAGGGGCCAGGAGCGCTTTGAGAGCCGGAATGGTGAGCAATGACTCGAACTGGCTGTCTGCCGCCGGATCGTCCACCTGCTTGCCGAGATCGCCAAGCCGACCGATCAGTGCCACCCCCAGGTCGAACTGACCGGGATCTACGATCATGGCCGCCAAGCGATGTTCTTCCGATGCTCCTCTCGGGGCCAGCAATCCCCCAAACGACCGGCCGACCAGGACGAGCCGATCCGGGTCGACCTGTGGGTGCTTGATCAACGCATCGACCATCCCCGGGACGACGTTCTCCCAGTCCGGCCGCATGGGTATGCGCTGGTCGTACAGCATTGCACCCTGACCTGGACCATCAATCGCCGCAAACGCATAGCCGCGGTCCAGGGCCGGAGCGACTGATGCAAACAACTCTTCGGCCGTTCCGTCATAGCCTCCGATGTGGAGGATGGTTGCTAGCCGCCCGTCCGCGGCTCGGGGGGCGAACAGGTAACCGGAAAGACCATCGGACAGGATTTCGGCGGGATAATCAAACAACGGGAGTGCAGTCTGGAAGGCCCTCACGCTCGCCGCGTACCCAGTTCGGAATTCGTCTCCACCCAGGTCGTCTCGATGGAGGAAGAACGATTGCCGAAAGTACTCGGCGGCGCGTAGCAGTGAGCTGCGAGCGCTCGCCCGATGACCTGAGGCAATGGCCTCATCGGCCTGGTCGACCAAACTGGATGCGAAACGTGACCAGGCTCTGTGCCAGCTGTCGCGATCGCCAACGATGATCTGTTCGGCAATGGCCAGGCACTCGCCGACGTTGGCCATGCCCGAATCGGCTTTGCCGATGCTTCGCTGGAGCTGGCCGTCGAGGGACTCGTCGTCAAAGTACAGTTTCATGTGGCCGCCCCCGTTCGAATTCGACTGTCGGTTCGTTCCAGCGTCATTCGCCGACGCCTACTCGATGGCCAGTGCCCCGTGGTCGCATTCGCTCTTCGACGCTACCGCGGCACATAGCTCTAGGACGCAGTGAGTCAGGAGCAGTTCTTCCAGTTGGTCGCCCTCAGGGTGGTGAAGGATCCAGGCGCCCCCAATCCGACCTGGCCGGTGATGACGATGGTGCCCGCCTTCATAGTCAGTGTCCCTGACTGGTGGACCTGCAATGACAGACCCGGCCCGCTCTGTGGCGCCAACGGGTACGTCCCCGGGGGGTACCAAGTGTTCAAGATCGCAGACGATGGACCGAGGTCTTCCAGGCGCACACTGCACCACGAGCCGCCGAGCCAGGTCATCTCGGCATAGGTATCGCCGGGTCCTCCGCCCCCGGGAGTGAGGAGCAAGTACGTCTCGTCGTGGCCGCCCGTGGGAGCGAATGTGACCCGCGCTGCCGCGCCAGTACCGAAATTCTTCCTACCGAGCACGGTCTGTCCGGGAGGGATCGATTGGGTATGCCCACCCGGAGGGATGGTCACCCAGTTGTTGTGGCCGCGGAGCAACCACCACAGCTCAACCGGGAACTCACTGGTGTTGGTGGCAACCACGTTCCCTTCGTATTCCGGAATCTGTTGCCGGCTTTCTTCACGAAACCAAAGTTCTCGGAAGTGGGTGGCGTTCACCCAGCGCTCGACGTGGAGATCGGCCACCTGATTTGCAGGCCCTGCTTGGCAGGTCCCTGGTCCGCCCGGGCCGATCCAGCAAGCGCCAGTGCGCACCACCGCGTTCGCCCACAGGGGCACGAGCTTGGTCTGGTTGGGAAGGATGATGGTCTCGCCGTTCCAAAACGGCCCGTATTCTTCGTTCAAGAAGACGGGCACGGAGCCGGCGTTGCGGATGGTCACCAGCCACGTGTCGGGGTCCGACTGGTAGAGGTGAATGCATTGGGGTTGTTCCCACCATTCGTTCCGATCATAGGAATCCCGAATCGGGACCTTGCACACGCCCGTTTCCCCGCCAACGAAGGATTTCTGCCCCGACGATGCAATGGCGACGCCTCTCGGCCGAGGGGATAGTCGCACCCCCGTGCCGTTTCCCCCTCGCCGTTGAGTGGAACCGGCGCTCGGAGCGGCATGTGCTGGCGAGTCGCTGAGAACGAAGGGCAGCAGCACTCCGAGCGCCACGCCCACGGCAACACCTACGTTGATGATCCTTCCCCAACGCCTACGGTTCGCCCCATTCAAGGAGTCTCCGCTCGTAGAAACCACTCGGCCCCCTTCCCTCACAGGCATCCTCCCACAGGATCGATCCAGGTCAGAGGGTTGGTGCGCCCCTAGAGCCGAATCACCCGCTCCACGGCAAGAGCCAGAACCGCCTGGCCGGCGACGCTGGGATGGATGCCACAGCCGCCCCCCTTGAGCTGAGTGAGCAGTCCGGCCACACACGAATCACCGCCGGACTGCAGTGCGGCGGACTGGAAGACACCCTCACCACTGGCGACGGTGACGGCGAACGGGGCGGCGGCATGGTCGACTGCTGCATTCAGCTGCGCGATGCCCGTGTCATCGAACAATGCCGCACTGCCGACAGAGTCGGCGGAGCTCAGGGAGTAGTAGTTCACGACGACGATCTGTCCGGTGTAGCGGCCACTCTTGCGGATGGTGCCCAGTATGTGAGCGACATCGTCTGCGATCTTGCCCAGCACTTCGCCATGTTCTGATGTGCAGTGATCTGCGGTGGTGGCCACGCAAGCGAAGAGGTCGTTCACGCCGATCATGAGCGAAACCAACTTCGTTTCGGGATGGGCCCGAAGATACGTGACCGCGTATCGCAACTGCGGACCGCGGTATGTCACGTGCAGCGGGAAGCTGCCGCGGTAGCCGGGCCGACCAGTAGCCAACGTCTCACAACCGTTACTCAACGCCCGCACGTTAATGAAGCTGGCTGCCGTCTCCCCCGGGCAAGCCGCGTTCACCACACGCCAGCCGAGCGCCGCACCGACGTCCTCGGGATATCCGACGAACGACCGGGCGTCGGTATAGGCAGGCGGTGGGACCGTCGAGCCCTCCCGGAACCCGAACGTGATCGAGTCTCCCAGCGCCAAGTAGCTGGGTTCGTGAGCCGACACAGCAGCTTCAGCGGGCGGCGTGGTTCCAGCCGAAGTCAGGGTCAACGGAACTATGAGGACAATCCCCATGACGCCAGCCGCAGCAGTCATGACTCCCCGCCACGCCCGGCGGCGGGCCCTGCGAGGACGATTGCCCACCGCGCCCGTCCGTCGCTTCACGTCCGAGACGATAGCCGTTGACTTTTCCCCCAGACGGTGTCGTCGCGTCCTCGGTGGACGTTTCGGCCCCTGTGCAAGCGGGAATGACCCGTGCAGCAAATTGCGGCACATACGACGGGGAGCTCTGACGCAATGGCAATGCTGCTTGGTAACGACTGGTTCTACCGTTGATTGGCCAACAGTGACGACGAGTACCTCAGATGTCTCCGCGTTCGAACACAGTGACTTGGATGACGAGGCACGACAAAAGGAGGCGCGAGATCTCGGGCGGCCCGGACGTCCCTTCGATCGGCGATCTCCCTTTTTCTTCGGGCTCACCGGCGCGCTCGGGGTTGCTGTTGCCTTTCTCATCGTCCGCACCGTCTTCGACGCTGGAGAAGTGCTGTCGTTGGTGCTGCTCGCACTCTTCATCGCCATTGGACTCGACCCGGCCGTGGTATGGCTCGAGCAGCGCGGTCTCCGTCGCTGGATGGCGGTCGTGGTCGTCGTACTGGTCCTGGTGGCGATGGTGGCCGCCTTCGCCGCCGCCGCAATCGGACCGATCTCCAAGGAGATCCAGGTCCTGACTCACCGGATCCCAACTTACGTCCATGATGTGAAGACGGGCCGCGGGTGGGTCGGACACTTGGCCAAGAAGTTCCATTTCAACAACCAGATAAAGACGTTCTCACCGAGCAAGCTCATCAGCTCATCGACCGTCGGTGGACTGGTGGGAGCAGGCAAGGCCATCATCTCCGCCCTCACGGCCGTGAGCGTTGTGACCGTGCTGACCGTCTACTTCCTGGCCGCGCTGCCCGGCATCCGCAAGTTCGGCCTGCGCACCGTCCCTCTTACCCGGCGACCGCGGGTGACGGCACTGACCGACGAGATCTTCTCTCGGGTTGGAGGATTCGTCCTCGGGAACCTCGTCACCTCAGTCGTGTCCGGCGTCCTGACCACCGTGTGGCTCGCCATCTTCGGGGTCCCCTATGCGGTCCTCTTGGGCCTGCTGGTGGCCATCCTGGACCTCATCCCCATGGTCGGATCCACCATCGGCGGCATCATCGTGTCGCTGGTGGCCTTGTCGAAGGGCATCCCGATCGCCGTTGCCACCGCCGGCTTCTACATCGCCTATCGCCTCATCGAGGACTACCTGCTCACCCCTCGGGTCATGCGTCACACGGTCAGCATCTCGGCCGGCGTGACCATCGTGGCCGTCCTGATCGGAGGAACGTTGCTCGGGCTCATTGGGGCCGTGATCGCTATTCCGGTAGCCGCAGCCATTCACCTCCTCCTCGAAGAGGTCACGTTCCCCAGCCTGGACAAGAAGTAGTCAGCTCAGGACCCCTCGAGACCCGCGCCGGCGCAGCTCGCTGATCCTTCGGCCTTCCGGCGGAGAGATCGCCGGGCGGAGAAGACAACAGCCAGCGGCCACAGAGCCTCGGCGCCGGCGGCAAAGCGCTCGGCCAGTCCGCGCTGGCCGCCATGAAGCTCCAGCGCGAACCACCCCACCAGCCCGAGCAGGCCCAGTGTGGCCACGACTGAGGCGTTCGGCGTCAGCAGTACCGGGCCCGGTCGTCTTCGGGCCGAACAGGCAGGCCAGGCGGCCAGGGCGACGAAGGCAACGGTGGCGGCAACGGTGTGCGCCACCGAGTTTCCCTCGATCGGCTGGGGAAAGGCGGCAACCAACACGGTTCCCACCCCTCCGACCGCGAGGACGTATCGTCCGGCCGGCTTTGCCGGTGCCAGTCCCGCCGCGGTGATCAGATAGCAGGCGCCCAACCCGGCCAGCGCCGACGTCATGATCCACCGGTCTGTTGCCCCCTGAGCGGCGAGCGCACTGATCGTGTCATGGACGGGGTCGTAATTCGACGGCTGCCGAGACTCGGCCAGCGTCCAGCCGCCGACGAGTAGAACCGGTCCGGCAGCGGCCGAGACCAAGGACCACCAGGGGACCCGCATCACTCTTGGCTCCCCCCGTTGCTCCGCGCTCACGCGTCGGCGGCTCATGGACTGGAGACAGCAGGTGCCACAATCACGACAGGCAAGACCGGTTCTACTGGGCGACCCTCACTGTTGAAGGTGTTGCCCAAGCTATACCCCGAGCCAATCTGCGGCTTAGTCCCCATGACCGTTCGTCACCGGTTGACCGTTAGGGTGCGTACAAGAGGCCCGTCGGCAATCAGTCGGCGGGGCCACGTACCACACGGAGTGTTCCTGATATGACCCCCGATCGACTACTGGACCTTGTGGGCCGCCCTGGTGGGCCCCTGGCCGACGCATCCCTCTGGCACCTCGAGGTCATCGATGCCGGGCCCCTCACACCCAGCCTCCACCGGCTGGTCCTCACCGCCCCTGGTCTCGGCGATCTCCGCTACAAGCCCGGTCAGGACCTGATGCTGCGGGTGCCCCAGGACGGCGAGCAGGTGGTCAACCGCCGCTACACCATCCGCCAGCTGGACACGGCAACTCCGGCCGTAACCCTTGACGTGTCCCTGCACGGGACCGGACCCGGGACTGACTGGATCCGGTCCGTCCAGGCCGGTGCCCGCATCGACGCCATCGGCCCCCGGGGCAAGATCACGTTGCACAATGAGGCCGACTGGCACCTTTTCGTGTGCGACGAGACCGGACTGCCCGGTGCCCTGGCCATGCTCGAAGCCCTGGGGCCGGCATCCATCGCCACCGCGCTGTTGGAGGTCGACTCGCCCGCCGACGAACAGGAGCTCGGTACCAATCAGGTCGAGGCGCTCGACCTCAACTGGCTACACCGGCTCGGGCGCTCGGTGCCCGGCGACGCCTCCCTCCTGCTCGAGGCGGTCGCAGCCGTCGACCTGCCGACGGGAAGGGGTCACGTCTACGTTGCCGCCGAGAGCCGGGTCGTGCGTGCCCTCCAACAGGCGTTGGTCGAGCGGGGACTCGACCCGGACCAGGTCTCGGCCAAGGCCTACTGGCGGCGGGGTCTACCCAACACCGAGCGCGGGGAGCCGACCGACGAAGGCTGAGATCGACGAACGTCGGCATCAGTACCGGCGGTTCATCCAGCAGGAGTGACGGTGGGCCTTCCGTGGACCAGGACCTCGCGGCGCAGGACCAGTGTCAACGCCGTCGCGCCGGCCAGCACCACGAAGGCCATGGCCTCGACGATCAGTGATGACGTGGCGTAGGGAGCGCTGAGGCTGTCCTCAAAGCCGAACAGGCCGACGTACACCGAGAGCAACAGACCACCGATGGTGCCGATGGCGAACAGTGCGGCCCCGGCCAGCACCACCAGCCGCCGGAATACTGCGACCAGGACGGCCAGGACCATGCCGACGATCCCCTGGACCAGAAAGAGTGGGCCGATGGTCGGGATGTGCTGATAGCTCTGTGACCACAAATGGAGATGGATGCCCGCAGACAGCACCAACAGAACGGCACCGATCCACGCCAGTCCACTCACGATCGGACCGGGCGAACCCATGAGGCTTACCATCCGGCCCCCCAATCTCGACGGGCGAGGATCCGTTCCGCGACTCTCCAGTGGTGTGGTTTGGCTCATATCACTAGTTCGGAGCCAGAGCGGAGTTGG
>DASZLD010000190.1:0-2721 GCA_035552655.1 Acidimicrobiales bacterium
GTGTGCCGGGAGGCGGGATCGACGCTGGCGGACCTGGATGCGCCGAGCGACGCGTCGGCCGGGCGGAGAGGACGGCCCCGGGCCGCGCCGGTGGAGCCGTCGCTGGCCTGGCCGTGGCCCACGGCCACCGAGGCGACGTGGGACGCGGTCCGAACCGACGGGACCTGGCACACCACCTATTGGATCGCCGAGTGGCCCAGGGTCGAGGTCACCCCCGACTTCCTCGGACCGCTGCTGTTTTCACCGGTGCGCCGGACCATGGCCGTCACCATGGAGCCCATCAGCCCGTCGCGGGCGGCCCGGCAGGTGGCCCACGCCCGGACATCGGATCTGGCCGACGGTGAGCTCCGGCGGCGGGGAGGCTTTCTGGTCACCGCCCGGCACAAGCGGGAACGAGAGGGGGTGGAAGAGCGCGACGTGGAGCTGACCGATGGCCACGCCCAGTACCGGTTCTCGGGCTACGTCACCGTGACCGCGGCCTCGAAGGACCAGCTGTACTCGGCGCGGGCCGAGATCGAACAGGCGGCCGGGCAGGCCCGGGTCGACCTGCGGCTGCTGTACGGGGAACAGGACCGGGCGTTGACCTGCACCCTCCCGCTGGGCCGGGGGCTGTCATGAAGGTCCCCATGCCGCGGGTGCCGGCCCATGTGGCCACCACCCGACACCTGGGGGCGGCATACCCCTTGGTTAGCGAGGCGGGCCTGGGCCATCACGGCGTGCTCATCGGGCGCGACCTGCTCGGGGGGTCGTTCGTCTACGACCCCTTCTCGCTCTACGGCCAGGGCGTGGTGACCAATCCCAACATGGTCGTGTTCGGCCAGATCGGCCGGGGCAAGAGCTCCTTCGTCAAGTCCTACCTGTGGCGACAGGCGGTCTTCGGGCGGCACGCGTGGGTGGTCGATCCCAAGGGCGAGTACGGCCCGCTGGCCCGCGCCTGGGGAGTCCAGCCCGTGGCCCTGTACCCGGGAGGTTCGATCCGGCTCAACCCTTTGGACACGGCGGGTGAGCCGCGTCGGGGCTCCAGATCGGACGCTGGTGGCGAGGTGGACGATGCGTGGCGTCGGCGCATCGAGCTGAGCACCTCGTTGGCCGTGTCGTGCCTGGGTCGCGATCTGCTTCCGCGAGAGCGGGCGGCCATCGACGCCGCGCTGACCGAAGCTACGGCACAGACCGACTCGGCCCCAACCCTGCCCCAGGTGGTCACCGCCCTGTTGGACCCGACCGCTGAGGCGGCCCGTGATCTCCGCACCGAGCGGGCCACGCTGATGGAGGACGGCCGCGACGTGGCCCTGGAGCTCCGGCGTCTGGTCCACGGCGACCTCCGGGGCATGTTCGACGGACCGACCACGCCGGGGCTGCGGCTCGACGCGCCCTTGGTCGTGCTCGACCTGGCCGCCGTGTACAACTCTCCCGCCCTCGGCGTCCTCATGGCCTGTGCCACGGCCTGGCTCCAGGGCGCGCTTCTGGCTCACCGCCGCCATCAGGTCGTTGTCGTGGTGGACGAGGCCTGGGCCATCCTGTCCAACTTGGGTGTGGCCCGATGGTTGCAGGCGTCATGGAAGCTGTCGCGGGCCTTCGGGGTGGCCAACATGGCCGTGCTCCACCGGCTGTCCGATCTGCACGCGGTGGGGGCGTCGGACTCCGAGCAAGTGAGCCTGGCCGAAGGGCTGCTGGCCGACTCGGAAACCAGGGTGGTCTATGCCCAGTCGCCCGGCGAGGTGGAGCGGACCGGCGACCTTCTGGGGCTGACCGAGACCGAGGCCGCTCTCGTCACCCAGCTCCGTCGAGGCGTGGCCTTGTGGAAGGTGGGCCAGCGGTCGTTCCTGGTCGAGCACCGCCTGTCGCCCGAAGAGCAGGACCTCATCGACACCGACGGCGCCATGGTGGGAACGCAGGGATGACCCACACCTCGGTGGTCACCGTCGTCGGCCTGGCCGCGCTGGCCGCCGCCGCGCTGGTGGGCCGCGAAAATCCGTTCCGCCGCTCACCGCACCACTCCTCCCGACCGAACGGTGGCAGCGCGCCACCCCAGTGGACGACCGCATCAACACCGTCACCGATCAGGCCCAGCCTCTGGGTCCGGAAGGAGACGCGCTCACCGGCCCGATGGGCGCGAGCGTCTGATCTGCGGCCCCTCCGACACCGACCGCCGGCTCCCGGCCGCCTCGTCCTGGGCCGGTCAGGACGGACCACGTTGGCGGCGGAGCCCGCACAGTCGGTGGTGGTGTTCGGGCCCACCCAGAGCAGGAAGACGACCGGCTTCGCCATCCCCGCCATCCTGGGCTGGCAGGGTCCCGTGGTGGCCACCAGCGTGAAGACCGACCTGGTGCGTCACACCATGGGCTGGCGGCAGCGCTGTGGTGAGGTGCAGTGCTTCGACCCGAGCAGCTCCACCGGGCTCCCCTCGGCCCAATGGTCGCCGCTGGACGCAGCCCGAACGTGGTCGGGGGCTCGGAAGGTGGCGACGTCGTTGACCGAGGGAGCCAAGGGTGGCAACGGCCCCATGACCGATGGCGACTTCTGGTATGCCACCGCGGCCAAGCTGCTGGCTCCACTGCTGTTCGCCGCGGCCAATGGCGGAGGTGCCATGACCGACGTGGTGCGGTGGGTCGACACCCAAGAGGAGCTCGAGGTCCTCGATCTCCTCGATGCCGCCGGGGTGCGCGAGGCCAGCCACGCGGCCCACGCCAGCTTCGCCAAAGAGGATCGTCAGCGGAGCTC
>DASZLD010000191.1:0-2666 GCA_035552655.1 Acidimicrobiales bacterium
GGTCACCGGGAAGAACCCGCTTCTCGACATTGCCCTCAAGCTGGAGGAGATTGCCCTCTCCGACGACTACTTCATCTCCCGCAAGCTGTACCCCAACGTCGACTTCTACTCCGGCCTCATCTACCAGGCCATGGGCTTCCCACTCGAGATGTTCCCGGTGCTGTTCGCCATTCCCCGTACGGCCGGGTGGCTGGCCCACTGGCAGGAGATGCTCGATCAGGACTCGAAGATCGCCCGTCCCCGCCAGCTCTACATCGGAGCGGAGACCCGCTCGTATGTGCCTATCGCCGACCGCTGATCGGTCCGGGGCTCAATCAGCGCTGCGGGCCCGCATCAGCCCTTCCTGAGCCATCGACACCACCAGCTCGCCGCTGCGGGTGAACATGAAGCCCCGCGCCAGCCCTCGCGCCCCGTGGGCCGAAGGGCTGTCCATGTCATAGAGCAGCCACTCGTCGGCCCGAAAGGGCCGATGGAACCACATGCAATGGTCGAGGCTGGCGCCCATGAAGTCGGGATCGTCCCAGCGCACGTCGTGCGGGGCGAGCATGGTGTCGAACAGCGACATGTCCGAGGCGTAGGTGGCGATGCAGGCATGCAGCAGCGGGTCGTCGGGCAGCTTGCCGTCGGCCCGGATCCACAGCTGCTGATACGGCGCTTTGTCCACCGAGTGCATGAACGGCAGGTTCCCGATGTGGCGCTGCTCAATGGGGTGGGGACGGGAGAACCAGTCCTCGAGGATTTCGCGGTAGGGCTCCAGCCGGGTGGCCAATGATTCGAGCTCTTCGGGGGGAGGGACGTCGGGCATGGGGAACTGATGGGACAGGCCCTCTTCGTCGACATGGAACGAAGCCGAGAGGTTGAAGATGGCCCGCCCATGCTGGATGGCGACGACCAGGCGGGTGGTGAACGACCGCCCGTCCCGGATCCGGTCCACCTCGTAGAGAATGGGGACGGTCGGGTCCCCGGGTCGCAGGAAATAGGCGTGGAGCGAATGGGGTCGCCCGAATTCGACGGTTCGACCCGCGGCCATCAGCGCTTGAGCCGCCACCTGCCCGCCGAACACGCGTTGGCGGTCCTCGTTGGGGCTCACGCCTCGGAAGATGTTGACTTCGATCGGTTCGAGATCGAGCAGGTTGACCAGGAAGTCCAGGGCGGCGCTCACCGCTCCATCCTGTCAGGTGCCCGAGACGGCAGGCCACGACCGGATCCATCATTTGGGACGACACCGGGACGGCAGCACCCCGGGACGACAGGCCCTGGCCCACCCGGACGGCAACCTCGCTCCACCCGGACGGCAACCTCGCTGGCTCGGTCGGCACTACGGTTACTGCTCGTGCCTGCGCTCAGTTTTCCCGACGGATTTCTCTGGGGTGCGGCCACCGCCGCCCACCAGATCGAGGGGGGCAACGTCAACAACGACTGGTGGGTCTTCGAGCACGATCCCACGTCGGGTTGCGTGGCCCCCAGCGGCGATGCCTGCGATTCGTTCCACCGGTATCCCGAGGACATCGCCCTCCTGGCCGGTCTGGGGTTCTCCGTGTACCGCTTCTCGCTGGAGTGGAGCCGGATCGAGCCCGAAGAGGGTGAGTTCTCCCGCTCCGCCCTCGAGCACTACCGGCGAGTGGCGGCCACCTGCCGGGAACACGGGATCACGCCCATGGTCACCTTCCACCACTTCACCCATCCCCGGTGGCTGGCCGATGCGGGCACCTGGGAGGCCCCGCAAGCGGTGGATCGCTTCACCCGGTACTGCGAGCGGGCCACCGAACACCTGGGCGACCTGATCGGCTTGGCCGGCACCATGAACGAGCCCAACGTGGTCGCCACCATGGGCTACCGCATCGGCATCTTCCCGCCGAGGGTCCAGGACCACGACCGCCGGGAGAAGGTCAACGAGGTGCTGATCGCCGCCCACCGCAAATCGGTCGAGGCCATTCGTTCGGGTCCGGGCGACTTCCCCGTCGGGCTCACCCTGTCGATGACCGACTACCAGGCTGCGCCGGGCGGCGACGAGCGGCTGGAGCGCATCCGGCGACCGGTCGAGGACGTCTTCTTGGAGTCGACCGAGGGCGACGATTTCATCGGCGTGCAGACCTACACCCGGGAGCGGATCGGTCCCGACGGGTCGCTGCGGCCCGACGAGGGCGTGCCCACCACCCAGATGGGCTACGAATTCTGGCCCCAGGCCCTCGAGGCCACCATCCGCCGGGCCTCGGACAAGACCGGCGGACTGCCGGTGATGGTGACCGAGAACGGGATCGGCACCGACGACGACAGCGCCCGGATCAACTACGTGACCGAGGCCCTGTCTGGGGTCCGACGCTGCCTGGATGACGGCATCGACGTGCGGGGCTACATGTACTGGAGCCTGCTCGACAATTTCGAGTGGATCCTGGGCTATGACCCCACGTTCGGCCTGGTGGCGGTGGATCTGGAGACGTTCGAGCGGAAGCCCAAGCCCAGCGCCGCCTGGCTGGGTGGGATCGCTCGGGCCAACCGCCTGGAGGTGGGATGACCGGCGAACCGACGAGTGCCGGTCGTAACACAATCGTCAAGAGTAAGGTTTCACCGGTGCACAACCTTTTACTGCGGCTGGTCCACCTGTGGGAGCGGCGGGACACGCCTCAGGCCAAGCAGCTGTTCCGCTACACCATGGTGTCGGTCAT
>DASZLD010000192.1:0-12302 GCA_035552655.1 Acidimicrobiales bacterium
CTGTCCTAACCCTGTGTTTTGAACCTGTCGGTCGGTGACCGCTACCTCATCAGATGTCGAGGAAGCGGACATCCTTGGCGTTCGTCTGGATGAAATGGCGCCGTAGTTCCACGTCTTCACCCATCAGCACCGAGCACACGTCGTCGGCCAGCGCGGCCTGCTCCACGCCGATCTGCAGCAGCGAACGCTTCCCCGAGTCCATCGTCGTGTCCCGCAGCTCGTCGAAGTCCATCTCCCCGAGGCCCTTCAGCCGCTGGAAGTCGTTCTTGTGATTCGGGTTCTCGGCCAGATAGGCGTCCTTGGCCGCGTCGTCCTTCAGGTAGATCTTCTCCTTGCCCACCAGGGTCGAATACAGCGGCGGTTGGGCCACGTAGACGAACCCCCCCTCGACCAGGGGCTTCATCTGCCGGAAGAAGAAGGTCAGGAGCAACGTGCGGATGTGGGAACCGTCGACATCGGCGTCGGCCAGGATGATCACCTTGTGATATCGGATCTTGGTGACATCGAAATCGTCGGCCAGACCGGCGCCGACGGCCGAGATCAACGCCTGGATCTCGGTGTTCTTCATCATCTTGTCGGCGCGGGCCCGCTCGACGTTCAGGATCTTCCCCCGGATGGGCAAGATGGCCTGAGTCCGGGGGCTGCGGGCGTCCTTGGCCGACCCACCGGCCGAGTTCCCCTCCACGATGAACAGCTCGCTCTCGCGCGGATCCCGCGACGAGCAGTCGACCAGCTTCCCCGGTAGTCCGGCCCCGTCCAGGGCCGACTTGCGCCTGGTCAGGTCGCGGGCCTGCCTGGCGGCCATGCGAGCCTTGGCGGCCAGCGTGGCCTTCTGCAGGACCTGATTGGCCTCTTTGGGGTTCTCCTCGAACCACTCGGCCAGCTTCTCGTTCGTGGCCTTTTGCACCAGCGAGCGAACCGGCGTGTTGCCGAGCTTCCCCTTGGTCTGGCCCTCGAACTGGGGATCCTGGAGCCGAACGGAGATGATGGCGGTCAGGCCCTCCCGGATGTCCTCGCCCAAGAGGTTCTCGTCCTTCTCCTTCAGCGAACCGCGGGCCCGGGCGTACTTGTTGGCCACACTGGTCAGCGCGGTCTTGAAGCCCTCTTCGTGCATGCCACCCTCGATGGTGGAGATGCCGTTGGCGAAGGAGTGGATGCTCTCGTAGAAGCCGGCGTTCCACTGGAGGGCGATCTCGACCTCCATGGTCTCTTCGATCTGCTCGAACGAGCCGACCTTGCGGAAGAGGGCCTCCTTGGAGGCATTCAGGTGTCGGACGTAGTCGATGATGCCGTCTTTGTACTTGAACGTCTGGGGCGGCTTGGCCCCGGGACGCTTGTCGGCGAAATTGATCTCCAGGCCCTTGTTGAGGAAGGCCATGATCTGGAGGCGCTCGACGACGGTTTGGGCCCGGAAGTCGATCTCTTCGAAGATGGCGGCGTCGGGCCAGAAGGTGACCGAGGTCCCGGTCCGGTTCTGGGGAGCAGGGCCGGTGTCTTTGAGCTTCCCGGTCGGCTCGCCGCCATGGAGGAACTCCATGGTGTGGTGCCGGCCATCGCTGTCGATCTCGAGCACCAGCCGGGCGGATAGGGCGTTGACCACCGAGACGCCGACGCCGTGGAGTCCGCCGGACACCTTGTAGGCCCCGCCGCCGAATTTCCCGCCGGCGTGCAAGGTGGTCAGGACCAGCTCGGCTGCGGACTTGTCCGGATATTGGGGGCTGGGCCCGGTGGGGATCCCGCGGCCGTTGTCGACGACCTGCACGCCGCCGTCGGCCAGCAGGGTCACGTCGATCTGCGTGCAGTAGCCGGCCATGGCCTCGTCCACCGCGTTGTCGACGACTTCCCAGACCAGATGGTGCAACCCGGACGGACCGGTCGAACCGATGTACATCCCCGGCCGTTTCCTGACCGGGTCCAATCCCTCCAAAACGGTGATGTCGCTGGCGTCGTAGCTGGCCTCAGCCACCGATCGCTCGTCCTCTGTTTTCAGCGCCACAGGCGCGCCCTTTCCAACATTGATTTGATCACTGGGACCGAAATGATCGAGCTTGGGTTCGGGGCGCTTGACGCTCCCGGCGCTGGTGCTCAATCCCCCCGGTACCGATACTCCAGTGTACCAAGGGGTAACCCCCCTACCGGCCGATGGTCGCCGGATTTACGGACGAATCTTGACTTCGAGGTGAGCCGGCCGAGGCAGCGTCGTGGTCTCGGCCACCCGGTCGAGCAGATCGTCACCCAGGTGGCGCACTTGGGTGGCCCAGGCCGGGTGATCGACGGTCACCACCAACACGTCCTTGTCGAGCCGCTGAGGCCGTACGTGGCCGGCGATCGCCGGCCCCACGATCTCCTCCCACCGGGCAAACAACCTGGCCAGGGCCCGTGACTCGGCCATTCCCAGCTGGCTGGACAGGGCGTCGAGGGAAGCGTCCAGCGATTGGGGTCCGCTGTCGCGTCGGGTCCGGCTCATGGTGCGCTCCCGATCTCGGCTGGTGCCACCGAGCCATTGTCGCCCACCACGAACGTCTTGGCCGCATCCACCTCGGGAGGAGGCGGGAGGGCGGTGGTCAACAGAGCCTGTCCGGGCGGAAGGCCGGCCAACAAGGCCCGGGACCGAAACGGGTCGAGCTCGGAGAACACATCGTCGAGCAGGAGGACCGGGGGCGAGCCCAGGCGGTCGGTGGCCAGCTGGTGAGCGGCCAACCGGAGGGCGAGGGCCACGGAGCGCTGCTCGCCCTGGGAGGAATGGGTCCTGGTGGGCAGGCCGGCCAACAACAGCTCCAGATCATCGCGGTGGGGCCCGACCAGGGTTACACCCCGGCGCAAGTCGTCGTCCCGCGAGGCGGCCAGCGCCTCCTCCAGGCTGCCGTCCCACGACCGCCGATAGGCCAGCGCCACCGGACCGTCTTCTCCGGCCAGCCGGGCGTAGTGCTCGGTGGCCAGCGGTTGCAGGCGCTGGGTGAGCGCTTCCCGGGCGTCGGCCAGGGCCCCACCGGCCTCGGCCAGTCGGGAATCCCAGACGTCGAGAGTGGCCGCCACTTCCGGGCTCAGGCGCCGGTTGGACTGGCGCAAGAGGGCGGCCCGCTGTCGGAGGATCCGGTCGACATCATCGCTGATCGACGCCGATCGCTGATCGACGACGTCCAGCACACCGTCGAGGAACCGGCGCCGGTCAGAGGGTGGTCCCCGGACGACGGCGATGTCCTCAGGCGAGAAGACCGTGGCCCGAAGGGCCTCGTGGAGGTCGGACCGGCGGCGCACGGCCTGGCGGTTGACCATGGTGCGGGACCGGCCGACGGTCGAAAGCTCTGCCTCCACCGACAGGGAACGCTCCCCCACCACGGTCTCGGCTCGGAGAATGGCTTGGTCGGCCCCGGCCCGGACCATCGCTTCCTTCGGAGACCCTCGAAACGACTGGAGGGTGGCCAGATAGGCAACCGCTTCGAGCAGGCTCGTCTTGCCCACACCGTTCCGCCCGGTGATGACCGTCGTTCCTTCCGGGTCAGGGTCGAGGGCCGCCTCGGTGAAACAGCGGAAATTCTCGATGCGGAGCGAGACGAGATGCACTGGTTGTGGTCGGGCCGGGAAACCGCCCGACTACGACACCCGGACGGGCATCAACAGGTAGCGGAAATCAGTCTGCTCGGCGGCGCGCACCGTAGCCGGTTTGGTCGCATCCACCGTTTCGAGCAGTACCTCGTCGCCGGCCACGGCTTCCACGCCGTCGATGAGATAGCTGGGATTGAAGGCGATGGTCAGATCGGTCCCGTCGAAGTCGGCATCCACGGTCTCACTGGCGTCGCCCACCTCTTGGGACACGACGGTGAGGTCCACCCCCCCTTGACGCATGGACAGCCGGACGGGCGTGGTGTTGTCCCGAACCAACAACCGGACCCGGCGCAGGGCATCAAGAAGTGAGTCCTTGCCCACGTGCAGCCGATTGGGGTACTCCGCCGGGATCAGCTGCCTATAGTCGGGGTAGCTGCCATCCAGGAGCCGCGTACTGACCTGGACCGTCCCCACGGTGAAGGTGACGTCGTGTTCCCCGATGGACAGCCCCACCCGTGGGAGCTGACCATCATCACCGTCTCCCGCGGCCGGTCCCTCCTTGGCCAACGAGCCGAGAGCCGAGAGCCGCTGCAGTTCGGCCAAGGCGCGAGCGGGCACGAGGATCTGGGCTGCGTCCAGCTTGGCGTCGTTTCCGGCCAGGTCCCGTAGGGCCAGCCGATAGGAGTCCGTAGCCACCAGACGGATCCCGGTTCCCTCTGCGGCCACCAGCACACCGGTGAGGAGGGGGCGGGCGTCATCATTGGACGCAGCCCGGACGACTTGCCGGAGCGCATCCACCAGTCCGGCAGCCGGCAGCGAGGTCATGGGCTCGGGCGGTTCGGGCAACACGGGAAAGTCATCGACGGGGAACGTGCGCAGGCTGAACCGCGACCGGGCCGCAGCGATCTCAACCTTGTCGTCTGCCGACTCGATGGTGACAGCTCCGGGTTCCAGAGACCGAACAATGTCAGCCAACAACTTGGCCGGGGCCACGCACACACCGTCGGTGATGCCGATCGCTTCGGTCGACACGTGCACGGTGAGATCCAAGTCGGTGCCCACCACGGCCAGTCGATTTCCCAGGCTCTCCAGACGGATGCCACCGAGAGCCATGGTCGTCGTCGAGCGAGAGCTGACAGCTCGGCCCGCGGTGGTCAGCACCTCCACCAAGGAGTCGCGTTCGCAGCGAAACTTCACCAGAGAGTCCTTTCTGGTTGTTCTTCTTTTATGTTCTTAAATTGACTAGTGACAGTAGTAAGGGCTGTGGATTGTGGATGAAGTCGAATCGGAGCAGCGTAGGAGAGGTTTGGCCATCCCCGCGCTATCCCCCGTTTCCCGGCTGAGGCACGAATCTGGTGTGCCACTGGTGAAGTGTTAGGGAAAAGTTCACATAGGTCCACAGACTTGTCACAAGTGATCGGGGCCTTGTCCACAAGTGACCCACAGCCTCTGGATAGACCTCGAGGCACCAGGTTCATCGGGCGGCGTTCTTGATGCGAAGGATGAGCTCGGTTACCTGGTTGTAGATCTGGTGGCGTTCCTTCATGAGATTGGAGATCTTCTCCACCGCGTGCATGACGGTGGTGTGGTCCCGGCCTCCGAACTCGCGGGCGATGGCCGGATAGCTGAAATCAGTGAGATCCCTGAACACGTACATGCCGATCTGGCGGGCGGTGACCAGGGGACGCCGGCGGTTGGGCCCTTTGATCTCGTCGATGGTGAACCCGAAGGTCTCCGAGGTGGCATCGAGGATCATCTGGGGGGTGATGCTGCGTGGTTGATCGGCCGACACGATGTCGGAGAGGACGTG
This sequence comes from Acidimicrobiales bacterium, assembly GCA_035552655.1. Classification (GTDB taxonomy): domain Bacteria; phylum Actinomycetota; class Acidimicrobiia; order Acidimicrobiales; family RAAP-2; genus DASXMT01. Next base: position 5,357 of record DASZLD010000192.1, read on the forward strand.
CTCGGCCAGATCACGACTCAGAGGGTGCCGGTTGAGGCTGGCGTAGGCGGTCACCCGGATGAGTGCCCCTTCGAGCTCTCGGATGTTGTCTTTGACATGGGTGGCGATGAACTCCAGAACCTCATAGGGGACATCGACCCGTTCCCGTTCCGCCTTTGACTGCAAGATGGCCAGGCGGGTCTCGAGCTCAGGCGGCTGGACCTCGGTGATCAGACCGGACAGGAACCGGCTGCGGAGACGGTCTTCCAGGGTGGCGATGGACTTTGGGGGTCGATCAGAGGTCAAGACGATCTGTTTCGAGGCGCCGTAGAGGGAGTTGAATGTGTGGAAGAACTCCTCCTGGAGTGATTCCTTACCCTCCATGAACTGGACGTCGTCGATCAGCAGGACATCGCATTCGCGGTAGCGCCGTTTGAATGCCGTGGTGGCATTTGTCCTGATGGCGTCCACAAATTCGTTCATAAACGTCTCAGTGGAGACATAGCGGACGTGGCGCCCGTTGAAGTTCTCCACGACATAGTTGCCGATGGCGTGGAGCAGGTGGGTCTTGCCCAAGCCGGCATCGCCGTAAATGAAGAGGGGGTTGTAGGAACGAGCGGGAGCTTCGGCCACCGATTGGGCCGCGGCGTGGGCGAACCGGTTGGACGATGCAATGACAAACGTCTCGAACGTGTACCGGGGATCGAGCAGCGGGGACTCGTACCGGTTGTTCCGGCTGCCCGACCGCCCCGAGTTGGGTGCGCTCTTGGACCGGTCGCCCTGTCCGAACGGGCTGGTTGACCCGTCCGAGCGGTCGGAATCGAAGTCGGACCCGTCCTCGTCGGTGGTGGGGTCGTGGGCGATCGGAGCGACGACTTCGAGCCGGACGGCCAGCGAGGTACCCACCGTCCCCACCACGGTGTCCTGGATGAGGCCGAGGAATCGGGACTCGACCCGATCCCGGATCAGGGTGTTGGGGACGCCGAGCACGAGTTGTTGGCCATCGATGGACAGGGGGGTGATCCCGGACAGGTAGGCCTGCCAGATGGAGTCAGAGACCTGCTCGCGCAGGGCCTCGGAGCACAAAATCCACAGCCGTTCGGTGTCGTTCACGTGGGCCTCCACCCGTTGGCACCCGAGTGAGTCCACAACGAAATCCACAGCTGTGGATTACTTTGTCCCGGCTCTGTCTGACCCGCCATCATGGTGAGAAATGCCTCGGGCTCTCTTCGTTTGGGGTTGGTGCAACTGACCGACTGATCCCGGGCTCCCCTGACTCGTTGGCGCGCTACACCGTGTTCGGAACGGTACACCGTGCCCATCGGGGACGCTTAGCCGTATACGACTAGAGGAACACCCCTGATCGCGCCTACCATGGGGCCCGACTGCCTTCGTCGTCGCGACAAGGCCCCCTGCCGTTGTGGACGGTACCGTCCCCCGGTTCAGGGCGAGGAAGGATGTGAATTGTGAAACGAACGTACCAACCGAACGTGCGCAAGCGCGCCAAGACCCATGGCTTCCGGAAACGGATGTCGACGCGGGCCGGTCGTGCCGTCATTCGGTCGCGCCGACTGAAGGGGCGTCATCGGCTCTCTGCGTGACCTCCCCGGAGTCGAGGGTCCCGGTGCCCAGCACCAGGATCGATCGGATCCGTTCGAGGCAGACGTTCTCGGCCCTTCGACGGTCAGGCAAACGTGGGAAGGCGGGTTCGCTCTCCATCACGTACCTGGAGGAACTCTCCTGGTCACGGCCGCAATTGGCTTTCGCGATCAGCCGAAAGGTGGGCAATGCGGTGGTCAGGAATCGTCTTCGACGCCAGTTGCGGGGCCTGTTCGTCGAGGCACAGGAACTGACGCCGGCCGGGGCGTATCTGGTGAGCACGGGTCCCGGGGCTGCCGGGCTCCCGTTTACTGAATTGAGGAAGGCGATGATCCAAGCCCTGCGGGCAGCGGTCGGCGATACAGGTGCCGGAGCGGTCACAGGAGTCACGGCGGCAGGGCGGTGAGTCGCGCTCAGCCGACGGGTGACGTGCGGAGCTCGGTCGCGCCCGGGGACGAGGCTCGACCGTCGGGAATGGCCGCTCGGATGGCCCTCTGGATGATCGGGATCTACCAGCAGTACCGCGAGGGGCGCCCGACCGGGTGCCGCTACCTGCCGACGTGCTCGGCCTACGCCGATGAGGCCATTCGGGTCCATGGTGCCGGTCGGGGCACTCTCCTGGCTGTGCGTCGCCTGATGCGGTGCCATCCCTGGGGCGGTCATGGCGTCGACCCTGTCCCTGATCGGAGCCCAGTATGCAGTCACTGATCTTTAGTCTGGGCATCCTCGACAGTCTGACTAAACCCATTGGGAAGATTTTCCAACCTTTGTTGGATTTTGTTGCCGCCATTCTGGCCTTCTTCTACTCAATCATCCCGAACTATCCGGTCTCCATTGCCCTGCTGACCATCGTCATCATGGCCGTTCTCACCCCGTTGACGGTGAAGAGCACCAAGTCAATGGCAGCAATGCAGGCCCTCGGGCCGGAGATGAAGAAGCTGCAGCAGAAGTACAAGGGCGCAGAGAATCGCGCTCAGCTCAACGAAGAAATGATGAAGCTCTACAAAGAGCATAAGGTCAACCCGGCTTCGGGCTGCCTACCCATGCTGTTGCAGATGCCGGCATTCCTGGTCCTCTACGACGTGATCAGGGGAATTACCAACACAGTCCAGGTGCACGGGCACACGGTTGCCCAACCGCGATACATCTCCCATACCACGAAGATGTATCACGACATCATCGCCGGGCACGGTCAGCTGAATTCGTTCGGCATGGACTTTGCCAAGAAGCTGCTTCCCTTCTCCAGTCACAGCTCGATTTGGGCCGCCATTCCGTACCTGCTTTTGGTGCTGGCATCGATCGCACTTCAATACTTGCAGATGAGCCGGCTTAGTAAGCGTAACCCGGCAGCATCCGCCAATCCGCAAGCGGCAATGCTGCAGAAATACATGCCGATTGTTTTCGGCCTCATTTACCTTAATATTCCCGCTGCAGTCAACGTTTATTTCATCGTTTCCAGTGCCATTCGGATTGGGACCCAGGAGGTGCTGTTCCGGCGCGGCATCGTCGGCGCCCCGCCAGCGCGGGCGGAAGAGAAGGAGAACCCGGCTCGAAAGCCCAGGCCGGGGGCGGGACCAAAATCGGGCACCGGAACGCGTGAACGCCCGACGACAACGCGCGACCGCCCCACGACAAGGCCGAAGACGGGGTCGGGCAGTGGGTCAGGTCAACGTCCGAGCTCGGGCTCGGGAGGAACGGGCAGCCGGCCGCGGCCGAAAGCCGGTGGATCGTCGTCGACCAGGAACGGGACCGCCCGCCCCTCCGGGCCGAGGCCGGCAGGAGCCAAGGGGACCACAGGTGGGGCAAGAGGAACCTCGGGTGGGGCGAAAGGGACTTCTGGTCGGCCAGCCAGTGCCCGGCCGACCTCGGGGCGATCGGGAACTGGATCGGGAACGGGGTCGGGTAATGGATCGAAGTCCCCCAACGGAACGGGCAGAGGTCGACCCGGCAGCCCCAGGGGTACGGCCAAGTCGTCGGGTAACGGGGCGGCGAGCAATGGGGATAGCAACGGTGATGAATCCGGGGCTTCCAAGGCTCACCCGCGGTCGAAATCAAAACGTGACAGAAAGGCTCGGTAGCAAGTGGATTGGGTGGAAGCCAGCGGCAAGTCTCTGGTCGAGGCGAAAGAAACAGTCCTCGATCTCTTGGGTGTGGCCGAGGACGACGCGGAATTCGTCGTGCTCAGCGAGCCCAAGGCCGGGCTGTTTGGACGAATGCGAGGTGAAGCTCGAGTCCAGGCTCGGGTACGGCCGGTCGCTCCCCCACCCAAACGCGGGCGCAGACAGCGGCCGGAGCGCCGCCGAGATGGTGGAGACCGTTCGAGCAATGGCAACCGTGGGGGTCGGCAGAACGCCGGTCGCAACGGGAGCAACGAGTCGGACGGTCGGAAAGCGGAGTCGACACAACTGTCCTCCCGCGGTAACAGTGATTTGGAATCCGGGTCACGAGGATCCTCTGGTGGTTCCGGTACGTCTCGGAACCGCCGCCGCCAGCGCGGCGAGCCAGCCGGTCGACCCGACACAGCGGGAGATGATCGGGCGCTGACCGCCGTTGGTTCTGGCGGTAGAGACAGGGCTGAAGGCCAACGAGAGAGCAATAGAGAACAACGACCCGGCCGTGGTGCCCCGTCGAATGGTGCTGGTCGTGTGCCGGCTGAGAGTGAGGATGCCATGGAAGAAACACTGACACTGGAGCAACAGGGCGAGACCGCGCAGGAGTTCATCTCTGGCGTCATCCGTGAGTTCGGGCTCTCCGCTGACGTGGGCTTTCGTCAGATCGACGACGAGACAGTCGAGGTTGCTGCCACCGGGAGTGATCTCGGCATACTGGTCGGCCCTCGGGGAGCAACGCTGACCGCCCTCCAGGATCTGACCCGAACCTACGTGCAGCGCCAGTCGGTCAGTCGCACTGACCGGATCCTGGTGGACGTGGGTGGATATCGGGAGAAGCGATCGGCCGCCCTGCGTCGTTTCACCCAGGGGATCGTGGAAGAGGTCAAGGACTCCGGCGAGGAGCGGGCCCTCGAGCCCATGTCGGCGCCGGACCGCAAGGTCGTCCACGACGCAGTGAACGAGCTCGATGGTGTCGAGACTCGTTCCGAGGGCGAAGAGCCCAGGCGATACATCGTTATTGCCCCCAGCTGAGTGGCACCTCCGAACCAGGAGCTTTCTGGCTCCTGGTTGTCCTAGCTGAGCTCCTAGGCCGCAGTGATGGCAGAGGCGCGCTCAGGCGACCAGGCAGACGAGTTGCAGCGCCGGGTTCCCGCATCGGTGAAGGCTCAGCTGCAACGTTCTGCTGAGCTCGACTTTCTGGGCGCCATGCCCATCGATGACCAGATCGACCACGCCCTCGGCTTCGTGTGGGCGGTCGAAGAGGAGTCGGGGAACTCGCCCGGGTCGGTAGTCGACCTCGGAACAGGTGGAGGGTTGCCGGGCCTAGTCCTCATCGCCTGTTGGCCTGAAGCGTCGTTCGTCCTCATTGATTCGAACCAGCGCCGTACCGATTTCTTGGCCGAAGAGATTGTGCAATCAGGTCAGGGAGACCGAGTCTCTGTTGTCCGGGCCCGGGCCGAAGAGGCGGGTCGAGCCGACGAGCTTCGTGAACATGCCGATCTCGTGGTAGCTCGTTCGTTCGGAGCTCCGGCCACGACCGCCGAGTGTGCATCTCCCCTGCTGGCCGTGGGTGGCCGAGCAGTCGTCTCGGAGCCCCCGGGCGAGGAGGCCGGAGAACGATGGGATCCCCAAGGGCTTGCTCAGCTGGGGCTTCAGCGTGGTGGAAGGCACCGCTACCAGGACCGATTCGGCTACCAGGTACTGCTCAAGGTCGAGGCTTGCGATGACCGGTATCCCCGCCGAGTAGGTGTGCCGGCAAAACGCCCGCTGTTCTGAGCGGCGCCAAACGTGTGCCCCCGCCTGAGTCCAGCCACCGCTCGGCAACCCCCGTCAGGCACGGTCGAGCCCGGCAATTTGAGTGTTTCACGTGAAACATTCGGCTGGCGACGCAGGACTCTGAACGTCGACCCTTCTGTTTCCGAGCCCTTGAGCAGGGTTGACTCGCGAGCCGGGAGAAGGTTGGGATTGGGTCCTGGTGATCTGCCATCGCCTGAGCCGGTACGAGGCCCTAGGTCGGAATGAGGCCCGGCTAGCACTTCTCGCGATTCGAAGGCCGGGTAGTCCGGCATACTCCTGGCCGGGTCCCTCGGTCCGAAGAGCAATCCGGAGCAGGTAATAGCCAGGAGGGCTGGAGATGGTCTCGACTCCTTTTGTACCACTGTGGGCCAACGGGGCCCTTGATGGCCAGGGCGTCGAGGACGGGGTCTGGCCTGGTAGTCCGGATCGAATCAGATGCCGATTCTGCGTTGCCACCCAACCGCGGTGGCGACGTCAGTGCAGTTCGGAGCGGAGCCGTCTAGGGGTCGAGACCCGTGCGACTCCCCCAGAGTTCGTAGGCGGGCATGCTCCGGCGATGCTTCAGGCCGGATGGAGAGGTTTCCGGAGTCTCCACCTCAGGAGGCTCGCCGCGGTCAGGGGGAGATGGCCCCCAGCGGCCCGGCCGGGCGAATGTCGAACCCCGCCGCACGTTTGGTCTGGAAGCCGAACTCGCTTTGAAACCCGCTCGCATGAGGATTCGGGTATTGGGATGGAACAGAGCGTTCCTTTCCCCACCTTCTACGGGGAGACGACCGGAATGCCAGACCATCGCTCAAGGGGGGTGAATCGAAGCCCAACCCCGTTGCCGGGCATGGTCGACGGGTACAGCCGGTCTGGTGCTCCAATGACCCGGAGCGGGATTTGGAGTGACGCTCGACCGTGTTTCACGTGAAATATCGAGGGTGTCCACTAGACCCACATTTCGGGTTCAGAGACCCGAAATGGGTCCAAACCCCCAATCCCTGGATAGCTATCCGGTGATTCGTTATCGTCCGACAGTGTGACAGCATGAGGGTCTGATCCCGGCAGACCACCGACCTAGACATGGTTCAGCGCCATCGATTTGGGGATCTTGGGGACGCCTTGAAGTGGCATTTTGGTGCAGAAAATAGCCACACGGACAGCAGCGTGGGGTTTGGATCCGCAGGCTCCGAACGGTCGGCTTCTGCCCGACGTGCCCACCAATATGGCCGGCCCGTAACCGTGAGTTCTTTTGCGACCGCCGGCTCGAAGAGTCTGAGCCCCACCAAATCGTGTTTCACGTGAAACAAACGCTCGGAAACCCTTGACCAATGAGCAAGCCGCGGCGAGGATGGAGTCCTTGAACCCGAGGCCGAGGAGAGCCATTATGCGCGGACTCCGCCGAGATCGAGACAAGGCCTCCCGCCAGGAGAAACAAGACTCTCCGGTAGAGGTTGAACCATTGGCGACGGACCAGG
>DASZLD010000193.1:0-2742 GCA_035552655.1 Acidimicrobiales bacterium
TCCTGGTACGAGCCCATGTGGTTGGAGAACCTGGGCTTCGCCGACCAGGGTGAGGGCTGGAAGCTCACCGAGTCGGGAGCCACCGCTCTCGACGGTGACATCCCCTGGAACGCCTCGGGCGGCGTGCTGTCCTCGAACCCCATCGGGGCCTCGGGGATGCTCCGCTTCCTGGAAGCGGCCATGCAGGTGCGGGGCCAGGCCGGCGAACATCAGGTGGACGGGGCCCGCCGGGCCCTGGGCCAGGCTTACGGGGGCGGTTCGCAATTCTTCGCCATGTGGGTCGTGAGCAGCGACAAGCCCTGACTTGATCAGATCGTTGCGGCGCGGGCCGGTAAGATGCCGCGCGTTCGCCGAGACACCGGAGGTCACATGAAGATCGTCGTCGACTACGACGAGTGTGCCAGCAACGCCGTTTGCATGGGAATCGCTCCGGAGGTGTTCGAGGTCCGGGATGACGGGTTCCTCTACGTGCTCGATGAGCATCCCGGCGAAGAGCTGCGGGAGAAGGTGCGGCAAGCGGCCAACGGCTGCCCCACCGGCGCCATCACCATCGTCGAGGACGAGTAGCCCCCGGCGTGCCCGGGGACACCCCGAGAGTCCGCTTCGCACCGTCTCCAACCGGATTCCTCCACGTTGGCAGTGCCCGGGCGGCACTGTTCAATTGGCTGGTGGCCCGCCAGTCGGGCGGCACGTTCGTCCTCAGGATCGAAGACACCGATACCGAACGCAACCGTGAGGAGTGGGTTGACGGCATTCTGACCTCCCTCCACTGGCTGGGCATGGACGCCGACGAGGGCCCCTATCGCCAGTCGGAGCGACGCCGGCGCTACGACCTCGCCGTCGACACCCTGTGGGACGGCGGTCATCTCTACGCCTGCGACTGCACCCGAGAGGTGGTCGACGCCCGGACCAAGGGGAACCCCATACCCGGCTATGACGGGTTCTGCCGGGACCGGGGACTGGAGCGCGGGGAGGGGCGCGCCCTCCGCTACCGGACGCCCGATGCCGGATCGACCATCGTCGTCGACGTGATCAGGGGGGACGTCGAGTTCCCCCACTCGGCCATGGAGGACTTCGTGGCGGTGAAGTCCAATGGGCAGCCCCTGTTCGTGCTGGCCAACGTGGTCGACGACATCGACATGGCCATCACCCATGTCATCCGGGGTGAGGACCTGTTGCCCACCACGCCCAAGGGGCTCTTGTTGTGGGGGGCATTGGCTTCGTCGGGCTGGCAGACCGACGGGTTGGTGGCTGGCGCCCCCAGTCCCACGCTCGGGCTACCGGTCTTCGCCCACCTCCCGTTGTTGGTCAACGAGCAGGGGAAGAAGCTGTCCAAGCGGCGCGACTCGGTGGCCGTCGAGTCCTACCGGGACCAGGGATATCTGCCGGCCGCCTTTGTGAACTACCTGGCCCTGTTGGGCTGGAGCCCGCCCGGGGGCGACGAGATCTTCGACGTGGAGCAGCTGGTGTCCGAGTTCCGGTTGGAGCGGATCAACCACTCGCCCGCCTTCTTCGATGTCGTGAAGTTGAAGCACATGAACGGGGAGTACATCCGGGCCCTCTCGGTGGACGCCTTCATCGAAGCAGCCCAGCCGTGGCTGACCGGGGCGGAAGCCCCGTGGCCGGTGGAGTCGTTCGACGAGGCGGCGTTCACCCAGATGGCCCCGTTAGTCCAGGAACGGGTGGCCCTGCTGTCCGAGATCCCGGCCCACGTCGACTTCTTCTTCGTGGACGAGCCGATCATCGATCCGGACTCGTGGGACAGGGCGTTCGGGGATGAAGTGGGGACCGCCATTCTGGCCGCGGCCATACCCGCCTACGAGAGTCTGGCCGCGGGGGAGGGTGGGGGATGGACGGTCGATGCCCTGCACCAGGCCACCTTGGCGGTGGGCGAGCAGTTCGGCCGCAAGCTGGGCAAGGCCCAAGCCCCGATCCGCGTAGCCGTGACCGGCAACCGGGTGGGCCCGCCCCTGTTCGACGCGCTGGCGGTGCTGGGACCGGATCGGGTCCTGGCCCGGCTGCGGTCCGCACTCGAGCGTTTGCCGGCGCCCTCGTAAGACGTGGGGCTTCTGGCCACGCTGACCGGGATCAGCCTGCTGGGAAAGATCATCCGCCTGATCCTGTTGGTGGTGGTGGTGATCGTGGTCTATCTGGGTGTGACCCTGGTCCAGGTATGGCTGACCGGGCGTCACTCCGACCCGCGGCAGGCTCAGGCCATCGTGGTCATGGGGGCGGCCCAGTACGACGGGGTTCCCTCACCCGATCTGGCCGCTCGGCTGAACGAGGCCGAGCTGCTGTGGCGAGATCATCTGGCCCCCCTGGTGGTGGTGACCGGCTACAAGGAGCCAGGCGACGCCTTCACCGAGGCCGAGGCCTCCGCCAAGTACCTGGAGACGAAGGGCATCCCGGCCGCCGATATCGTCCAAGTGGGCGGGCGCGACTCCTGGTCGAACCTGTCTGAGGCCGCAGGGGTGCTGCTGGAGCGGGGTGACCGCCAGGTTCTGGTGGTCACCGACCGGTTCCACGAGGACCGGAGCCTGGCCATTGCCACGTCGGTGGGGCTGACCGGCTATCCCACGCCGACCACGACCTCGCCCATCCAGGGGTGGTCGACGGTGCCGTACTACCTGAAAGAGGCAGTGGGGGTGGGCCTGGGGCGGATCATCGGGTTCAACCACCTGAGCTCGGTCCATAGCTCGCTGGGCTGAGGCCGGCCCCTCACCCCGGTCCAACCGCCGCGAC
>DASZLD010000194.1:0-49391 GCA_035552655.1 Acidimicrobiales bacterium
GGCTACCTGGTGCTCGATCAGCCGTGGCCCGGGATGCTCCGAGGGATCTGGGGCGATCCCAAACGCTACGAGGAGACCTACTGGTCCCGGTATCCCGGGCGCTACTTCGCCGGCGACGGAGCCAAGCTCGATGAGGATGGCGACTTGTGGCTGCTGGGTCGGGTCGACGACGTCATGAACATCTCGGGCCACCGCATCTCGACCACCGAGGTGGAGCACGCCCTGGTCGGGTTCCCGCGGGTGGCCGAAGCGGCAGTGGTCGGGGCCAGTGACCCGACGACGGGGCAAGCCATCGTGGCCTTCGTCACGGTGAAGGGCGAGGTGTCGGAGGCAGAGAACGAGGGCGGCGCCCTGGTAGCCGATCTCCGAGACCACGTGGCCAAGGCCATCGGGCCCATCGCCAAGCCCCGACAGATCATCCTGACCCCTGACCTACCCAAGACCAGGAGCGGGAAGATCATGCGGCGGTTGCTGAAGGATGTCGCCGAACACCGGGAGCTGGGCGACGTCACCACCCTCTTGGATCCGACGGTGGTGAACCTGATCGACGAGCAGATGCAGGCGGGGGCGGGCGAAGCCGACTGAACCGCTTTGGAGTCCCCAAACCGTATGGGGTCCTCTTCGGTGGGTCACGCCGGCACCGGGGTGCTCAGGTCGTTCCCCACCGATCCAGTGCCTCGCGGGTGGCGGCACTGCCCAGCAGCCGGCCATAGGCCTCGTTCTCGCGGGAGCGTGCGTTCCCCACCGCGTCGTCCTGAGCAGCACGCATCAGCGCCTTGATCTCCCGGACGGCCTCGGGCGGGTAGGCGGCGACCCGCTTGGCCAGGGCCATCGACTGGTCGACCACGGTGCCCGACGGGCACACCCCGAGGGCGATGCCGCTGTCGACGGCCTCTTGGGCGTTGACCCATTCCGAGCACAGCAGCACCCGGGCCGCCTGCTGCCAGCCCATGCGGGCGGGAAACAGATAGCTGCTGCCTGCCTCAGGAGGGACGCCGAGCTCGGCGAAGGGGACCCGCAGCCGAGCTCCCTCGTCGATCAAGACGATGTCGCAGTGCGCCAGCATGGTGAAGCCCAGGCCCACGCCCACCCCGTTGACCGCGGCGAACAGCGGTGTGGGGCAGCCGTGCAGGCTGTCGAGGAGTCGGGGAAAACCCTCGCCTGTGTCGGCCGGGGCACGCCCCCCGGCGATCTCGGCCATCTCCCGCAAGTCCTGTCCGGCACTGAAGGCGGAGCCCCGGCCGGTCAGGACGACGGCGTGGACGGTGTCGTCGCCACCGGCCTCCTCGAGTGCATCGGCCACGGCCCGGTACATGGCCACATTGAAGGCATTGCGCGCCTCGGGTCGGTTGAAGGCGATGAGCCTGACCCCATCGGCGTCCTCGGTCTCGATCACCGACCGAGAGGCTGCCGCTCGGCCAGCTGGCGGCCGTTGTCGCTCATGATGATCCGGATCTCTTTCTCGTCGAACCCGTTGCGCCGGAGGTCCTCGGCGAACAGGCGGGGCTCGGCCAGGCCCTCGGCGTGAGGCCAATCCGAACCGAAGAGCAGATGGTCGATGCCGATGGTGTCCTTGACCGCGGCCAGGTCGTCCTCGTAGAAGGGGGCGACCCAGACGTGGCGGCGAAGCGTCTCCACCGGGTGGGAGGGGAAGGCGGCCGGGTTCTGCCCGTAGACCTTGGTCAGCTTCTTGGCCAGCGCCGGTACCCACTCGGCCCCGGATTCGATGCTGGCCACCCGGACGTTGGGAAAGCGGTCAAAGACGCCTTGACAGACCAGGGCGGCCATGGTCTCGAAGGCCGGGCGGTCGGCGTTGAGCACGCTGCCCAAGGGCGAGTACCGGAAGGCCTCGAATTCGCCGAAGGGCTCCCAGTCGTTGATGCGTCGGCCGTAGCCGGCGTCGCCCGAGTGGATGCCCACCGTCGTGCCCGCCTCGTTGATCCGGGCCCAGAACGGGTCGAACCGGGCGTCGGCGGGCGAGGTGAGCCCGGTCGGGGTGTGGGCCGGGCCGCCCTTGATGCACACGATGCGGGCGTCGCGGGCCAGGACGTCCTCGAGCTCGGCCACGGCGGCATCGGGATCGACCAGGGTGATCATGGGAGCGGCGAAGATACGCTCCTGGTAGGCGAAGCCCCAGTCCTCCTCGAGCCACAGGTTGAAGGCATGGAAGGCGGCGATCAGGGCCTCAGGGTCGTGGTAGAGCGACTCCTCCATGCCCACGCCCAAGGTGGGGAAGAGGAAGCAGCCGTCGATACCCTGCTCGTCCATGACGGCCAGGCGGGCATCCCGCTGGCGGTACTCGGGCCGGATCGGTTCCAGGTCGCCGAACAGGGCTCGGATGTCCTGAGAATGGGGGTTGCGGCCGCGGAAGTACTCGTCGAGGCTGCCGGGCTTGGCTACCGGGTCGAACTTCGGGTTGGGGATGAATCGATTGACCCGCCCACCGACGAGCAGGCGCTCCTTGCCGTCGATCTCGGCCCACTGCATGGCCCGCTTGGCCATGGATGGGTCGATGTGGCGGATGAAGGCGTCGGTGGCCTCGTAGTAGTGATTGTCGGCGTCGAAGGTCGTGTAGGTATCGGTCATGTGCTGTCTCCGCTCAGTCGTCCAGCCCGAGAACCCGGAGGGCGTTGGTGCGCAGGAATTTAGGCCACACATCGTCCTTGAATCCCACGTTGGGCATCTCGGTCATGATCCGCTCGATGGACAGGCCCATGGGGAAGTAGCCGGCATAGATGACCTTGTCGGCTCCACGGGTATTGGCAAAGTCCACAATGAGCTTGTTGTAGTACTTGGGCGCGAACGCACTGGTCGAGTAGTGGAGGCCGGGCCATTTCAGCATCAGCTTCACCGCCAGCTCCGTCCACGGCTCGCAGCCGTGACGGGTGACGAACACCAGGTCGGGAAAGTCGAACATGACCTCGTCGATGAGCTCGACCTTCTGCACGGCGAACTTGATCCGGGGCCCGGGGATACCGGCGCAGCAGAAGATGGGGATGCCCAGCTCCACGCACTTGGCGTAGATGGGGTACATCTTCTTGTCGTTGATGGCCACTTGGGGATAGGTGCCGGCCGGGAAGGCCGAGACGGCCCGGATGCCCCACTTCTCGTAGGCGCGGGTCATGGCCTTGATGCCGTCCATGCCGTCGTTAGGGTCGACCGACAGCGAGGGGATGAACCGGTCGGGATAGCGCCGGATGGCCTCCTCGCCCTGGCCGGCCGGATCGCCCACGCCGATGAGCCCCTTGTCGATGCCCCACAGATCCATCTCCCGGAGGGTGACGCCGATGGGGTCGTCCGACTCGGTGAGCCCCTTTTCCGGCACGTCTTTGAACATGTACTCGACCGGGAAGGCGAAGTCCTCCTTGGACTGCTTGTCCTTGGTCTGGTCGGTGATGAAGCGGTAGACCGCCTTCATGTCGTGGTGGGGGAAGCCGATCATCGTGTCGATCGCCCCCACGTCAGTTGGCATGCTCATGGTCGGTGCCCTCCCTCTGGGTTCGGCGTCCATGCTAGAACACGTTTCGATTTGGCTCCGTTCCCCGAGGACCGGCCGGGTTCCGATTCAGCGCCACCGTCCCGCCGGCCGCGGCCGAAGCAGGGACCAGATGGCCACGATTCCAGCCACGCCCACCGCCACCCCGAGGGTGATGTAGAGGTCCACTCGGAGGAAGCGGACCAGGACATCGAAGACGGCCGTCGAGATGCCGGTGTTCACATTCGACGCCTGGGCCCGGTCCACGGCCACCGATCGGGCGGCGGCGAGGCCTCCCAAGCAGGCCACGGTGACGAGGGCCGTCCCCACGGCCAGGCCGGCCAGGACCCGCCGCCGCCGGTCGGCCAGGGCCAGTGCCCCGAGCACACCGACGATGGCTGCGGCCAGGAGCACCCAGCGCAATTGCACGATGACGTGGAACACCTGGCGGGACTCGTCGACCTGCTTCGGGGACAGGACCGTGACCGTGAAGGCGCTCTTTCCTTGGACCGACGACAGGGGGCCGTCGAAGGCGGCGATGCCCTGGCTGTGGAGGGCGGTGACGGCCTGGTTCAGCACCGGCGTGAGGTTGAGCTCCACCGGCGTGGTCGCGCCGGTGGAGGCGCTACCGGTGAGCACGGCCACCGCCGTCGGGTGGGAGTTGCGCACGGCTGTGTCCCAGGTACTCTGGAACGCCTGGGTGTGCAGCAGTCCGGTGATCCGGTCCCTGATCGTCGAGTGCAGTTGGCTGCTGGAAAGGGCGCCGGCGGCGCCCGGCGCCAGGGCGAACAGCCGGTCGGTGGCCCGGTCGGCCACGGCGTTGGTGATGGCCGGCTGCTGGGCCAGCGGGCTGAGGGTGGCCTCGTACCGGTTGGCGTCGGTGACGGTTGTCACCGCCCAGTAGGACGCCACGGCCAAGGGAATGGCCAGCGATGCCACCACCACCAGGACCCAGGCGCCCAGACGGCGGAGCGTCACTCGGTCATGAGCGCGGCGGCACGATTCGGTTGGCTGCGCTGACCACCGCGCTGAGCGATGCATCGAGGGTGCTCGAGTCCATGCCCACTCCCCACCAGGTCGTGCCGTCCGGCGCCTCGGCCTCGACGTAGGCCACGGCGGACGCCCCACTGCCGGCAGTGAGGGCGTGCTGGCTGTAGTCCTTGACCTCGAACTGGGCACCCAGTTCGGTGCGGAGGGCGGTCACCAGGGCGTCGATGGGCCCGTTGCCCTCGCCCGACACCGTCCGGTGCTGGCCGTCCACCAGGAGCTGGGCCACCACGGTGGTTCGTTGCTCCCGGGTCGTGACCTCGCTGCCCAACAGGCGGATCCCGGTCTCACCGGGCAGGTAGGTGCGCGAGAACACCTCCCACATCTCATCAGGGCGGATCACCGTGCCGCTGGCCTCGGTGGCCACCTGGACCTCCTTGGAGAACTCGATCTGCAGGCGGCGAGGGAGATCGAGGCCGTGCTCGGCGTCCATCACGTAGGCCACGCCACCCTTGCCCGATTGGCTGTTGACCTGGATGATCGCCTCGTAGGTCCGCCCGGTGTGCTTGGGGTCGATGGGGAGGTAGGGCACCTCCCACTGGTCGTAGTCGGTGCCGATGGCCGCCATCCCCTTCTTGATGGCGTCCTGATGGGACCCGGAGAAGGCGGTATAGACCAGGTCCCCGGCGTAGGGATGGCGCGGATGGACCGGCATCCGGGTGGCGTACTCGGCCACCCGGCGCACCCGTTCGATGTCACCGAAGTCGAGGGTGGGATCGATGCCCTGGGAGAACAGGTTCATGGCCAGGGTGACGATGTCGACATTGCCGGTGCGCTCGCCGTTCCCGAACAGGGTGCCCTCCACCCGGTCCGCCCCGGCCAGCACGGCCAGCTCGGCGGCGGCGACGGCCGTGCCCCGGTCGTTGTGAGGATGGAGGCTCAAGATGACCGAGTCGCGGTGGGCGATGTTGCGACTGCACCACTCGATGACATCGGCGTAGACGTTGGGCGTGTACATCTCGACCGTGGCCGGCAGGTTGATGATGATGGGGCGCTCGGGCGTGGGCTCGATGACCTCCATGACCGCTTCGCAGATCTCGATGGCGAACTCGGGCTCGGTGCCGGTGAAGCTCTCCGGCGAGTACTCGTAGCGGATATCGGTGTCGGGAATGGTCGCCTCGAACTTCTTGCACAGCCGGGCCGCGTTGACGGCGATGTCGATGATCCCCGCTTTGTCCAGGCCGAAGACCACGCGGCGTTGGAGCTCCGATGTCGAGTTGTAGAAGTGCACGATGGCCTGGCGGGCCCCGGCCAGCGACTGGTAGGTCCGCTCGATCAGCTCCTCCCGGCACTGGACCAGGACCTGGATGATGACGTCGTCGGGGATGAGGTCCTCTTCGATGATCTGACGCTGAAAGTCGTAGTCGGTCTGGGAGGCGGAGGGGAACCCCACCTCGATGTCCTTGAACCCCACCGCCACCAGGGTTTCGAACAATTTGAGCTTGCGCTCGGCGTCCATGGGATCGACCAGGGCCTGGTTGCCGTCCCGAAGGTCGACGCTGGCCCACTGTGGTGCCCGGGCGAACTCACGATCGGGCCAGGTGCGCTCGGGAAGACGCAGGGGCACGTGGGACTGGTAGAGGGAAAAGGGCATGGGTGAGACGTCACAGGGGAGGTCGAGACGAGGCTGCTCGGTGGCCCTCGGGGCTACTCGCTTCTCTGTGCTCATCGCTCTGCTCCCTTGTCTTCGATCTCTTGTCCATCCCTGTTCACCCGTGACCGGCCACCGGAGTTCGCCCAACAAAAAACCTCCTGGCCGATTCGGCACAGGAGGTTGCGGGCGAACGCTATGTGGCGTTCGCCGTCAGGTAAGAAGGAGGCTCGAGGTCGGTGTTCCGTACATGATGCCCTCCATGGTGACATCCCAGGCCGGCAACGTCAAGGTTCGGGCAGCTGGGCACGGGCTAACCCCGAGGCCGGAACGGCGATCTGGGTATGGTGAGCCCGTGCGGTTGGACGAGAGCGAGGCTCGTGAGCGCTTTGGCCGGGGCCGCGTGGCCCGGCTGGCCACCGCCGACGCCTCCGGCCTTCCTCATCTGGTTCCGTTCACCTTCGCCCTCGACGGCGACATGATCGTTCTGGCTGTCGACCACAAGCCGAAGAGCTCCCGAGCGCTCCGGCGGATCACCAACATCACCGAGAACCCACAGGTGTCGGCGTTGGTCGACCACTACGAAGAGGAGTGGCCGAACCTGTGGTGGGCCCGGGCCGATGGACGGGCTGCCATCTGGGACGAGCCCGAACGATGCCGGGCTCCGATCCGGCTCCTCCAGGCCAAGTACGGCCAGTACCGGGATCGTCCTCCGGCCGGACCGATCGTGACCATCATGGTGTCGCGGTGGAGCGGGTGGGCCTACTCGGGTTGATCGGACCGATCGGGCCGATGGGGAGACGGCGGGACACCACCGGCGTCTACCATTGGCCGGTGCCCACTCGCCGAGGATGGCTGACCGTGGTCGCAGTGCTCGCCCTGCCGGCACTGGCGCTGAGCGGGTGCGGAAGCCCGACGGCGACGGCCACGGGCGGGTCGACCTCTACCAGCCAGGTCCACGCTTCGGTCCCGACCACGACGACGGTTCCCCCCACCACGACCACCACGGTGCCTCCTCTGGTGCCCCTGGCCACGCCGGCAGCGCTGGCTCCGCTGGTCACGCCGCCATTGGCCGGCGAGGGTCAGTGGCAGGCGGCCGGCCGGCCCGTCGATGGGGTCCCCGCCGTGTACGAGACGACGATGCGGGCCGATGGCAATTCGTCGGTGGCCGGGATCGCCTGGATGGACACCGAGCTGCTGAAGGGCCTGCTCTATTCGGGCAGTATCAGCCCGGGCGACGGACCGTGGACCTATACCGCTCCGGTACTGCCCCCGCAGGCCCAGACGCTGGTGTGCGCGTTCAACGGCGGCTTCCAGATGGCCGATGCCCATGGCGGCTACTACACCGAGGGTCGGGTGATCGTGCCTCTGGTGTCGGGTGCGGCATCGTTGGTCATCAAACAGGACGGGACGGTCACGGTGGGGGACTGGGGCCGGGACATGACCATGACCCCCGATGTGATCGCGGTGCGGCAGAACCTCACGCTGCTGGTGGACAACGGCACACCCGTGCCCGGGCTCGACCCGGCCGACACCTCGGTGTGGGGCTCCTCTTTGGGCGGCGTCCCCCAGGTCTACCGTTCGGGTGCCGGTGTCACTGCCGACGGGGGCCTGGTCTACGTCTCGGGACCGAGCCTGAACGTGCCCCAGCTGGCCGACCTGTTGGTGCGAGCCGGAGCGATACGGGCCATGGAGCTCGATATCAATCCGGCGTGGGACACGTTCGTGGCCTACAACCCGCCGGACAATGGCTTGGCCTCGGCCGACAACGGCACCCTCTTGCTGCCCAGCATGGCCGGCGGTCCCGATCGGTTCTTCGAGCCGTCGTGGGCGCGTGACTTCATCACCATGTCTACGCGTTAGGACCATGTCGACGCGTTGAGGAGCAGTCAGGGCACCAGCACGGCTTTGCCCACCAGCGATCGGTCGATGAGATCGGACATCACGCGTGCGGCATCGGACAACGGGAACTCGGTCGGTGCGGTGGGGTGCAGCTCACCCCGGCCGACCAGGTCGGCCAAGTGGGCCAGCACCTGTTGGTTGCCCTCGGGGTCCCGGAACATCCAACCGCCCCAGTCCACGCCGACAACCGTCCGGTTGTTCAGCAGCACCTGATTGAGGGGAATGGTGGGGATGGGCCCGGCGGCGAAGCCGATGACGCAGAACCGGCCGAAGGGGCGAAGGGCCCGCAGGGCCGGCTCGCTGTGGGCCCCACCCACCGGATCCACCACCACGTCGACACCCCCGTCGGACAGCTCTCGGGCCCGCACCTTGAGGTCCTCGTGCTCGTAAGCGATCGTCCATTGGGCGCCCATGGCCCGTGCCGCCTCCAGCTTCTCCGTGCTCGATGCGGCGGCGATGACGCGGGCGCCCAGGGCCCGAGCCACGTCGACGATAGCCAGTCCGACGCCACCACCGGCGCCGAGGACGAGCACCGTCTCTCCCTCGACCACCGAGGTGCGACGGGTCAAGGCGAACAGGGCCGTGCCGTAGCTCTGGATGAGCGCGGCGGCCTGGGCATAGGTCAAGCCTTCGGGCATGGGCAGCACCGACAGGGCGGGGACGACGACCTGCTCGGCGAAGGCGCCCAGCCCCGAGAACACCACCACCCGGGCTCCCGGCACCACCCCGACCACCCCGGTGCCGATCGAGACGACCTCGCCCGCCAGCTCACTGCCGGGCACGAAGGGGGTGGCCGGCTTGATCTGGTACCGGCCCTGGCACATGAGCCCGTCGACGTAGTTCACCCCTGCCGCTCGCACCTGCACCACGACCTGGCCCTCTCCGGGGTCGGGGGGCTCACGATCTTCGATGACCAGGTTGTCCAGGGATCCCAGCTCGGGGCACACGACGGTTCGCATGGCCGTCAACGTACGGCCTGACCGATCAGGACGACAAGCGGTACACGTACATGCCGTAGACCCCGCCGACCAGTCCGGTGTAGTGGAACCGGGGATCGGCGGTGACGGATGCGTTGAGGCGCGAGTTGACCTTCTGCTTGTAAGCCACACCGGTGCCCTCGGTGAACACCACGTAGCGCAGATCGAGCGCCCGCATTTCGCCGGCCAGGGCCGAGGCCGACGTGGTCCTGGTCAGGGGAATCAGCTCGTGGCGGAGATCGGTGCCGACGAAGGGATGGGTGAAGGTCAGGTCATCGGGGAACATGCCGATGGCCGCCCCCTTGGGCACGGCGGCCAGATCGGTCTGGATGGCCCATGGGTACACGCTCACCGCCCGCTGGGCGGCGCTCAGCTTGGTCAAGTTGACCGCGTCCTTGAAGGTGGCCGCGTGGGGCCCGCCGGGGAGGGCGACGATGTTCGGTGGATCGGCGGCCCACCACATCGAGGTCGTTGCCGCTCCCATGAAGGCCAGGACGATGAGGGTGGGTGCCAGCCGCCAGGGGAGGCGGAGGCGGGCCAACCGCTCGAGGACGTAGGCCAGTGCCGCACACCCGGCGGCGGGCAGGAAGATGGTGTAGCGACTCCACCACCCGCCCCCGATGACCAAGAGGACCACCAGGGAAGTGAAGATGATCCCGAGCCAGATCAACTGGGTTCGCTTTCTCAACCAGGCGATGCCGACGACCACCAACGCCGGGACCAGGATGACCGGCCATTGGATCCCGAACCCCCCCAGTCGCTGGTCGTAGGAATAGGTGTGGCGATGGAGATCGGTGGCCCACGAGCCGACGATCTGCCCGAACTTGCCCCCGGGCTCATGAGCCAGTGAATCGGGCAGGTTGCCGCCGATGATGATGTTGTTGAAGGTGCCCTTGCCCGGGAGCCCGATGACGATCACCGGGTAGAAGGGGCTCCCGTATCCCACCCACGTGCGGAAGTACCAGAAGCTGGCGATGGCCAGCATGGGCACGGCGAAGAGGGCGATGATCGACGCCATGTAATAGGGGAGGTCCGGGATCTCCCGCCGGTTGGCCAGCCGGAAGTAGCAGGCCAAGGCGACCACCAGGGCAATGCCGTCGGTGGCCAGCGCCGAGCTCTTGATCGAGGCGGCCATCCCCGCGCTGATGCCGGCCAGCAACAGGCAGGCCAGCAGTCCGTGGAATTTCCGCTCGGGGACGGCGGCATCGGGGCGCTCGACGTTCGTTTGCACCAGGGCGTAGCCGGACAGGACGAGGCAGATGGTGGCGAAGGCGGTGGCCGCCGCGCCGACATCGACATACTCGGTGCCCGCCTGCAGAAAGACCACGGGTATGGCCGCGAATCCCAACGCACCGATGCTGGCAAAGGTCCGGCGGGCTCCGACCAGTCGGGCCAAGAGGAACACCGATGCCGATCCCAGGGCGACCATGACCACTTGGACGAGCACGGCGTACTGCATGGTGCGCAGGAACACCGCCGGGAACGCCTCGAGCAGCTCTTGCCCCTTGGGGTAGACGTTGGAGTACAGGTTCTGCGGCGTCTGCACCAGCCGTCCGGTCATCACCCACATGTCGGGCGAGACGAGGTGGTAGGCATTGGCGTCGTAGCTGTAGGCCGGCAGCCGCACGCCGAGATAGAGGATCCATCCGTAGGCCACAAGCACGATGCATCCGAAGATGAACACCAGGGGGTGGCGCCAGGCGCGTCCCGAGGAGCCACGCAGCCCGGTGAGGAGGTACACGGCGCTCTGCCTCACGAACGCACGCCGCCAGCGGAGGGCGCAGATCACCTCGACCAGGGCCACCAGCAGCGAGGCCCCGCCCAGCCAGCCCGACGACAGGTGATCGAAGGCCCCCACCACCAGGGTCACCACCGACGTCTGGGTGATGAAGACCACGAGCCACGCCGTGATCATCAGGGAGGGCATGCGCAGACCGAGGGCCAAGATCCATGCCCCGCTGCCGATCACGAGGGCCAGCAGTGTCAGGAGGAGGAGGAGCATGGCGCGCTGGGTGTGGCTGAGGGTGCCTGGTCGCCACCGAACGCCGTGTATGCGGCGGCTGCGTACTGAAGGCGATCAACGCTGTCCGCCCCGTGAGTGTAGCTCCGCCGGTCGGCGGCCCTAGGGGTTGGACTCCCCGTCCTTGCACCCGTCGTCGGGGTCTGCGGCCGCCTCCCGACTGCGGATCCGTTCCTCGGAGTCCTCGAGGATGGCTTCTGCCTGGGAGGTGGGATCCTGACTGGCCTTCTCCTCCGGTGGTCGCCCCTCGGCCCGAGAGGACGTCTTGTCCTCGTCGATCGCCGGGCTTTCGTTTCTGTCCATGACTGGTCCTTTGCTCGATGCGGTCTGAGGGGTTGGTCAGGCAGTTCGGGCTGCGGGCAACAGCACCCGTTCCGCCCATTCGATGAACCCGGTCTGGTGCTGGCCACCGATCTGCACCAGCGCCAGATGGGTGAAGCCGGCCTCTTTGAACCGGCGGATGCCCTCCAGATGGCGGTCGGGGTCCGAGCCGCAGGGGATGGACTCGATGATGTCGTTTTCGGTCACGTACTTCGATGCGGCGGCAAACGCGGCCGTGCCCGGCAGCTCTGCGTTGATCTTCCAGCCGCCACCGAACCACCGGAACTGCTCCAGGGCGCGACGTCGTGCCGTCCCCTCGTCCTCGTCCCACGACACGGCCAGTTGCCCATACCTGGGCTTGCCCGCTCCACCGGCGGCCTCGAAGCCCTGGCACAGCTCGGGCTTGGGGTCGGTGGCGATGAGCATGTCGGCCAGTTCACCGGCCAGCCGTACCGAATCGGGTCCCGAGGCGGCGATGCCAATGGGCGGAAGCCGGTCGGGCAGGTCCCACACCTTGGCCGAGTCAAAGGAAAAGTGCTGTCCCTGATGGCGCACGTAGCCTCCGTCCCACAGGGCCCTGATGATCTGCACCGCCTCGAGCAACATGTCGTGACGGACATCGGCGCTGGGCCACCCTCCACCGACGACGTGCTCATTGAGGTTCTCACCGGCGCCCAGGCCCAACGAGAAGCGGCCGTGGGAGAGGAGCTGCATGGTTGCCGCCTTCTGGGCGATCACCGTCGGGTGGTATCGGCGGATGGGGCAGGTGACGAAGGTCATGAGGGGGATCCGCGAGGTGGCTTGGGCCGCGGCCCCCAGGACCGACCAGGCATAGGGGGAGTGGCCCTGCTCGTCGAGCCATGGGAAGTAATGGTCGGAGATGACCGAGAAGTCGAACCCTGCCGCTTCGGCGGCGACCAGATCGGAGACCAACTCGTTCGGGCCGGTCTGCTCGCACATCATTGTGTAGCCGATCTCCATGGGAACGCTCCTCCTTTGGTGCGTCTGTGGGCCTGTGTCGTGCGTGTGCCTGTGCCGCTGGGGTTTCAGTCGCTGGTTTCCGGATGGCCGGGCTCGAAGTCTCCGGCATCGGACAGGGTGAACTGGCCCGGATGGGTGCCGTAACCGCCGGCTACGGGATCGACCACACAGGCCACGTGGTCCCCGACGTCGAAACGGTCGATGATGGTGCCCTCCATCCACGCTGCGCACTCGGACAGGACAGGCGAACCGGTGACCCCTTGGGTCCATGGCAGCTGTGCGAACTTGTCGACGTTGTCGCCCGTCTCCTCCCCGAACACCGATGCCACATCGTGCTGCTCGCGGCCCAAGAGATGCAGGGCCAACGCGTCGGCCTTCTGGGACACGTCCCAGGTGTGGTTCGCCTTGGAGATGCAGATCAGATACCGGGGTGGCTGGATGCTGCACTGGGTCACGAACCCCACCAGACAGCCGCTGCGCTCCTCGGGCGATGAGACGGTCACCACGAAGAGGGGATAGTCCAATCGGTCGACCAGGGGGGCGATGGCGTCGGCGGGCGTGGATCGACTCACGGGTTTGGGATACCCGCCAGCACGACCTGCGACACCTCGGGACGATCGAGGATCCAGCGCAGGTCGAGCTGGGCCAGGGTGGCACCACGTTACGTGGGGCGGGCTTCCCCAAGCGCGTTCCCCTGTTTCCACAGTCGTTGACAAACGTTCACTCCGGCGTGACGACGACGTCGCGCTGCGGTCATGTCGGGGGGAAGAACAGGGGGGTACCAGCACCCTCAGAGAGGAGTCGATGTTGATGATTCGAACGTTCCGACCCGTACTACGCCGACGACTGATCGCGGCAGCCGCTATCGCCGTTCTCGGTGCACTGGTCCCGATCGCGGTGGCCAGTGGCGATCAATCACCTTCCTCCCAGGGGTTTGGCAATGACCAGCCCTCTGGACAGCCCGTCCGCGCCGCGCTGCCGCCGGGACGGATCAATCACATCCTGGTCATCGACCTGGAGAACGAGGGGTTCTCGAGTACCTGGGGCCCCGGTTCACCGGCGACATATCTCAACGGAACGCTCCGCAAGCAGGGGGAGCTCGTCGACAATTACTACGGCACGGGACACGACAGTCTGGACAACTACGTCGCCCAGGTTTCCGGCCAGGCGCCGACCGATATGACCAAGTCTGACTGTTCCGGCGCATCGGGCACCGTCTACGTGAATGTGTCACCGGGGAACGACGATCCGTTCCCGGCGACCAACCCGGGTCAGGTCGATGGCAACGGCTGCGTCTACCCGGCACCGACGGCCGCGAGCCACGGTGCCCCCACGATCGCAGACCAGCTCGATGCCGTCTATCCTCCCAACCCGACCACTCACGTGGCCGCCTGGCGCGAGTACGCAGGGGACATGGGTAACGACCCCACCCGGGATGGGGGAACCCCCGACCCGACGGGAGGAACGGACTGCGCACACCCGACGGTCGGGGGCGCCGACAACGCCGAGGGCGCCACACCGACCGACCAGTACGCCAACCGTCACAATCCGTTCATCTATTTCCACTCCATCATCGACAATCAGGCACTGTGCAGCGCCAACGAAGTGCCGCTCGGGACCCTGCAGACAAACGGTACGCCCGCGCCCACTGGGCACCTGGTGAGCGACCTGTCCAATCCGGCCACCACTCCGATGTTCGGGTTCGTCACGCCCAACACGTGTGACGACGGCCACGATGATCCCTGCGTCGGGCTGAATGACAACGGCACACACGCCGGTGGCTTGGTAGCAGCCGACGCCTGGTTGCAGCACTGGATGCCGAGCATCCTGAGCTCGCCGGCCTACCGACAGGGCAGCATGCTGGTCGTCGTCACCTTCGACGAGTCAGAGACGGCGGCAGGCGATCCTCCCGCTACGAGCTCCTGCTGTTACGAGCAGCCGGGCCCCAACACAGTGGCGCCGGGAGACGACTCGTCGACCGCTCCGACGAACTCGGCGCCGGGTGGTGGCAAGGTGGGAGCCCTCCTGCTCAGCTCCAGGTACATCCAACCCGGTACCGAGGACACCACCGGCTCCTACAACCACTACTCCGCTCTGCGCAGTTACGAGGACCTGCTCGGTCTGACCAGTGGTGGAGCGGACGGGCTGGGGCACCTGGGATTTGCCGCAGCACCAGGACTGGCCCCCTTCGGCCGGGACGTCTTCAATCGCGAGGGTGGTGGGTGACTGCACCAAACCCGCCAATTGACGGTCTTGGGCCGGCCAGCCCCGGCCCAAGACCGTGGGCGCGGGACGGCCCTTCCCGTTCAGTCCCCGGCGGTCATGTCCGCTCGGCCTCCGGGAGCGGGAAGCCGGCTTGATCGATCAGCTGCTCGCTGACCCGCCACAAACGGTCGGCATCGGGAAGGGAGCGGGCATGCCCGGACATGTGACCGGGTTCACCCCGGGCGTAGTAGCCACCCGAGGAATGCTCGAGCTCGGGCGCGGTGGCCACGTGGATGGTGGTGACCGCCCCAGCCTCGGGGGAGATCTCGAGCGGGCGTATGAGCTCGTTCCCGAACCGCATGATGCCGTGCAGGTCGCCGTCCATGCCGAACCCGCTCCGCACCGGGCCGGGGTGGACGGCGTTGGCGGTGACCCCGGTGCCCTCCAGGCGAGCGGCCAAGGCCCGGGTAAAGAGGATGTTGGCCAACTTCGACTGGGCGTAGGCGCCAAACGAGCTGTATCGACGCTCGGCGTTCAGGTCCTCCCAGCGCATGCCCAGCACCGCCGCATGGTGACCGAAGGAGGACAGGTTCACGATGCGACTGGGCGCCGAGTCCTTCAGCCGGTCGAGCAGGTGGAGGGTCAACGCGAACGGGCCCAGATGGTTGACCGCGAAGGTCTGTTCGAAGCCCTGGGCCGATTCCTGGCGCGTCGACCAGATGCCCCCGGCGTTGTTGACCAGGACGTCCAACCGGTCCCAGCGCTCCAGGATCTGGTGGGCGCACGAGGTCACCGAGGCCAGGTCGCTGAGATCGAGGGCCACGACGGACACGGCGTCGCTGGCGGCCCGTTCGCGCACCTCGGCCGCCGCCGCGGCCGCCTTGTCGGGGTTGCGGCAGGCCAACACGGTGGTCATGCCCATGGCCGCCAGAGCCACGGCGGTCTCCTTGCCGATGCCGGTGTTGGCGCCGGTGATGACGGCGACTTTGTCGGTCATGACTGAAGCGCTCCGGCGAGGGCCACGTCGAGGCGCTCCAGCGCCCCGGCCGTTCTGGCCCCCCACCAAAAGAGGTCCTTGCCGTCGATGAACACGGTGGGGGCCACCGACTCGAGCTCGGGGAGCTGCCTGACGGTGAAGGGGTAGGGCTCGCTCGGAGCCAGGACCACCTCGGGGTGCTGTTCGGTCGCCTCCTCCAGGGTCACCGTCGGATAGGGCGCGTCGGCGAACACGTTCTCGATGCCCAGGACCGAGAGCAGCGAGGTCCCATAGGTGGGGGCGCCGAGCGCCATCCACGGCCGCCGCCAGATGGGGACGAAGGCGCGTGTGGTGATCGGACGGCGCGGCCGGGTGGGCACTGGCTCCCAGTCCGCACCCACCCGCCGGGCCAGGTCGGCCATGGCCGGGTCGACGTCGGCCAGATCCCGCAGAGCCAGGGCGTGGACCGGCACTCCGGCGGCCACCAACGCGTCATAGTCCTCCCGCCGGTTCTCCTCCTCATCCACCACGACCAGGTCGGGCTGGAGGGCGACGATCTGGCCGATGTCGGGGTCCTTGGTGCCGCCCACATGAGCGAGCGTGGGCTGCTCGCAGAACCGGGTACAGGCCATCGGCTCGATGCCCCAGGCCAGCAGGGTCTCGGTGACCGACGGCACCAGCGACACCACGTCCACCACGTCGGTCAGGGGCCGACGTGGTCGGACACCGGATCGATGAGCTTGCTCACCAGATCCCGCAGCTGCTGCTGCTCGGCCGGGGAGAGCCGCCCGAACGTGGACGGCGGCTTGGCCAACAACCCTTCGACGCGGGCCACCGTGTCCCTGCCCTTGTCGGTGGGCACCACCACCTTGATGCGCCTATCGGTGGGATGGGCCTGCCGCTCGGCCATGCCCGCCCTCTCCAGTCCGTCGACCAGGGCGGTCACGTAGGACGCGTCACAGCCGAACTGATCGGCCAGCTCCCGCATGGCCAAGGGGTGCTCGGGGGAGAGCTTCAGCAGCGCCTTCATGAGAGCGGCGGTCAGGCCGACCTCGGCGCTGATCCGGCGCACCTCGCCGAAGGCCTCGTCCCCCACGACGAGGGCCCGCATGCCCAGCCATGCCTGGCAGGCTGGCGACTTCGTCGACGCGGTCTTGCCCGGCGCAGAACGCGTTTGCGTGCTCGGGGTGGCGGTTGTGCTCACGGCGACAGGGTAGCAGAAGTCATGGGATATGGTCAACGATTGACAATCCACAATGGTTTATGATTATGTACTGGTTATCCCTGTGAACGATCCCCCGTGGACGTTTTCCGTTGTGCATGACCTTGTGACTGATGTGGAGCCTTGATGACTGTTCTCGCCGATCTCGATACAACCCCTGCCCGACGTCGCCGCCCCGTCCCCAGCTGGGCCGTCCTGGTCATCGCCTGCATGGCCCAGTTCATGGTGGTGCTCGACATTTCCATTGTGAACGTCGCCCTGCCGGCCATGAAGCACAGCCTGGACCTGAGCTCGACCGCTCAGCAGTGGATCGTGAACGCCTACACCCTGACCTTCGGCGGCTTCCTGCTTCTCGGCGGGCGGGCTGCTGACCTGTTCGGGCGCAAGAAGGTCTTCCTCTTCGGCCTGGCCCTGTTCACCCTGGCCAGTGTGTTGGGCGGCTTTGCCCAGAGCGGCGGGATGCTCATCGTCGCTCGTGCCGTGCAAGGTCTGGGCGGCGCCATCCTGGCTCCAGCCACCCTGAGCTTGTTGACCACCAGCTATACCGAGCCCAAAGCACGCACTCGCGCTCTCACCGCGTGGGGGGCTACGGCCGCCAGCGGCGGCGCATTCGGCGCCGTGCTCGGTGGTGTGCTCACCCAGGCCTTCGACTGGCGGTGGGTCCTGTTCGTCAACGTCCCCATCGGCATCGTGTTGCTCATCGCCGCCGTTCGCTCGCTGACCGAGTCGCGGGGCACGCTCTCGGGCCTTCGCAGCCTGGACCTGCCCGGTGCCATCACCGTGACCGGCGGGCTGGCCGCGCTGGTGTACGCCATCGTGACCACCGACACCTACTCGTGGGGCTCGGCTCACACGCTGGTGCTCCTGGCCGTGGCGGTCGTGTTGCTGTTGACGTTCGGGATCATCGAGAGCAGGGTCAAGCATCCCCTGGTTCCCCTGCGGATCTTTGCCAGCCGTTCGCTGTCGGGGGCCAACGCCATCGCCCTACTGCTCGGTGCCGTCCTCACCGCCTTCATCTTCTTCATGTCGCTGTTCATCCAACAGGTGAACGGGTACAGCCCTTTGCAGGCCGGACTGGCCCTGCTGCCGGCCACCCTGGGCAGCCTGGTGGCCTCGTTGATCGCCGGGAAGCTGGTCGGTCGGATCGGGCCCCGGGTGCTGCTCACGGCCGGACCTCTGGTCGGAGCGGGTGGGCTGTTGTGGATGGCCCAGTTGTCTCCCGGTGATGGGTATCTCGTCCACATCCTGGTGCCGAGCATCCTGGTCGGACTGGGCTTGGCCACCTGCTTCGTGCCCATGACCATGGCCGGCACCGGGGGCGTGCCCGTCCGGGACGCCGGGCTGGCCTCGGGATTGATCAACACCTCTCGGCAGGTGGGCGCGGCCATCGGGTTGGCCGGACTGGCCACACTGGCCATCAGTCGTACCGACCACGTCCTGGTCGGCCATCGGGCCACCCCCACCCTGGCCGGGGTGGCCCTGACCTCCGGATACGACCAGGCGTTCCTGTACGGCGCGGGCGTGGCCGTTCTCATGGCCCTGATCGCTGCCGTGGTCATTCCCAAGCTCGCCGTGCACAAGGCCGATACCGCGGTGGAGGCCGAGGCCCTGGAGATGGTGGCCCTCGAGGGCGTCTGAACGGAGGGGGCTCGGTCCGAGCCCGAGGGGGAATAGGGGGACAACCCCACCACCGGTTCGGGTGTCTACCGGATGTTGCCACCAGGCCCAGGTCCGTAGGGTGTGGTCATGACCCGAGCAGCGCTGGCCACCGAGCACTCCGTGCCGGCCGACGACACGGGGATTGCTCCCAGCGGGCACGGGGTCCTCGCCGTCCTGGTCGGGCCGTTCGCTCCCCGGACATGGTTGGCCGCCAGCGCTCTGGTGGTGTCCCTGGTAACCGGGCTCATTGCGTTCGTAGCCATCACCGTCCTCGTGGTCACGGGGATAGGGCTGCTGGCGGCGGCCCTGGTCGGCCTGCTCGTCCTGTTCGCCGCCTTGCACATGACCCGGTACCTGGCCCGGTGGGACAGGGCTCGCATCCGGACCTTCTTCGGGGTCGAGATCACGCCGCCGGCCCTGCCCCAGCGGGGTCCGGACCAATCCTTCTTCTCCTGGCAGCGCTCGTGGGTGACCTCGAGGGCCATGTGGAAGCCCTGCGGGTACCAGCTCGTGCGCGGCCCGATCATGGTCGCCGCCGCCACCATCGCCGTGGCCACCTGGTCGCTGTCCCTGGCCCTCATCGCCCTGCCCGTCTACATCCGGCCCACGGTGCCCGGGGGCAGCAACTGGTGGTTCGGCGCGGGGACGCCACCGCGGTCGGAGGTGGCGGGGCTGTGCGCCGCCGGGGTGGTCCTGTTGTTCGTGGCCCCCTGGGTGACCCGGGCCCTGGCCTCGATCGACCTCAACCTGGCCCGGGTGCTGTTGGGACCGACCCGCCGTGACCGCCTGGCCACCGAGGTGACCCGCCTTTCGGTGTCTCGTGCCCGGGTGGTGGATGCCACCGACGCCGAACGGCGGCGCATCGAGCGCGACCTGCACGACGGGGTGCAGCCACGGCTGGTCTCGCTGGCCATCACGCTGGGGCGGGCCCAGGCCAAGTTCGAGGCCGATCCCGACGAGGCCAGCCGGCTCCTGTCCCAGGCCCACGAGAGCGCAAAGGAAGCACTGTCCGATCTCCGCGACCTGGCCCGCGGCATCCATCCCTCCGTGCTCGATGACCGCGGCCTCGACGCCGCCCTCTCGGCGCTAGTGGCGGGATCACCGGTACCGGTCACCGTGGACGTCGACTTGCCCAGGCGCCCGTCCCGGACGAGCGAGGCCGTGGCCTATTTCTTCGTGGCCGAGGCCGTGACCAACGTGGCCAAACACGCCGGGGCCACCCGGGCCACGGTGCTC
The DNA here is from genome assembly GCA_035552655.1 of Acidimicrobiales bacterium. Lineage (GTDB taxonomy): Bacteria > Actinomycetota > Acidimicrobiia > Acidimicrobiales > RAAP-2 > DASXMT01. The sequence goes on from DASZLD010000194.1 coordinate 19,613, forward strand.
ATCGGCCAGGACGACTCGGCCATGCAGGTGCTGGTGACCGATGACGGCGCCGGGGGAGCAGTGGCGACGCCTGGGGGAGGTCTAGCCGGTCTGGTCGACCGGTTGGCTGCCGTCGATGGCACCCTGGCCGTGTCGAGTCCCGCCGGTGGCCCGACCCGGCTCAAGGCGGTGATCCCATGCGGGTGGTGATCGCCGACGACTCGGTCCTCCTCCGCGAGGGGATCGGCCGGTTGCTGGAGGACGCGGGCTTCGAGATCGTGGCCAAAGTGGCCGATGCCCCGTCGTTGCTCAAGGCCATGGAGCAGCACCTCCCCGACATTGCCGTGGTCGACGTGCGCATGCCCCCGACGTTCAGCGACGAGGGCCTGCGGGCCGCCCTGGTCATCCGCAAGCAGTGGCCGGACGTGGCCGTGCTGGTCCTGTCCCAGTACGTCGAGGAGCGCTACGCCAGCGAGTTACTGGCCAGCGACACCGATGGTGTGGGCTACCTGCTGAAGGACCGGGTGGCCGACGTGCACGAGTTCGTCGAGGCCTTGGAGCGGGTGGCGGCCGGGGGCACCGCCCTCGATTCCGAAGTGGTCACCCAGTTGTTGGCCCGCAGTCGCCGGGTCGACCCGTTGGGCACACTGACGGCCCGGGAGCGAGACGTCATGCGGCTCATGGCCGAAGGACGGTCCAACGGAGCCATCGCCGAGTCCCTGGTGGTATCGGTCGGTGCGGTGGAGAAGCACGTGGCCAACATCTTCCTCAAGCTCGATCTCTCGCCCGACGACCAAGACCACCGACGGGTGCTGGCCGTGCTCCAGTTCCTCGAGTCATGAGGGAGATGCCCGTGAGGAGACGGCGAAGTACAGCCCAGCGGGTGGCCATCGGGGTTGGAGTGCTCGTCACCCTGGCTCTCATCGGCGCCGGCGCAGTGTCGGCCGCATCGGGAATCGTGGTCCAGTCCAAGAACGACACCCGCACCTTCGTGGGCACGATGTCGACCGTGCAGGTGAACGTGGACGGCAATGTCCAGGTGCAGCCCGGGCCGGACGGCCAGGTGACAGTGACCACCCATAAGGTCTGGTCGTTTCAGCAACCCACCGTCTCCGAGACGCAGATCGGGAACGACATCACCGTCAGCGCCTCGTGTCCCGGCGTGCAACTCGGGGGGACGTGTAGCACCTCGGTGCGCCTAACCGTCCCCTCAGCCGTCGCGTTGAACCTCACCTCCCAAGATGGAAACGTCTCGGCCTCGGGGGTGCAGGGCGCGCTCGACCTCCACAGCGGCGATGGTGACGTGGACGTGGCCGGGGTGTCCGGTCCTCTCCATCTCTCCAGCGACAACGGCAACGTCACCGGAACCGGGGTCACGTCATCCCAGGCTCAAGCATCCAGCGATGACGGCGATGTCAACCTGACGTTCACCGGTGTACCCACGACCGTCACCGCGTCGAGCGACAACGGCAACGCCAGCGTGGGTGTGCCCCACGACTCAACTGCCTATCTGGTCAGCGCCAGTAGCGACAACGGCAACCGTTCGGTGGGTGTGCGCACCGACTCCACGTCGGGCCGGCACATCGTGGTCGATTCGTCGAACGGCGATGTGTCCGTGTTCTACGCCTCGTGACCGACACCACTCGACCAGCGTTCCGGGCGGCGCGACCCTGGCCGCCATCAGCCTCTCGGCGAGGTCAGCCGGTGGCGAACAGGCGGTTGACGACCGGCTTGACCAGACTGGCGATCTGTTGTTGCCCGCGAGGAGTGGGGTGGAACGGGGCCTGGGACAACAGGCTGGACGGGTTGGACAGGCTGATGATCGACAACCCGTAGTCCCAGGGATCCGAGGAGCACCACCGGTGCCCGTCGAACGCCGAGGAGAGGTCGACCACGCCCACGTTGGCCAGGTGGAGCCCGTTGATCGTCCGGACGATGTCGCCGTTCAACTGCTCGAGTAGGGACGAGAGATAGGTCACCTGGGTCGGGGCCAGGAGGGCCGAATCGGGGCAGCTGGCGGTCCCGGTGGGGAACGGGTCGAAGTAGCTGGTGAAGACCACCTTGGGCACGTGATGGTCGGCTGCGCCTCGCTGGTTGATCCAGTGGGCCAGTGTCTTCAGGTTGGCGATCAACGGTGGGAGCTGAGCGAGCGCGTCGGCTTGCACGGTGGGGCCGGGATCGGCCGCCGTGCACTGCAGGCCGATGGCGGGGTCGAGCGCATGGGCCAACTGGTTGGTCACGCAGGCCCGGACCACCGGCGAGAACTGGACATCGTCGGCCCCCAGGGTCACCAGCACCAGGTCGGGCCGGGCCGCGTCGTAGGCCGCGTTGATGTCGGTCTTGGTGGTCAGATTGCCGAACTGAGCGGGCCGGTAGGTGGCACCGGCGTACGTCCTCGGCGCGGTGATCCCGTTGGCAAAGGTACTGCCGGTGCAAGCGAACTGAGCGAAGCGGGCGTGGAACTGGCCGGCCAGGACGTTGCCGTAGGCGTCGGGCGAGTCGTGGCACAGCGGATACGGCCCGGGCCACACGGCATCGATATTGCCGCCTGTCCATCGCTGGGTGGCACGGTCATAGGTGTAGCCGTACAGGGTGCCCTCACCCGAGGCCACCGAGTCGCCGAGCTGCACGATCGAACGCGGCGGCGCCGGAGCTGCGGTGGGCGGGCTGCTGCACGCGGCCGTCACCAGTCCGAGCACGACGAGCGCGGCGATGACGGTGGCGAGGGGCCGACGGGGCCAAGGGTGAATCCGAATCACGGCCACTTTCCTACCCGTCGGCCACGGTGTGGTGCCAATACGGCCGCGTGGTTCGGCGATGGCCCAGACGGATGCGAACCGGCCGACATCCGAAGATGCCGGCCGGTTCGTTCACTGCTCAGTTGCTGGTCCAGTTGCTGAGGTGTCGTTGCCTCAGAGCTGGCTCAGAGCCCGCACGACGGTGCGCTGCTCCACGGCTGCCAGCCGTACTGGTTGTACAGCTGGAGAGCCAGCTGATCCTGGGTGGCTGCTGACGCCTCATAGGGCCAGCCGCTGTACCCGTAGGACTGCCACGTCGGCTGGATGATCCCGTACGCGCCAGACGGCGCGGACGGGTCGTTGTACCGATCGCTCGACTCGTGCACGCGAATGCAGTCCCAGTCGGCGGTGTTGGTGCTGGTGGCGTCCGAGACGGGCGCCGGCGCAGGAGCCGGTGCCGGTGCGGGAGCCGGTGCTGCAGCTGGGGCAGCCGGCGCAGCAGGTGCCGGTGTCGCCGGTGCCGGTGTCGCCGGTGCCGGAGCAGCCAGCGGCGAGGTCACCGACGCAACCAACGGGGACAGGCTCCCGGACAAGGAGAACGTCCCCGCCCCGGTCAGGGGAACCAGGCTGATCAGCCGTGTGCCCGGGGCCGGAAACGCCAGTGGCGCGGTGGGTATGGGTGTCGTGAATGAAGCATTTTGCGTGGCTGGCGAGGCCTGCGCGGGGGCAGAGCTCACTTCCGTGCCGACCGCAACCGCGGCCGTGATTAATGCAACGGGCATAGCCGCTGCGAGTGCAATGCGGGTCCGCATGGCACCTCCCTTCGTCGGGCGCGAATGCGCCTTCCTCTGCTCGGTGTTGGCGGGCTCCGGCCCATTGCATTCGCGCCCCGGACGACGAGCGGGAAGGCGTCGTTCGTCCTGGCTTTACGCCATAGGGTGTGCGGCCGGTTTTGTGTGGCCCAGGGATTACGTGGTCTTCTCGTCCTCTTTCTGTCTCGGGTGCCGACGCGCCGGATTCCATCAGGGATGATGGAGCGCAGACGCGCCGAACCGAGTGTTGTTATCTCGGGTACTTCCGTACGTACCGGCCGGCTGTGACCGCCTAGGTCCGGGGCTGGCGCCCCTGGGTCTCAGCCCGGGCACCTCAGAAGTTGCTCCCGAAAGCATACATGGCTCCCATTGGGTCCTGGTGCATGGTGGGTGTTTCTAATGGCAACGTCCACAGTGTGCCCACCTCACGGTTGCGTCGTAATCCCAGGTCAGCGAGGTGAGGATCGGGTCAATCGGTCAGCGAATGGGGCGTATGGACGGGATCAGAGGCGAAAACGTATGTTCTCGGACACACCCCCGCCAAACGCCCAGCCCATAGGCGATATCGTCGGCCAGCGAGGCGACGGACCATCGCACCGGGTCCAGGGCCGGCCGTCGCCGCGCCCACTCGCCCAGAGGCGGCGCCAGCACGAGGGCCAGGGCCGACCACCGGTAGCGCCGGCTGGTGGCCACCATGGCCACGAGCACCGGTGCGGCGACGATGGTGCCGGCACGACCCATGCCCTCAACCGTGGACAGCAGGGCCTCGCTGCTCCAACGAGCTACCAGATCCGACGGTATGCCTGCCTTCCCCGCCCGGCGGGCCAGGGCCAGTCCCGACAGCACCGACAGGGCCAGGGCCGGGACCGGCCGGCGGGCCAGCCCCATGGCCACGGCCGCGGCCGGCAACGGCCGCAGGACGGCGGGGGCCAGACGACCTCGGTGTCGCCGGGCCAAGGGCGCCGCCGAGGTCCCGTAGTGGTACCGCCGGGTCAGCAGGGCACGCCAGGTGCTGGGCTCGCCGTGGTCGACCGTTACCGACGGTACGTACCGAGTGCGCCACCCGGCGTCACCCATGCTCCAGATCAGGTCGACGTCCTCGCCATAGCGCAAGCTGGGAGCGAACCCCTGGCCCAGGGCCGACCTCCGCACCACCAGCGCCGCAGTCGGGACATAGGACACCGGGCGACCTGGTCCCACCTCACCCTCGCGTGAACCGAGATCGAGCGGCGATCGGGCTGATCCGTAACGATCGAGCACGGTTGGTCGACCCTTCGCCGACCCGGCGATGGGCCGCACCCGCGGGGCGACGGCACCGATCTCGGGGTCACCGAACAGGCCCACGAGCTCGAGGATCCAGTCGGTGGGTGGTACACAGTCGCTGTCGAGGAAGGCGATCAGGTCGCTGTGCACCTCGGCCAAGGCATCGTTGCGGGCCACGGCAGGACCGCCGCAGCGCTCTCGTACCACCAGCCGGGCCCGATGCCGACGGCAGACCCCCTCGATCGCCCCTGGGTCGGAAGACCCGTCGTCCACCACCACCACGGACACGTCGGGCCCCACTGCGTCGAGGCAACGTTCGAGCAGGTCGGCCCGGTCCTTGACCGGGATCACCACGGTCACGTCCCCGATGTGGTGGGCCCTCGGAGGCCGGGGGTGGGCCATGCCCGTATTGACCAGTCGCCGCCCGAGGCGTCGGGCGGCCACCGACCCGCGGCTCCCGGCTATCAGCCCGGCGAGGGCGACCCGTCCCGACCCGCTGAGCCGGAGCAGTCGGCCCGGATAGCCGCCGACCAGGGCATTGCCGTCATCGAGGGTCCGTACCGACGGGTCGATGACCAGGCGCCAGCCCGGCGGGAGCGGGGTCAAAGGGTCAGGCCGCCGTCCACGGCGACATTGGCACCGGTCATGCCGCTGCTCTCGGGACCAGCCAGCCAGGCCAGGGTGGCGGCCACTTCCTCGGGGTCGAGCAACCGCTCGAGGACTTGCTGGTCGGCGAAGGACTGGGCCGACTCCAGGCGGTACAACCGGGCGCTCTCGACCAGGATGTCCGTGTCGGTCGAGCCCGGGCTCACCGAATTGGCGGTCACGCCGGTGCCCCGCAGTTCGGCGGCCAAGCCCCGGACCAAGCCGACCACCCCGGCCTTGGCCGCGCTGTAGACGGCCAGCATGGGCATCCCCCGGACCGCGGCGGCCGAGGCCACAGCCAGGAACCGCCCATGGCGGGGCACCGGCCGGCGCAGGAGGGCCGGGATCCCCGTTCGAGCCGCCACCAGCACCCCGCCGAGGTTGATGTCGAGCAGGGCTTGCTGCTCGTCCTCTGGCATCTCCCACTGGGGCACCCCTCCGGCGATGACACCGGCGGCGGCGATGACCGCGTCCACACCCCCGAACCGGCGCTCGGCCGCGTCGATGGCCTCGGTCATGACGGCCAGGGAGGTGGCGTCGCCGACCACGGCGATGGCCTGATCGCCGACGGCGTCGGTGACGGCCTGCAGCTGTTCGGCCGTGCCCATGGCGTAGGGCAGGCGAGGGTCGTCGGATCCCCGATCGACGGCCACCACCGACCAGCCGTCAGCGGCCAGCCGCCGGACGGTGGCGGCCCCGATACCGCGGGCCGCGCCGGTGACCACGGCCGTCCGGGTCATCGGTCGGGGGTGGATGTCAGAACCTGCATCCAGTCGATCACCATGGCCTCCAGCTCGTCGATGGCCGCGTCCAGGAGACCGAGCCCCTCGTCGGCCGACGCTCCGGCCGGGTCGCCCAGTACCCCATTCTCGCTCACCGTCCGGGTCCCGCCCGTGGACAGCGCGGGCAAGAGCTCGGCCAAGGGCCGGGTGTTTCCCGGTGCGGCACGGTCGAGTATCACGCGATCACGAGCCACGGCCAACATGACCGAGGTCTCGATCCGGCCGGCATGGGCGTCCCCCTCCCACCGGGGGGCCCAGGCCCGTACATCGCGCCCCTCGGCCCGCAGGCGACTGACCGCTCGGTTCACCGGGTCGGCATTGCCCCCGTGGGTGGATACCAGCAGCATGCGTCCGAACGAGTCGGCCCCCGAACGGCCCAGTTCCACCAATACCAGCTCGGTGGCCTCCCGCCCGATGGACAGGGTGCCGGCGAAGCCGGTGTGTTCGCCGCTCGATCCATAGGACAGGGGCGGCGCCACGACCACGTCCGGTCGACGGTCGGACAGACGGTTGACGATGGCTTCGGCGATGTCGGTATCGGTGGTCACCGGGAGGTGGGGCCCATGTTGTTCGGTGGCGCCCACCGGAACGGCCAATACCCCGGTGGGAACGTCGGGCCAGGCCATCGCCGTGAGCCGCGATGCGCTCATACCGGCGCCTCGGCCTGGTCGTCGTCGAGGTACCCGTGGCGTTCCAGGAAGGAGAGCAGGGCATCGGCTGCCTGCTCGGCGTCGACCGGGCCGATGATGGTCGGCGGCTCATGGGCCACCAGGGCGCCCGTCAGCGACAAGAGACGCTGGCGAGGTGCGGCGCTGTCGGGGGGCGGTATCACCCGGGTCCGCGGACGGTAGGGGACCGGGTGACCGGAGGTGACCGATCCTGCGCCGTCGTGGGCGGCCAGGGCAGGAAGGGCGGCGGTGGGGACAGCGGCGCGACCCGCCGCCAGCGTTGCCGGGAGCGATGCCCTCCGGAGCCGGACCCCGGCACCCTCCACCGAGCACACGGCCGGCCGGGGCACGCGGAGCCGTTCGCGTCGCCCACCGTCGAGCCGGCGCTCGGCCAGGACACCGCTGCCGTCCGGCCGCAGGTCGACCAGGCCGAGGGCCTGGGCCGCGCCGAGCTCGTGGGCCAGAAACGCAGGGAAAGCCCCCGTGCCCCGGTCCGCCGACCGATCACCGCAGATCACCAGGGCGGGATCGCCGACGGTGCGGACGGCGGCGGCGACGGCCCGGGCCGTTGCTCGTTCATCCCCGCCGACGTCGTCGACGAAGCTCTGGTCCGAGCCCAGCCCGCCGCCCTCTGCGAGCGGGAGGATCCGGAGCACATCGCAACCCAGGGCCATGATCTGGCGCAGCGGGCCGTCGGCCGCCGCCGGCCCTGCCGTGACCACCACGACGCGAGCCGACCACGCTTCGGCGATCCGCAGGGCGTGCTCCGCCGCGGCTTCGTCGGCGGCCGACAGGCCGGCACGATGGACGTCCCGGGTGATCGCTCCGGTCAGGGGGTCGACATCCGGTCGCAGATCGGTGTATCGGACACAGGCCACGACCAGCGAGATCGGCGATTGTCGGTCGGCAGGGCGCATCGACTCAACCGTGCCGGAATTCGACGCCATGGCCGCCGTCGGGATAGGTCCAGCTGAGGGCGCCCTCGTGATTGCAGATCATGTAACAGGTCCCGCACTCGAAGCACTCTTCGTAGTTGAACAGCACGCCGCCGTCGGCGGTGGGGGCGAACAGGTTGGCGGGGCACGCGGTCACGCACGCCTTGGTGGTGCACGAGCGGCAGACGTCGGAGTCGACGACGATGTGGGCCCGGGAACCCACCCGGAAGTCGACGGTGGCCATGAGGTCCTCGAACGAGGTCCCCTGGTATCGGTGGTCGAGCCCGGGAGCGGCGCTGCCGTGTCCGGCGCTGCCCTGTCCCGTGGTGCTGTTGTGTTCGGTGGCGGTCATCCGAAGATCCTCGCCGCCCGGATGGTGTCGCCGGCCAGCTCGCGCAGCTTCACGCCGTGACGGGCCGCGGCCTGACGGGCCAGCCGCACGGCCCCGGGCTTGGGCGTGGGATTGGTCACGGTGAACATCCCCTCGACCAGATCGCACACCATCCCCGGATAGCGGTGCTGGATGCGATCCGATAGCACCAGGGCCGGGGCCCGTCTCAGGCGTTTGTGATCGGCCAGGACGAATTGCTCCTCCAGGTCGGCCCGGTACGAGGCCAGGCCCAGCTCGGACACGTCACCGGCGGCGATAGCCCGGTCTGCCGCTTTGCCGGCGGCGTACCCCGACCCGATGGCGAAGTTGACACCCTCGAGCCAGATGCCGGCGGCCAGGGTCATGGCCGCCGCGTCCCCGGCGATCAGCATCCCGTCCATAGCCAGCTTGGGCATGGTGTCGAAACCGCCCTCGGGGATCAGGTGGGCGGCGTACTCCTTCACTTCGGCTCCGCGGAGATAGGGCGCGATCGAGGGGTGGGCCTTCATGTCGGTGATGATCTCTTCGGGACGCAGGCCCGACTTGGCCAGGTCCGGAAGCGACAGGACGACGCCGACGGCCACGGAGTCGGCATTGGTATAGAGGAAGCCTCCCCCCCGGATACCCCGTGTGCACCCGACCATCTCGATGTCCAGTCCCTCGTGGCTCTGCACCCCGAACCGCTCGTTGATCACCTCGACCGGGAGGCCCAGGACCTCTTTGACCCCGAGGGTGTGGTGCTCGGCCTCGGCGCGGGGGAGGAGGCCTGCCTCTTTGGCCAGAAACGAGTTGACGCCGTCACAGGCCACCACCAGCTTCGCCGGCAGGTCGCCGTCGGGCCGGTCGGTTCGCACGCCCACCACTCGACCGGCCGCGTCGCGGAGCAGGCCCGTGGCCACCGTCGAGGTGACCAACTGGGCCCCGGCTTCGACGGCTTTGCCCGCCAGCCAACTGTCGAAATCGGCCCGGTACGTGGTCATCCCGTTGTAGGGCGGGGACCCCCAGGCCTGGGACCGGTAGTCGACCGACAAGGACTGGTCGGCCGTCATCATCATGGTGGATCGGCGGACCACCCACCGCTCGACGGGGACCTCGTCCCACCAGCCCGGAATCAGCCCGTCGAGGACGCGCCCGTAGACGACCCCGCCGTAGACGTTCTTCGACCCGGGGAACAGGCCCCGCTCGACCAGCACCACCGACCGACCGGCTCGGGCCAGGGCCAGGGCGGCAGCCGAACCGGCCGGGCCGGCTCCCACCACCACGGCATCGAGCATCGCTGACTCTGGCCTTGTCGTCTCTGGCCCTGTCGTCTCAGGCCTTGTTGTCTCAGGCCTTGTTGTCTCGGGCCTTGTTGTCTCAGACATCGGGCACCTCCTTCGGAACGGGAAGGTCGAATCGGCGGGCCAGCGCAACCAGCAGCCCACCGGCGTCGGTCACCAGGCCGAGATCGGCCATGGCCGTCATCGGGCAGGACGGGTCGGTGTTCACGCTGACGATATGGCGGGGGGCGCCGATACCACCGGTGTGCTGGGTGGCACCGGAGACACCGAGGGCGATGTACAGATCGGGGTCGATGGTCACCCCGGTGGTCCCGATCTGGCGTTCGTAGCCGATCCATCCCGCGTCGGTGGCCACCCGCGTGGCCCCGGCCGATCCGCCTAGAGCGCCGGCCACCAGCCCGACCAGGTCGAACAGGGCGCGGGCTCCCTCGTCCCCACCGGCTCCGGCCACAAGGCCGGCGCCGCCGGCCAGCACCCGGTGCGCCTCACTGAGATCCATGGTGGCCGGATCGGGCTCGAGCACCTCGAGCACCTCGGGGTCCAGCACTGCCCCGACCGGGTCGGCCAGCACGACCGGTTGACTCGGCTTGGCTGCGGCCACGGTCGTCACCGTGCGGACACCAGGAACCAGCGTGGCCACCGCCGGCCCCTCGACCCGCACCGGGATGAGGACCCGGTCGTCGAGTCGGGACAGTTGGGCCACCGTTCCCGCCCCATCGTCGTCCATGGTGACCTCGACGGCAGAGGCCAACAGAGGCCGGTCCAATGCCGCGGCCAGCCGAGGAGCCAGATCACGCCCGTCGGGGGAAGCGGGCACGATGACCAGGGGAACCGTCCGCACCATCTGGGCCAGCGCGCTGGCCATGGCCCCCACTCCCAGTCCCGGGCCGGTGTCGCACCACCAGGCTTGTTCGGCCGCAGTGAGGTCGTCGGCCGCTTCCTCGGCTCCCGAGCCCACCACCAGAGCCAGGCCACCGGCCTCGGCCACCGTCTCGTCACCGCCACGGGGGAGCTGGCCCGATCGGGCCACGATGATGGCCAATGGCCGTCCCGCCGGGAACGGGCTCACGGGCTCACCGCCACGTGGTGACGGGCTCACAGCCCCACCGCCACGCGGTGACCCTCGATCACCGCGGCGTGGGCCCGGCGGGGGGCCAGGCAGTCTCCGATCCGATGGACGGGCACCGGGGATCCCTCGAGCTCCCGCCACAGGTCGTCCTCGGGCTGCTGATGGACGGCGCATACCACCCAGTCGCAGGGGCGCACCTCGTCCCGGCCGGTGGGGTGATGCTGGAGGGTCAGGATCACGCCGCCGTCGGCTCCAGCTTCCACTCCCATGGGGACGAGGTCGGTGCTCTGGGTGATCCCCTTGGCATGGGCTTTGACGTTCCAAGTCTCCATGTCGAGGGTGATGCCCAGGTCCTGGCCGACGACCATGCCGTTGGCCGCCACTTCGACACTGCACCCCCGGTCGGCCAGCAGCTCAGCGGTGGCCGTGGCCTGATGGAACCCGAGCTCGTCGATGAGCACCACGTTCCCCGAGGGTGCCACCCGCCCCTCGAGCACATCGCGCACATCGACGACCCGGGGATGGCCCCCCGACCACCACGGTGCCAGCGGTCGAGCCCCCGTGGCCAGGACCACGACGTCGGGATGCTCGGTCCGAACCAGCTCGGCGTCCGCCTCGGTGTTCAGTCTCATCTCCACCCCCAGACGCCGCGCCTGGGTGATCAGGTTGCGCACGATGTCGAGGAACTCGGCCCGGCTGGGAACGCTGGCCGCCACCTGGACCTGGCCACCGAGCCGGTCATGGCGTTCGACCAGCGTGACCCGGTGGCCCCGTTCCGCCGCGGTCACCGCAGCCTGGAGGCCACCGGGTCCGCCGCCGACGACCAGCACTCGCGATCGGCGATGGGGTTGGGGGAGCGGAATCGACTCCAGCCCGGTTCGAGGGTTCTCGATGCAGCCCAGCCATCGGTTGAGTCCCATGCGGCCCACGCATTCCTGGTTGCACGACAGGCAGCTGCGTATCTCGGTGGCATGCCCGGAGCGGGCCTTGGCCACGAAGTCGGCGTCGGCGATCTGGCCCCGCACCACCCCGACCAGGTCGCATTGCCCGGACTCCAGGGCGCGGTCGGCCTGGAGCGGGTCCTTGAACCGGCCCACGCCCACCACCGGGATGTCGACCGCCTCCCGGATGGCGCTGGGGATGAACATGGCGTACCCCGGTGGTACCTGCATGCTGGCCTCGATCATGTACAGCGTGGCCGTGGCCACGCCGATCGAGGTGTTGATGTAGTCGACCCGGCCGGTGGCGTCCACCATCCGAGCCACGGCCACGGCATCGTCAATGGTGGTGCCGCCCTCGATGAGCTCGTCACCGCAGATGCGCACTCCCAGCGCCTTCTCGCCTCCGATCGCCGCACGGACGGCGTCGACGATCTCCAACAGCAACCGGGCCCGGTTGGCCAGGGAGCCCCCGTAGTCGTCGGTGCGCCGGTTGGTGGCCGGGGACAGGAAGCCACGCACGATGGAGGAGTGGGAGCACTGCAGCTCGATCCCGTCGAAACCTCCGGCGATGCAGTGCCCGGCCACGGTGGCATAGCCGGCCACGATCTCTCTGATCTCGTCGGCCTCGACCGCCTTGGGCACCTCTCGGAACAGCGGATCGGGAACCGGGCTGGGGGCCCACACCGGCAAGCGCGAGTACATGCTGGAGGCCTGACCGCCGTTGTGGTTTATCTGGGCCAGGATGGGCACATCGTGGGCGTGGACCGCCTCGGTGATGCGCCGGTAGCCGGGGATGACGGCAGGGTTGAAGCCGTGGATCAGCTTCTCGTAGGGCCAGTCGGTGATGTGGGTGGAGTGCTCCTCGGTGACGATGAGTCCGGCACCGCCGGCCGCCCGGGCCGCGTAGTAGGCGGCGTGCTGGGCCGTGGGCAGCCCGTCCTCGGCGTAGTTGGTCAGGTGGGCGGAGAACACGATCCGGTTGCGGACGGTCAGCGGGCCGATGCGCAACGGGGTGAACAGGTACCGGTAGTGGCCGGCGCTGCTCATCGGTTGGTTCCGGCGCTCATGAGAGGGATAGCCCCGGCCTCAGCGGGCGTTGGCGCCGGCGTCGACGGACAGGGTCACCCCGGTCACGTACTTGGCCTCGTCGGAGGCCAAGTACAGCACGGTGTTGCTGACGTCGCCCGGCTCCACGGACACGACGGGAAGCGCGTTCATAAAGATGGGGCCGAGGTCGGGATGTTCGTCGAGCAGTTCGTTCATGGATTGCATGGCCGCCAGCATGGGCGTCTCCACTCCGGTGGGGTGGATGGTGTTCACCCGAATGTTGTGCTCGGCCAGCTCGTTGGCCAGCAGGCGCATGATGCCGACCACCCCGTGCTTGGCCGCCACGTAGGGACCGAGGAAGGGCTGTCCCTTCAGTCCGGCGGTGGAGCTGGTCAGGATCATGGCCCCGCCCCCGGCGGCGATGACATGCGGTGCGGTGGCGAAGCAGGTGTTCCACACGCCGGTGAGGTTGATGTCGATGACCTCCTTCCACAGGTCGGGCGTGACCTGGTCCCAGGTCTGCAGCGAGCAGATGCCGGCGTTGGCCACCACCACGTCGATCTTGCCCAGCTCTGCTGCACCCTCGGCCGCCGCACGGTGCAGCGCTTCCGGGTCGCGCACGTCGGCTGTGAACGTGATGGCTCGACCTCCGGCCGCCTCCACTTCCTTGGCCGTCCCGGCCAGCTCGTCGGCCGTGCCCATCGGGTAGCTGGCCGACGCCACGTCCTCGCAGATGTCCACGGCGATGATGTCGGCGCCCTCACCGGCCAGCCGGATGGCATGGCTGCGGCCCTGCCCCCGCGCCGCGCCGGTGATGAACGCCACCTTTCCGTCAACGCGTCCCATCGAAGTGGTTCCTCCTTGAGTCCGAGCTCGCGCTCGGGTTGGCCTTCATCGTCTCTGTCTTCCGTCTCTGTCCGTGTGTGCCGTGTCCGTGCATGCCGATCAGGATGCGCCCGTCATGGCCAGCGGCGCCGGCCCGGTCGGTGCGCTGGTCAGCTCGAGCGCCCGGCGCCGACCTTCGAGGATGGCCTCGAGCACGCTCCGCGGGGCTACGCAGTCACCGGCCCGGGCCGTGCCCGGTCGGGCCAGGTACAGCGACTCGTCGGGCACCCGGTGGCTGCAATCGACGAGCACGGCACAGGGGATGGACCGTTGCTCACCGGTCCAGACGTCTTCCAGCAGGGCGTCCCCGTCGACCACTTCACGGAACCGGGCCCGGAGCTCCCGATGGACACCGGCGCGGGCCAGCCGCGTGTTGGCGTCGGCCAGGTCACCGCTCAGCGACAGCAAGGTGCCGGCGATCTGGTCCGGCGTGACCAGGGAGACCTCGCGGCCCGATCCGGCCAGCCACTCGGCCATGCCCACGCCGATCGGCCCGCCGATGGGATCGTGCACCACCACCGGCCCAGGGGGGACCAGATCGAGACCCCCGGAGAGGAGGGTGGCGGCATCGACCACGGCGACGGACCCGTCCACCGGGATGTCCAGGGACGCCGCCTGCGCCCCGGTGGCCAGGATCACGTCCCGGCCCTCGACCGCGGCCCTGTCCATGTCGGCCGGAGTCACCTCGGCGTCGAGGGCGATGGTGACCGACAGCCGCCGACACTCCGACTCAAGCCAGGCGGGCAATAGGGCCAACCGCTCCCGTCCCGGTCCGACGGCGGCGGCCCGTAAGGCGCCGCCCACCGCCGGGGTCCGCTCGGCCAGTTCCACGCGGTGGCCGCGCTCGGCCAGGACCCGGGCGCACTCGAGGCCGGCCGGTCCTCCGCCGACGACCAGGACATCCCGGGCCGGCGCGTCGGTGCCCTCGATGGATGGCTCGTCGGTCTCGTGACCGCTCCGGGGCTCGCCCACGCAGCTGATGATGGGGTTGCGGTTGTCGCGGACATGGCAGGCCTGGTTGCACAGGATGCAGGGCCGAACCCGTTCCGACCTTCCGGCCCGGACCAGCTCTACCAGGCGCGGATCGGCGATCTGGGCCCTGGTCATCTCGACCAGGTCGGCCGTGCCCGCATCCAGGGCTGCCTGGGCCGCGACGGGGTCGACCACGCTGCCTTGGAGGACGACGGGGACACGCCCGGCCGCGGCCTGGCGCATCCGGCCACACAGGTCGAGGTTGAACCCCGGGGCGGTGTGGGCGTCGGGGCGGTAGGCGGAGGCCGAGAAGGGGCCACCGCGGACCACCACCAGCAGATCGGCGGTGCCGGCCAGCTCGGCCACGTGCTCGGCCGCCTGGTCGGGGGTGACCCCGGCCCACGGAGCCAGTTCGTCACAGCACAGTCGCACCGATAGCACCGAAGCGCTCCCGATGGACCGGCGGACGGCGCTCAGGACCTGGCGGGTCAGGTGCAGCCGGTCGGTGCCGAAGGTGTCGGTGCGCATGTTGGTCAAGCCCGAGTGGAACTGCCGCAGGAGGGACAGGGGGCCGATGTCGACCTCCACCCCGTCGAGACCGGAGTCGGCTGCGATCCGCGCGGCCTGGGCGAAGCCGGCCACCACGGCGGCGATCTCCACTTCGCCCATCTCGGCCGGCATCTCCCGGCTCACCGCGTCGCCCACCGGGGAGGGGGCCCACAGGACGGATTGGGAATAGGCGCTCGATCCCTGGCCCCCGGCGTGGCCCAGCCCGGCCAGCACCAGGGCGCCGTGGGCATGGCAGGCGTCGGCCACCGCAGCCCAGCCCCGACCGCAACTGGTGGCCAGGGGCGCTCGTTCGTAAGGCCAGTCGGACGGGTGCACCGAGGCGGTTTCGGTCACGATGACGCCGGCCCCACCGGCGGCTCGGCGCTCGTAGTAGGCGACGTGTCGGTCCGAGATGTCGCGGCCCCGTCCCAGGTTGGTCTCGTGGGGCCCGAAGACGACCCGGGCGGGCGCGCGCCGTCCGGCTAGGTCAACGGCGTCGACGAGCCGGGGCATCGCTCAGCAACTGCTCGGGCTGGGTTCGAAGTTCGCCAGTGGGTTCTCGTCGCAGGCCCGGTCGGGCCGGCGAGGGGTGAAGGCCACCGCCACCGAGCTCTGCTCGGGTGCCGATGGCTCGACCGAGGTGCGGCGGGTGATGCGGGAGTGGTCGAGCGAGGGCTTGGGGGGCATGGCGTCGCCCAGCTCGGCCAGTGACAGCTCGCCCAAGCCCCGGACGCACTCGGGATCGGGTCCGTCCAGGGGCAGCCCGGTGAAGAACTTGGCCGCCATGCATCCACCCCGACACGAGTCGTAGTGGCCGCACGAGCTGCACGCTCCCCCGGAGGTGGGTTGGCGCAGCTCGGTGAACAGGTCCGACTGGCGCCAGACGCCGGCAAACCCGCCCTCGGCCCGCACGTTGCCCGCCTTGAACTCGTCATGGATGGCGAAGGGGCAGGCGTAGACATCACCCACGGGATCGATGAGGCAGACCACCCGGCCGGCGCCGCACAGATTGAGCCCGGGCAGGGCTTCGCCGAAGGCGGCCAGATGGAAGAAGGAGTCTCCGGTCAGGACCTGCTCGCCGTGGGCCATGAGCCAGTCGTAGAGCTCCCGCTGCTGGGCCGCAGTGGGATGGAGTTGGTCCCAGACGTCGGCCCCTCGTCCTGACGGGCGGAGCCGGGTCAGCCGGAGCTGGGCCCCGTACTGGTCGGCGATGGCCTTGAACGCGTCCAGCTGGGAGACGTTCTCCCTGGTGATGACCACCGAGATCTTGAAGCCGACAAACCCGGCATCGTTCAGGTTCTGCATAGCCCCGATCGCAGTGGCGTAGGACCCCTCGCCCCGGACGACGTCGTTCACTGCCGCGGTGGCGCCGTCGAGCGAGATCTGGACGTCGACATAGTCACTGGCGGCCAGTCGCCGGGCCACCTCGGGGGTGATGCGGGACCCGTTGGTCGAGAACTTGACCCCGACGTGGTGGGCGGTGGCGTAGTCGACCAGCTCCCAGAAGTCCCGACGCACGGTGGGCTCGCCCCCGCCGATGTTCACGTAGAACACCTGCATCCGCTGGAGCTCGTCGATCACGGCCTTGCACTCCTCGGTTGAGAGCTCGTCGGGGTCGCGCCGTCCCGAGCTGGACAGGCAGTGCACGCAGGCCAAGTTGCAGGCGTAAGTCAGCTCCCAGGTCAGACAGATGGGGGCGTCCAGTCCCAGCTGGAACTGGTCGACCAACTTGCCGACGGGTGCCGGTGCCGGGGGTGCGTCCTCGACCAGGGTCACGATGCGGTCCTCTCACAGATCATTCCGGATGCGGCCAGTGTGGCCAGAGCCTTCTCGTAGCTGGGCATGGCCTCGTCGCTGACGCCGGCGGCCCGGCAGGCGTCGACGGCGCTGGGCTGGTCGCCCAGGGACTCGACGATGGCCAGCAAGGTCGGGCTCTTCAGGAACGAGAGCCGGCGGGTGCCGAAGTGATAGGCCAGGGCGCCGAACGATTCTGGTCGCAGCGCGACCTGCGGGCTCAGCGCCCACGGCCGACCGTTGTCGAAGGCCATGGCCTCGCTGGCGGCGGTGGTGGACATGGGCTGGTACGTGTGGAGGCGGTGCGGCCTAGTAGACGCCGCACATCCCGTCGATGGAGACGTCCTCGACCAGGAGCTCTTCCTCGATCAAGTCCTGCTCTTCGGTCTCGTCGCTGACCGGTGCCGTGGTCGAAGCTGTCTTGGGATCTGCCATCAGATCTGTCATGTGAACCTCCCCAGTGATGTGCCGGTTCGTCCCGGCGTCTTGACGGTAGCGGATAAGTTAGTGCACTCGATGCCATAATGGAAGCCGCATGGTGGCAGAGTGGTGATCGTGGACGCACGGCGAGAGGGGGCGGGGCTGTGACCGAGGCAGCGGGGACCGATTCAGCGCCCACCCAGTCAGCGCCCAGCGAGTCAGCGCCGGCGGAGGTGGCGAGGGGTCGCCGGCCCAGCACCACGCGGGCACAGATCGCCCGGGTGGCCCTGGAGCTCTTCGAGCGGAACGGGTTCGACGAGACGACGGTCGAGGACGTCGCCGCCGCCGTCGGCATCAGCCGCCGGACGCTGTTCCGCTATTTCGAGTCCAAACGCGACATCGTCTGGGGCGAGTTCGCCGTCGAGCTCGGCCGCCTCCGCCAGCACCTGCGGGAGGCGCCGGCCGACGAACCGCTCATGGATGTCCTGCGCCGCGCCGTGGTGAGCACCAACCGATTCGGCGCCGGCGAGCTCGACGAGCTCCGGATCCGGGTCAACCTGATCAGTACGGTGCCGACCCTGGTGGCCCATTCGGCCCTGCGCTACGCCGAGTGGCGTCAGGTGGTAGCCGAGTTCGCGGCCGAGCGTCTGGGCGAGGAGCCCGACGACCTGGGTCCCCAGACCGTGGCCCATGCCGCGCTGGGAGCGGCCATGGCTGCGTTCGCCCGGTGGGCCCATCACGACGTGGAGGACCTGACCGCCGAAGTGGACCGCGCCCTTCGGCTCCTGGCCACCGGCTTCCGGGCATGATCGGTCATGGCGGGACCAGGAAGGGTGATCGACGACGGCGGACCGGGGTCGGACCCGGCGGCGGAGAGATGGTAGAACGCGTTACGGTTTGTGGTTGTACAGCCAAGCGAGATGCGCCGGGTTCGGTCCGGTGGGCGCTCGACGGGCGTGCGACTGCAGCGCGAAGCTGGCGTCACGACAAGGGGAGGCCTACCCAATGAAGATCCGAGCGGCACTGTGCACCGGGCTCCACGAGCCATGGACGGTCGAGGAGGTCGATGTCGAGCCTCCTGGCGCCCACGAGGTCAAGGTCCAGATGGCCTACGCCGGGATGTGCCACTCCGACGAGCACCTCCGCTCGGGCGACATGAGCGTGGCCCCCGAGATCCTCCAGGTCTTCGGGGTGAAGTCGATGTTCCCCATGATCGGCGGCCACGAGGGGGCCGGGATCGTCACCGAAGTCGGCCCCGCGGTCGAGACGGTGGCGGTGGGCGACCATGTGTCCTCGTCCTTCATCCCCTCGTGCGGGCGTTGTTTCTGGTGCGCGTCGGGTCGCCAGCATCTGTGCGACCTGGGCGTGGCCACGCTGTGCGGGCCGATGATGAGCGACGGCACCTGGCGCTACCACTGGAACGGCGAGGAGCTCAACCGGATGACCCAGCTGGGCACGTTCTCCGAAGCCATGGTGGTGAACGAGGCCTCCGTGGTCAAGGTGGACCCCAACGTCTCCCTGCGGGCCGTGGCCCTGATCAGCTGCGGCCTGTCCACCGGCTTCGGCTCCGCGGTCGACAGGGCCAAGGTGAAGCCGGGCGAGGTCGTGGTCGTGGTCGGCTGTGGCGGTGTGGGCTCGGGCGCCATCCAGGGCGCTCGGATCGCCGGGGCCCGGGCCATCGTGGCTGTCGACCCGCTGCCGTTCAAGACGGACAAGGCCAAGTTGATCGGCGCCACCCACAGCGCCTCCTCCATCGAGGAGGCCAACATGTTGCTACCCGAGCTCACCGAGGGACGCATGGCCGATGTGGTGGTCCTCACCCCCGGCGTGCTGACTGGCGACCTGATCGCCCCGGCCATGCAGCTGGGGTCCAAGGACGCCCGGGTGGTGGCCACGGCCATCGCCCCCTTCGATCAGACCGACGTCAAGCTCAACCTGTTCAATTTCGCCATGTTCAACCAGTCGCTGCTGGGGACGGTCTTCGGCTCGGCCAGCCCGCGGGTGCAGATCCCCAACCTGATCCGCCTGTACCAGGCCGGTCAGCTCGAGGTGGATGAGCTGGTCACCCACGAGTACGGCCTCGACGAGGTGCAAAAGGGCTACGAGGACCTCGCCGCTGGGCTGAACATCCGAGGCGTGGTGAAGTTCGACATCTGATCGACCGCCAGCCGGTCGGTGGGCCGACCGACTGGCGCCGCCGGGCCGTCATTTCCGGGGAGCGCGCTGGTCAAAGCGACCAATGGGGCCGGGAGCGCCCACTACGCTGACCGGCACACCCGCGACCGGAGGCTGTGCGTGGCATTCGACCTAGCTGCACTACTTGAACAGCATCGAGGTGAGAACTTCGAGCTGCACACCGAGTACATGAACCCCCAGATGGTCAAGATGCTCAAGACCATCGGCTTCGACCGGTTCTACGTGCGCGGTGAGGGCTCCATGCTCGTCGACGACCGCGGTGATCGGTATCTGGACCTCCTGTCCGGTTTCGGGGTGTTCGCCCTGGGGCGGAGCCACCCCGGCATCAAGGACGCGCTGCACCAGGCTCTCGATGCTGACCTGCCCAACTTGGCCCAGCTGGACTGCGCCGTCCTCCCCGGCCTGTTGGCCAAGGAGCTGGTGGCCCGGTCCCATCCCGGAATCGAGCGGGTGGTCTTTACCAATTCGGGGGCCGAGGCCGTCGAGGTGGCCATCAAGTTCGCCCGCTATACCACCAGGCGATCCCGGATCCTCTATTGCGATCACGCCTTCCACGGGCTGACCAACGGGGCCCTGTCGCTCAACGGGGGAACGGACTTCCGCAACGGTTTCGGGCCACTGCTCCCCGGGTGCCAGGCCATTCCCTTCGGTGACGCCGACGCACTGGCCAAGGAGCTGGCCAAGGGGGACGTGGCCGCCTTCGTGGTCGAGCCCATCCAGGGCAAGGGCGTCTACATGGCGTCCGCCGAGTACTGGGCCAGCGTCCAGGACCTGTGCCGTCGCCACAAGACCCTGTTGGTGGTGGACGAGGTGCAGGCGGGACTGGGCCGGACGGGCAAGTTCTACGGCCACGAGCACTGGGGGGTCGAGCCCGACATCATCACCGTGTCCAAGGCCCTCTCCGGCGGGTATATCCCGGTGGGAGCCATGTTGTGCTCGGGCAAGGTGCTCGACGGCGTGTACACCTCGATGGACCGGGCTGTCGTCCACTCCTCGACCTTCTCCCGGAACCAGATGGCCATGGTCGCCGGTCTGGCCACGTTGGCGGCCATCGACGAGGAGGGCATCCTGGAGCGGACCCGGCAGTCCGCCGCCCGCTTCATGGACGGGCTGGCCCCGCTGGTCGACAAGTACGAGCTCCTGCACGAGGTGCGGGGCAAGGGGCTGATGATCGGTCTGATCTTCGGCGAGCCCAAGGCCAGGGGGGCGAGGGCCCGGTTCAAGATGATGGAGCTGACCCGCAAGGGCCTGTTCGCCCAGATGATCGTGGTGCCGCTCTTCCATCGCCATCAGATCCTGACCCAGGTGGCTGCGGACAACGTGAACATCATCAAGCTCCTGCCCCCGCTCAACATCACCGATGCCGAGATCGACTCGTTCATCGCCGCCCTGGACGACGTCCTGGCCGACGCCCACCGCAGCTCGGGCCTCCTGGTCGAGGTGGGGATGACCATGGCCAAGAACACGCTGCGTCGCTCCAAGGACCGCACTCCAGTGGCCGCGGCTGAGGCGTTGGCCTGATGGCCGAGCCCGCTCCGACCTGGTCCCTCGACCGAGGCGATCGGGTGCTGGTCACCGGGGCCGCCGGGTTCATCGGCTCGGCCCTCACCCGCGAGCTGCGCGGGCGGGACGTGCACGTCGTGGCTCTGGTGGAACCGGGAGGCGACCGCGAGAACCTAGACGGGCTCGACGTCGAGGAGGTGACCGCCGACCTGCGCGACGCCGCCGCCGTGGCCAAGGCGGCCGACGGGTGTCGGGCCGTCTTCCACGTGGCTGCCCTGTACCGGTTCTGGGCCAAGGACCCCGAGTCGTTCTACGCCATCAACGTCGAGGGCACCCGCAACGTGCTGGCCGGCGCCAAGCAGGCCGACAGCGAGCGCATCGTCTACACCAGCACCGTGGGCACGCTGGGGCTGAAGGGGGCCACGCAGGGCCGTCCGGTGGACGAGAGCTCCTACGCCCACGTCGACCACCTCTTCGGTGGGTACAAGCAGTCCAAGTACGTGGCCGAGCACGAAGTGCTGCGGGCCGCGGCCGAGGGGCTCCCGGTCATGTTGGTGCAGCCGACCATGCCCGTCGGTCCTCGAGATCGAGGGCCCACGCCCACCGGGCGGACCGTGCTCGAGTTCCTGAACGGCCGGATCCCCGTCTTCGTCGACACCACCTTGAACGTCGTCGACGTGGACGACGTGGCCCACGGCCATGTGCTGGCCGCCGAGCGCGGTTCGATCGGGCGCAGCTACATCCTGGGCGGGGAGAACCTGTCGCTCCAACAGATCCTGGGCGGCTTGGCCGAAGTCACCGGCTTGCCGGCGCCGACCCACCGGGTCCCCAACGCCCTGGCCCTGGCTGCCGCGCAGGTATCCGAGCTGGTCGAGGGCCGGCTGCTCCGCCGGGCACCGTCGGTACCGCTGGAGGCGGCCAAGATGTCCACCACCCAGATGTCTTTCGACGACTCCCGGGCCCGTACCGAGATCGGCTACACCTCGAGGACCGCCCTCGACGCCCTGGAGCATGCCGCCCGGTGGTTCGCCGAGGGTGGCTACGTCCGTCCCGAGCGGCTGGCCCGGTTCTCCTGGAGGAGCTGAGCGTGCGGATCGTGATCGGCTCCGATCATGCCGGCTTCGTCCTGAAGGGCTCAGCCGTCGAGCATCTCGAGGCCGGTGGCCACACCGTCACCGACATCGGCACCTACTCCACCGACCCGGTCGACTACCCGCCCATCTGCGCCGACGTGGCCCGGAGGGTGGTGCGGGGCCAGGGCGATCTGGGCATCGTGATCGGCGGCAGCGGCCAGGGCGAGCAGATCGCGGCCAACAAGGTGCGCGGGGCCCGAGCCGCCCTGTGCCACGACGAGTACACCGCACGGTTCGCCCGACGCCACAACGACGCCACCGTGCTCTCGCTCGGCGCCCGGGTGGTGGCCACCGAGCTGGCGCTCGACATCGTCGACGTGTTCCTGGCCACCGGCTTCGACGGCGGGCGGCACCAGGCCCGCCTGGACGAGCTCACCGTGATCGAGGACGAAGAAGCCGCGGCCCCGTCCGGCGGCCCCGCTCCACCTCCGTCCTGATGGTCCAACCCTGATGGCCGCTTCACCGGGCGGTCGGGTCCGTTACGTGGCCGACGCCGTAGTGCCCTGCGACGGGTCCGGGCGCATCCTGGTTCCCGGCGCCGTCGAGGTGGACGGGGACACCATCGTCTCCGTCGGCCCGGTCGGGGGGCCGGGCGACGAGGCTGGCGACGGGCCGGGTGCACGGGCAGAGGTCCGGCTGCGGGGGCTCCTGTTGCCGGGACTGGTCAACGTGCACTGCCACTCGCCCATGACCTTGTTCCGGGGTACGGGCGAGAACCTTCCGCTCGATCGCTGGCTGGCCGAGGTTCTGTGGCCCCGCGAAGCCAGGCTGACGCCGGACGACGTCTACTGGGGCATGATGCTCGGCGCCTCCGAGCTCCTGCGCTGTGGCGTCACCACCACGTCGGAGATGTACTTCTTCGAGGATGCGGTGGCCGACGCCGTGCTGGCCGCAGGCTCCCGTGCCGTCATCTGCCCTGGTGTGCTGCAGCTGCCCGGGCTCGGGGGTCAGTCGTGGTCGAAGCGGTTGTCCCAGATCGTCGACTTCCACCGACGGCGCCACGGTGATCACGATCGGATCGAGGTCGGCTTCGGACCCCACGCGGCCTACACCGTCCCCCTCGATGTCCTGGCCCAGGCGGCCGAGCTGGCTCGTGAGCTCGATGCCCTGTTCCACATCCACGTGGCCGAGACCAAAGGTGAGGTCGACCGCTTTGCCGCCGAGCACGGCGGCACCGTGCCCGCGGCATTGGCCGACGCCGGCGTCCTCGACGCCCGGGTCCTGGCCGCCCACAGCATCTGGCTCACCGACGCCGACCTCGATTTGTACGCCGCTCACGACGTGGCCGTGGCCCACTGCCCCCAGAGCAACGCCAAGTTGGCCTCGGGGGTGGCCCGCCTGGAGGACATGCTGGGCCGGGGAATCCGGGTGGGGCTGGCCACCGACGGCCCGGCATCAAACAACGACCTCGACCTGTGGGAGGACATGCGGTTGTCGGTCATGCTGGCCCGGATCCGCAGCGGGGAGGCCACGTCCCTCCCCGCGGCCCAGGTCCTGGATCTGGTCACCCGGGGTGGGGCGGCGGCCCTCGGCCGCCACGACCTGGGCTCGCTCCACGCCGGGGCCAAGGCCGACATGGTGCTGATGGACCTGGACGACCCGGCCTTCGTGCCCCTGCTCGAGGATGCCCAGCTCATCGAGCACCTGGTGTGGTCGAGCCAGAGCCGCCTGATCTCCGATGTCTGGGTGGGCGGCAACCAGGTGGTGGCTGAGGGTGAGTGCCTTACCGTCGACGGACCCAAGGCGCGCCACGAGGTGCAACAGCGGGCCCACCGCCTGGCCGGGGGCTGATCAGGCCGGTCACCGGCGGTTCGGCTCCATGGAGGCGTCCGCGGCGCGCACCACGCCGGCGGCAAAGCGCCCGATGATGAGGTAGAGCACCTCGTGCATCAGCCGCCCCGTGCCGGGGATCTTGGTGTCGAACGAGGATGACCAGGTCAGCGTGGTCCTTTCCCCTTCGGAGGCGAGCACCACGTCGCCCCGGTAGTTGCGAACGGGAAAGCCCGAGAGGATGACGTAGCCGAGGTGATTGGGCGGCTCCCACGCCACCACCTCCTCCCGGCTGCCGATCCCGAGGCTGGTGAAGCGGCGTATCGCCCCCACCCCGTCGGGAGCAGGTTCGCCTTCCCGCTCGAGGCCCGAATGGGTGAGGAAGGACCACTGCTTCCAACGCGCCGCTTCACCGATCAGCGGCCAGATCACCTCGATCGGCGCCCGCGATGTGGCGCGGTGCTCGAACGTCCAATCGGCCACGCTCCCGGTTCAGCCTTCGAGCTTGGCCTTGAGCGCGTCGAGGGTCTGCTGGTAGATGCCCTGCATGACCCCGGTCATGTCGTCCGGTCGCGCCTCGACGTCCCAAGTCACCTTGGATCCGTCGCCGTCGGCGGTGACGGTGATGGTGGCCGAGTGGAATTCCACGGGCACGCCGTCGACGATGGAATAGGTCTGGGTGTGGGCGTCGTCCGAGGTGCTGACCAGCCGCTCGGTGATCTCCATGCCGGTCATGGCCAGGATCCGGTTCTCGCCCTCCAACCGGCAGGACTCGATGCCCGGCATCCAGTCGGCGATGCCGCCGAAATCGCCGATAACCGCCCATACCTCATCCGGCGACTTCTTGATGTCGATCGCTGCCTGTGCCGATGCCATGTTACCCCTCTATCTTCTGTGTCCCGGTGGCCCTGCCGGGCAGACCCACCGTTTCCCCGTGGCCGCGCTGTCGCATTGCCACCTTGTCACCTGGCACCGTAGCGTCGTCGGACGTGCACGAGCAGATTTCCCCCCAGGCCTTGTCCGAGACGGCGTCGGACGGCGAAGCCCTCTTCGTCCCCGACGGCGAGTTCCTGGTGCCGACCGAGCGGTCCCGCGGCCCCTGGTCGCCCAAGGCCCTCCACGGGGGCCCGGTGGCCGCCTTGGGGGCTTGGGCCGTCGAGCGCCACGCGGGCGAGAGCGGGCTCCAGGTGGTCCGGATGACCGTCGAGCTGCTTCGCCCCGTCCCACTGGCGCCCCTCACCGTCCAAACCTCGCTGTTCCGGCCGGGCAAACGGGTCCAGCTGCGCGACGTCGTCATCGAGGCCGACGGGGTGGCTGTGGTCGCGGTCCGCGCCCTCAGCATCCGGGTGGCCCCGGACTACGACGGCAAGCTCCCCACTTTGACCGAGCCCGAGCCGGCGCCGATCGGGCCCGAAGGCGGTGGGACGGGGTCCTTGAACCTCGACGAACGTCCGGCCTTCCACAATCGTGGGGCCGAGCTCCGCTTCGTCCAGGGGGGCAACGGGCAGCCCGGACCGGCCACGGTGTGGATCCGGCTGTGCCAGCCGGTGGTAGCAGGAGAGCAACCGAGCCCACTCCAGCGGGTGATGGCTGCCTCCGACTTCGGCAACGGCGTCTCGGCCGAGCTCGAGTTCGGGTCGGCCTCGTTCATCAACCCCGACCTCACCGTATCCCTGCTTCGCCCGCCGGTGGGCGAGTGGATCTGCCTCGACGCCAGGACCCGGTTCGGAACGTCGGGGATCGGCTCGGCCCAGTCGACCGTGTGGGACGTCAACGGCCGGGTGGGTACGGCGGTGCAGAGCCTGCTGGTGGAGCTGGGTCGATGACCGCCGAGACCGCCCCGACCGTGGCCGATCTGTTGGTCGCCCGGGCCGAGGACGACCGGGTCGGGCTCCGGTTCGAGGATCAGCACTGGAGCTGGCGGGAGGTGATCGACCAGAGTGCGGCCCGGGCTTCGGTGTTGCAAGACCTTCGCCGGGAGGGCCCCTTCCATGTCGGCATCCTGTTGGGGAACGTTCCCGACTTCCTGCTGTGGCTGGGCGGTGCCGCTCTGGCCGGAGCCGTGGTCGTCGGGGTCAACACCACGCGGCGGGGCGAGGCATTGGCCGACGACATCCGGCGCACGGATTGCCAACTGCTGATCACCAACGCCGAGGGGGCGGCGTTGGTCGACGGCGTCGACCTCGGTTTCGGCCACGACCGGGTGGTACTGATCGACGATCCGGTCACGGCCGACCGACTCGAGGCGCACCGCGGCCTGTCCGCTGGCGCCATCGTCGAGGAGACCAAGCCCGATCCCGGAGACCTCTACTTGTTGCTGTTCACCTCGGGTACCACCGGAACGCCCAAGGCCGTCCGGTGCACGCAGGGTCGTCTGGCCGCCATCGGCCAACGGGCCGCCGCGGTGTACGGCTTCGATCGGGACGACGTGGCCTACTGTTCGATGCCGCTGTTCCACGGCAACTCGTTGATGGCCCTGTGGGCGCCCGTGCTCGCCGTCGGCGCCACCGTGGCGCTGGCCCGGCGGTTCAGCGCCTCGGGATTCGTCGATGACGTACGCCGTCACGGCGTGACCACCTTCACCTACGTGGGCAAGGCATTGGCCTATGTGCTGGCCACCCCCGCTCGGCCCGATGACGCCGACATCACCCTCCGGCGGGGATTTGGCACCGAGGCCTCGGTGGCCGACCATGCCGCCTTCGAGCAGCGCTTCGGGTGTCAGCTCACCGAGGGTTACGGCTCCAGCGAGGGGGGAGCCACCATCGCCCGGGTTCCCGGGACGCCCACCGGGTCATTGGGGAAGCCCTACGAGGACATCGCCGTCATCGATCCCTCCACCATGGAGGAGTGCCCTCCGGCCCACTTCGACGAGGCCGGACGGCTGATCAACAGTGACGTGTCGGTGGGGGAGATCGTCAACCGATCGGGGCTCGGTGGCTTCGAGGGCTACTACCGCAATGCCGAGGCCACCGAGGACCGGACCCGAAACGGTTGGTACTGGACCGGCGACCTGGCCTACCGGGACCCCGGCGGCTTCTTCTACTTCGCCGGACGGCGGGGCGATTGGCTGCGGGTCGACTCGGAGAACCTCACCGCCGGGCCCATCGAGCGCGTCCTCCTGCGATTCGCCGACATCGCCGCCGTCGCCGTCTACGCCGTTCCCGATGCCCGGAGCGGCGACCAGGTGATGGCTGCATTCGAGATGCTGCCCGATGTCCCGTTCGACCCCGATGGGTTCGCCCAGTTCCTGGAGGCCCAACCCGACCTGGGAACCAAGTGGGCGCCTAGTTTCATCGTGGCCACGGTGTCATTCCCCCAGACGGCCAGTGGCAAGGTCACCAAAGAGACGCTGCGGGCGCAGGGGTGGTGGGCCACCGACGACCCGGTGTTCTGGCGCCCCCCGGCCACGGGCGGGCGCGCCGGTCCCCATCGCTATGTGCCCTTGAGCGCCGACGATCGGCGTGAGCTGGTGTCCCAGTTCGAACACCACGGCCGTCAGGACCTCATCGAGGCTTGACCGGGCTGACCGGCCTGAGCGGTTGAGCGGTTGAGCTGCTTCCCCCCGACCTGAGACCCGAAGTCGCTCAGGCCAGCTCGGGCGCCCCCGGGCGGCCCGATCCCACCGATGGAGGTGGCCCAGCCGGGCCGCCGTCGCCGGCCGCAGCCATGCCGTCGGCCAGGACCTCGGACGGGTCCCGATCCGAGGGCGGCGGCGGAGCCGCAGTCGAGGCCGGGATGATGAAGGTGAGGGCCACGGCGGCCAGGGCCATGAGGGCGGCGATCTGGAAGCCGCGTGCGTAACCCGCGGTCATGGCCGTCTTGGCCAGGTCGCTGCTGACCTGATGCCCCCGTTCCAGAGCGGCGATTCGGTCGGCCGCCACGGTCGACAGCACGGCCAGCCCCAGCGAGGCTCCTATCTGGCGGCTGGTGTTCATTACTCCAGAGGCCAGGCCCGCCTCCTCCCGGCGCACCCCGCCGGTGGCGGCAATGGCGACAGGGGTGAAGGCCAGGCCCATGCCCAAGGTACACAGGACGCCGCCCCCGAAGGCGCTGGTCCAGTACGTTCCCCCGGCGCTGATGAACGAGAGCCAATAGAGCCCCCCGGCCGAGAGCAGACCACCGACCACGATGAGCCGACGCGGCCCGAACTTGGGAGTCAACCGGCCGGCCACGGTGGCGGCGATGGCGATGGCTGCGGTCTGAGGGATGAAGGTGAACCCGGTGATCAGGGGGCTGTAGCCCAGCACCTGCTGCAGGTAGAGGGTGAGGAAGAACCACATGGCGAACATGGCCGCGCCCAGCAGGAATATGGCGATGTTGGCCCCGCTGACGGCGCGGGACTTGAACAGCCGGAGGGGCATGAGCGGATGGGTGGCCAATCGGGCCTCGATCACCACGAAGGCACAGATGAGCACTGCCGCGATGGCCAGGGTGATGAGGGTCTGGGGGGAGCCCCAGGGATGCTGGTCGGTGCTCACGATGCCATACACCAGCACGATCAGTCCGACCGTCACCGTCAATGACCCGGCGATGTCGAGCCGCTGGCGTTCGCCCTCGGCCCGCGATTCCTTCAGGTAGAAACGGGCCAGTAAGAAGGCCACGATTCCGATGGGCACGTTCACGAACAGGATCCACCGCCACGACAACAGGTCGGTCAGGATCCCTCCGAAGAGCGCTCCCGCCGCACCACCGCCGGCAGCCACCGCCGTCCAGAGGCCCAACGCTTTGGCCCGGGCCTTCTGCTCGGTGAAGGTGACGGTGAGGATGGTCAAGGTGGCCGGGGACAAGACGGCGGCCCCCACTCCCTGCAGGGCGCGGGCGGTGATCAGGGTCTCCTGGTTCTGGGCGAACCCACCCAGGAGGCTGGCCGCGGTGAAGAGGACCAGGCCGACCAGGAAGATGCGCCGCCGCCCGAACAGGTCGGCCAGACGACCGCCGAACAGCAACAAGCCACCGAAGGTCAACGAATAGGCGGTGACCACCCATTGCAGGTTGACCTCGGAGAAGCCCAGGCTCTTCTGGATGGAGGGAAGAGCCACGTTCACGATGGAGATGTCCAGCACCACCATGAACTGAGCCAGGCAGACGAGGGAGAGGATCAGCCAGTCGGGTGGGTGGCCCTCTTGGCCCTGAGGGGCATCATGCGATGCGGATGAGGGCGCAACCATCTACCGGATCGTATGGGTAGGGCGATGCCCTTCGAACGCGTGCCCGAGACCCCGGGGGGCCGAGCGGCTCGCTGGTTCAGTGGGGCACCCAGGCGTCCGGATCGGCCGTGAGCTTCTCGATGGCCTTGGGGAGTTTGCCGGCCACGATATCGGCCAGGGTCACCGATTCCAGGACCGAGCGAAGGCTGGCTCGCACCGCCACCCAT
The DNA here is from genome assembly GCA_035552655.1 of Acidimicrobiales bacterium. Lineage (GTDB taxonomy): Bacteria > Actinomycetota > Acidimicrobiia > Acidimicrobiales > RAAP-2 > DASXMT01. Next base: position 48,738 of record DASZLD010000194.1, read on the forward strand.
ACGCTCTGCAGGTGTTCGGCCGCACCGTCGTAGTTGGCCGCCTCGGGGCGCAGACCACGGACCTCGGCCAGGGGACCGTCGAGGGGCCGGATGATCTCGGCCACGGTGATGGTGTTGGCCGGACGGGACAGGCGGTAGCCTCCCTCCGCCCCCCGTTGGCTGCGCAGCAGCCCGGCCCGTCGGAGATCGTTCAGGATGCTCTCCAGGAATTTGGCCGGGAGGCCCTGGGAGACGGCGAGGGCCTCGGCGGTGACCGGACGATCATCGGCGTCGGCCAGCGTGCACATGGCACGGACGGCGTAGTCGACCTTGGCAGAGATGTACACGGTGAGGATTCTGCCAGGCTCACCCTGGGGTGGGGGCCATCCTCTCCCGCAAAGGCCATCCCGGCCCTCGAGAACCCCATACCCCACGGTCAGCGTGACCAGGTAGAGCCGTAGGTACGACGGGCTGAGGGATTAGCTGACCACTTGGGTCAGGGCCCCTTGTCGCTTCGAAGGAGTGGCCCGCGACACCCAGACCTGGTCCCCAGGCACGGCGTCCAGCTCGGCCGCGCCGCCCCTCGAGAGCTGGACCCAGGTGGAGCTGCCGTCGTTCAGCTTGAGGTCCACCCGTACTTCGAAGCCGAGATGGGTGATCCGCTCCACCCATGCG
>DASZLD010000195.1:0-7896 GCA_035552655.1 Acidimicrobiales bacterium
CGGATGTGCTCGGGGTGCCAGCCGATGGTCTGGTTCTGGGCCACCAGCTCGGCCTTCCGGGCCGAGGTCCGGACGTACCAGCTGGGCTTGCCCCAGTAGATGAGGGCGGTGCCGCAGCGCCAGCAGTGCGGGTAGGGATGCTCGTAGGGGAAGCGCCGCACCAACAGGCCGGCGGCGTCCAGGCGGTCGTTGACCGCCGTGTTGGTGTCGCGCACCGACTGCCCGGCCAGCCAGGGGACATCATCGGTGAATCGGCCGTCGGGACCCACCGGGTTGAGGGTGGGCAGCCCCTCCTCCCGACCGACATGACGGTCGACCTCGCCGAACGCCGGGGCCAGGTGGACGATCCCGGTGCCCTCGTCGGCCTCGACGAAGTCCCCCGGGACCACGCGCCAGCCGTCGCCCGTCCCCGGCGTGACGGCCAGATCGTCGAAGGGTCGCCGGTAGCGCAGGCCGACCAGGTCGGTTCCGGCCACGGTGGCCGTGGTCTCGGCGTCCTCACCGAACACCGACTGCACCAGGTCCGAGGCGACGATCAGGTCGCCGACCACCGCATAGCTGAGGTCCGGGCCCACGGCGGCCCCGGTGTTAGACAGCAGGGTCCACGGCGTGGTCGTCCAGGCCACCAGGGCCAGCCCGTCCACGCTGTCCCGCCCCAGTCGGGCGGCCAGGCGGGCGGCGGCGGCGCCCTCGTCCACCAGCGAGAAGCGCACGAAGGCCGACTCGTCGACCACGACCCGGTACACGTCGGGTTGTCCCAGCTCGTGACTGCTCAACGCCGTGCCGCACCGGGGGCAGTAGGGAACCACCTTGATGTCCTCGTAGAGCAGGCCCTGGTTCCAGATCTCCTTCAGTTGCCACCACACCGACTCGATGTAGTCGGGACTGAACGTCCAGTAGGCGTCGTCGATGTCGATCCAGTAGCCGATCCGCTCGGTCAGCCGCTTCCAGTCGCCCACGTAGTTGCGCACCGACTCGCGGCACAGGCGCACGAACTCTGCGATGCCGACCTCTTCCTCGATCTGACGCTTGTCCGTGATGCCCAGCTGCTTTTCCACCTCGACCTCGACGGGCAACCCGTGGGTGTCCCAGCCCGCCTTGCGGGGAACGGCGTAACCCCGCATGGTCCGGTACCGGCAGAACAGGTCCTTGTAAGCCCGGGCCCAGACGTGATGCAGACCGGGGCGGCCGTTGGCCGTGGGCGGCCCTTCATAGAAGACCCAGGGCTCGGCCCCGGCCCGGAGCTCGATCGACCGCTCGAAGATGCGGTGGTCGCCCCAACGAGCCAACTCCTCGGTTTCCAGCTTGGCGAAGTCTGCTTCGGTGGGGACCGGACGGAACAACGGAGCTCCTCGTGGGACGGGTGGGTGCGGTCCAGATACTACGGGCGGCCAGGCGTTGGCCCCGCGGTTGGCCCCGCTGGCGCCGCCTGTTGGCCCCGGTGGCGGGCCCGCCGGCAGGCATCGTCGGCGCGAGCCTCCCCGGAGAGGCCACAATTGCCATCGTGCCCGAGCTTCCCGAGGTCCACGCGCTCACTGCCTTTTTGAACGAGCGAATTGCCGGCCGCCAGGTCGAACGGTGCGAGCTGGCCTCGTTCTCCGCCCTCAAGACCGTCGATCCCCCGCTCCAGTCGCTGGTGGGCCGGGTGGCCACGTCGTGCCAACGGCGAGGCAAGTACCTGTGCTTCGACATCGACGGGGTGTGGATGGTGATCCACCTCTCCCGTGGCGGATGGGTCAAGTGGTACGACCAGCTGCCGGCCACCCGCCCTCGCCCGGGTAAGGGCCCGATGCAACTGCGGATGGGGTTCGATGGCGGTGGCGGGTTCGACGTCACCGAGATGGGTAAGGAGAAGCGACTGGCCATCTGGGTGGTCGATGACCCCAATCGGATCGAGAACGTGGCCACCCTGGGCGTCGACCCCCTCACCCCCCAGTTCACGGTGGACGCCCTGGCCGGACTGTTGTCGGGGAACGGAGCGACGCTCAAGACCGTGCTGACCTCGCAGTCGCTCATCGCCGGTGTAGGAAACGCTTATTCCGACGAGGCCCTCCATGCCGCCCGGCTCTCGCCCTACAAGAAGTCGTCGAACCTCACGTCCGAGGAGGTGAGCAGGCTCCATGCCGCGCTGGTCGAGGTGCTGGCCGATGCCCTTCAGCGGGCTCAAGGCCTGGGCGCGTCCGAACTGAAGGGGGACAAGAAGCAGGGCATGGCCGTGCACGGCAGGACGGGCGAGGCCTGCCCCACCTGTGGCGACACCATCCGCCAGGTGTCCTTCGCCACCAAGTCCATGCAGTACTGCCCCACGTGCCAGACCGCGGGAAAACCTCTGGCCGACCGGCGCCTGTCCAAGCTGTTGAAGTGACCGCCCTCCCCCGCTGACCGTTGGTCCCGGCCCCGTTCGGCTGCGACGGAGTGCGCTAACTTCTTCAGGCCTGCATTGGGCCCTAACTCCTGCTTAATCACTAGGTTTACTGGTATTCGACGACGTGCACATCGATCCCTACATCGTCCTCGGAAGTGCCGTCGTGGGGTTCCTGGTCGGGATGACTGGAGCCGGCGGCGGTGCTCTGATGACGCCCATGCTGATCCTGCTCTTCGGGGTCAAGCCGTCCACCGCTATCTCCAGCGATCTGGTCGCCGCCGTGGTCATGCGCCCCATCGGAGCCGCTGTCCACCTGGCCAAGGGAACGGTCAATCTCCGCCTGGTCGGCTGGATGGTGCTGGGTTCGGTGCCCATGGCCTTTCTCGGCGCCTACCTGTTATCTCTCCTCGGGGACTCCAGCGCGGCCGAGACCAACATCGAGATCGCTCTGGGCGCCGCCCTGCTGGTCGGAGCGGCGGCCATGGTCCTGCGCTACTGGTTGGATCGCCGCGCCGGCCACACCCGGGGCGAGGTGGTCCACGACCTGACCGTGCGCCCGTTGCCCACCATCGCCATCGGCATGGTCGGTGGCGTCATCGTGGGCATGACCTCGGTGGGCTCGGGCTCGCTCATGATCGTCTTCCTGCTGTTCCTCTACCCCATGCTGGGCGCCAACCAGCTGGTGGGGACCGACCTGACCCAGGCCGTTCCCCTGACCCTGGCTGCGGCCCTGGGGGCCTTGGCCTTCGGCCACGTGGAGTTCGCCGTCACCACCTCGGTCATCATCGGCAGCGTCCCCGCCGTGGTCGTCGGCTCCTTCCTGTCCTCCCGGGCGCCCGACCGCTACATCCGGCCCGTCATCATGTTCGTGATCTTTGCCTCGGGCCTCAAGTACGTGGGCGTGAGCACCACTGCACTGGGATGGATCCTGTGTGCGGTGCTGCTGGCCGCGGCCACGGTGTGGCTGGTGAAGACCCGTCCCTGGGAGAGTGTCGAAGCCGCTCCCGCTCCGACCACCTCGGATACTGCAGCGGCCAGGGCCGGGCCACCGGCCCCGGACGAGCCCTAACCGTTCTGCGATACGGCAGACTCTTCGGGTGGCCGACCCGTTGCACCTGGAGGGGCGTTTCGTCCGTCTATCCCCATTGAGGCTCGAGCACGTCGACGCGTTGCTCGCCGCGGCCAGCGAGGACCGCTCCACCTACGGCCTGACGTGGGTGCCCTTCGATCGGCCCACCACCATCGCCTACGTCACCAAGGCCGTGGCCGCCAGCCAGGCGGGCCGGCAGCTTTCCTTGGCCACATGGTCCATCACTGCGGGCAAGGTCGTCGGCGCCACCCGCTTCAGCGATATCGAGCCATGGGATTGGTGGCTGTGCGGCGAGGAGGGCGAGCGCCGACAGCGCCACGGGCGTCCCGATGTGGTCGAGATCGGCGCCACCTGGCTGGCCGCGTCGGCCCAACGGACCCCGGTCAACACCGAGGCCAAGCTGTTGATGCTCACCCATGCCTTCGAGACGTGGGAGGTCCACGCCGTGAAGTTCTCCACCGACCGGCGCAACGACCGGTCTCGCCGGGCCATCGAGCGCCTGGGCTGCACCCTGGACGGCATCCTGCGGGCCGACCGCCCCGGTCCCGACGGGACCATCCGGGACTCGGCCTATTTCTCCCTCCTGGCCGCGGAATGGCCGGCGGCCAAGCGGCGATTGTCGGACCGCCTGGCCGCCGGGTGACCAGCTGAGGGGCCGTACCCGTCGGTTCCCGGCGGGAGGGGCGGAAGCGGTCGACGCTCATTTTTGGCGCCGTGACCAGGGATGACTTCCAGCTGCCGGTCTCATCGATCACTCTCCCTACCTTTCACGTATATCTAGGGAACCTAGTGACTTGACAAATGTGATCTTTTCAGTCAGGAATAGTTCCCGTGAAACACTCTTCCGAACCACGTACCCACTCGAAGTGGCGGCTGGTGGCCGCCGGCACCCTGCCCGTGAGCCTCGTCCTCGGAGCCCTGATGCTGCCCGCGTCGGCCTCGGCCGCCGGCGGCAGCGTGTCCATCGTGGCCTACTCGACGCCCAAGCCGGCCTACGCCGCGCTGATCAAGGCCTTCAACGCCACCAAGGCCGGAGCCGGCGTGACGTTCTCGCAGTCCTTCGGGGCGTCGGGCTCCCAGGCCACCGCGGTGGCCTCCGGCCTACCGGCCGATGTGGTCAACTTCTCGCTCACCCCGGACATGGACAAGCTGGTCAAGGCCGGGATCGTGGCGTCGAGCTGGGACAAGACCCCGACTGCCGGGATGGTCACCAACTCGATCGTCTCGTTCATCGTCCGGAAGGGCAATCCCAAGCACATCAAGACCTGGGCCGACCTGGTGAAGAGCAACGTGAAGATCATCACCCCCAACCCGTTCAGTTCGGGTAGTGCCAAGTGGAACCTCATGGCCGCCTACGGGGCCCAACTGTCCTTGGGCAAGACCAAGGCACAGGCCACCGCCTACCTCACCCAGCTCCTGTCCCATACCGCCGCCCAACCGAGCAGCGCCAGCAACGCCCTGCAGACCTTCCTCGGCGGCGAGGGGGACGTCCTCCTCGACTATGAGGACGATGCGCTGTACGCCCAGCGTCAGGGAGAGCCCATCACCATCATCACGCCCCCCCAGACCATCCTGATCCAGAACCCCATCGCCGTGACCAGCAATGCGGCCAACGCCAGTGCGGCCAAGGCCTTCGTGGCCTACCTGCTCTCGACGGCCGGACAGAAGGTCTGGGGACAGCAGGGCTACCGTCCGGTGCTCCCCAAGGTGGCCGCCCAGTTCAAGTTCCCCACGCCCAAGAAAGTGTTCACCATTGCCAGCCTCGGTGGTTGGACCAAGGTCAACACGACCTTCTTCACGCCGTCAACGGGGATCGTGGCCAAGATCGAGCAAGGGCTAGGAGTCTCGACAGCCAGTGGCTGACCTCGCAGTACGCCCCGGGGCAGCGGGGCCACCAGTAGCCGGAAGCCACGTGCGACGGTCGATCGGCAAGGTGCTCCGGCCGGCGGCCAGGGCCACCGGCCCCACGCTCATCGTCACCTATCTCTCGCTGCTGGTCCTGCTGCCGATCGCCGCCATCCTGTCCAAATCGTTCCAAAACGGCTTCGGGTCGTTCTGGACGGCGGTCACCCAGCCCGAGGCCGTGGCCGCCCTCAAGCTGACCTTGATCTGCTCGCTGCTGGTGGCGGCGTTCAACTCGGTCGCCGGCCTGGTCATCGCCTGGGTGCTGGTGCGTGACGATTTTCCCGGCAAACGGGTGGTCAGCGCGGTGATCGATCTGCCCTTCGCCCTCCCCACCATCGTGGCCGGCCTGACCCTGCTCAGCCTGTACGGCCCCAACAGCCCCTTCGGCATCAACGTGGCTGACGCCCGCATCGGCATCGTCTTCGCCTTGGCCTTCGTGACCCTTCCGTTCTCGGTGCGGTCGGTCCAGCCCGTCCTGGCCGAGCTCGATCGTGAGACCGAGGACGCGGCCGCGTCGCTGGGCGCCTCCTCGTCGGTGGTGCTCCGCCGCGTCATCCTGCCCAGCGTGGCTCCGGCCATGCTGGCCGGCGCCGGGCTGGCCTTCGCCCGGGCCATCGGGGAGTTCGGATCGGTCGTCCTCATTTCCGGCAACCTGCCGTTCAAGACCGAATTGGCGTCGTCTTGGATCTACAGCCTGTCCCAGAGCGACCAGCTCTCGGCGGCGGCCGCCGTCTCGACCGTGTTGATCCTGATCGCCCTGGTCGTGCTGGGGGCCATCGGGATCGTCCGGCGACGGTTCAACGTCGGTGAGGCGGTGTGAAGTCCCGCTGGCGCCTGCCCCTCCGCATTGTGGCCCTGGGTTACCTCGCCTTGTTGGTGGTCATCCCGGTCGGATCGGTGTTCTACCGGGCTTTTCAGCACGGATTCATCGCCGCCTGGGACGCGGTGACCACGCCCGATGCCGTCCATGCCCTGTGGCTGACGCTCCTCGTCGTCCTGATCGCCGTGCCCCTGAACACCGTGTTCGGAGTGGGCGTCTCCCTCATCCTGGCCCGCCACCGATTCCGTGGGGCCTGGCTGCTCGACGCCTTCGTCGACCTCCCACTGGCTATCTCCCCGGTGGTGGTGGGACTGGCCCTGGTGCTGGTGTACGGAAAGACCGGGTGGTTCGGCAACTGGCTCGCCGGCCATGGCATCGAGATCATCTTCTCGTTCCCGGGCATCGTGATGGCCTCAGCCACCGTGGCCCTCCCCTACGTGGTGCGCGAGGTGCTCCCGGTGCTCCAGGAGATCGGCACCGACCAGGAGCAGGCTGCCACCACCCTCGGGGCCTCCTCGTTCACCGCCTTCCGGCGCATCACCCTGCCCTCGATCAGGCGAAGCCTGGCCTACGGCGTGACCCTCACCACCGCCCGGGTCCTGGGCGAATTCGGGGCGGTCGTCGTGGTGTCGGGCGCCATTGCCGGAAGAACACAGACCCTGACGCTGTTCATCCAGGACAGTATCGATAACCTCAATCCAGTCGGCGCCTACGCCGGAGCGGTCATCCTGGCCATTCTTGCCCTTGTGGTCCTGACCGTGCTGGGTGCCGACCGTGAAGGGAGGAAAGCGAAATGGCGATCACAATCAGATCAGTCTCCAAGCGATTCGGAGATGCCGTTGCCCTCGACGACGTCAATCTTGATGTCCCCGATGGATCACTGACCGCCCTCTTGGGTCCGAGCGGGGGTGGCAAGTCCACGCTGCTGCGCGTGGTGGCCGGGCTGGAGACCCCCGACTCAGGCACGGTGGAGATCGACGGCCAGGACCTGACCGGGATCCCGGCCCGCCAGCGCGGGATCGGGTTCTGCTTCCAGCACTACGCGCCGTTCCGGCACCTCACCGTGCGCAGGAACGTGGCCTTCGGCCTGGAGGTGCGCCGGCGGCCCAAGGCCGAAATCCGAGCAAAGGTGGACGAGCTCCTCGAGCTGGTTCGCATCGCCCATCTGGCCGACCGCCATCCCTCCGAGCTGTCAGGTGGACAGCGCCAACGCATGGCCCTGGCCCGGGCGCTGGCCATCGAGCCCAAGGTCCTGCTGCTCGACGAGCCCTTCGGCGCCCTCGACGCACAGGTTCGTCAGCAGCTCCGGGTCTGGCTCCGGGAGCTGCACGAGAAGATCTCCGTGACCACCGTGCTGGTGACCCACGACCAAGAAGAGGCCATGGAGGTGGCCGACCGGCTGGCCATCATCAACGAGGGCCGGCTGGAGCAGATCGGCGCCCCGGCCGAGATCTACGACAAGCCCGACAACGAGTTCGTCATGAAGTTCCTTGGCCCGGCCACCGAGCTGGACGGCGCCTGGGTTCGACCCCATGACCTGGTCATCCACAACGAACAGGGAATCGGCGGTCAGGGCGCATGGGTGGAGCGGATCACCCATCTCGGCTTCGAAGTACGGGTGGACCTCAAGCTGAACGACGGCAGCTCCACCTGGGTCCAGCTCTCGAGGGGCGGCGCGGCCGAGCTGGACGCCGTGCCTGGGGACCAGGTCTGGGT
>DASZLD010000196.1:0-7598 GCA_035552655.1 Acidimicrobiales bacterium
GGTGGCCGCGATGGCCGGCCCCCGACCCGACCCGATCACCTGCACCGACCCCGGGAGGGCCGGATGCTGGCCGGCGTCGCCGCCGGCATGGCCGACTGCTTCGACCTCGACCCCACGGTGGTCCGCATCGGGTTCGTGGCCCTGTGCCTGCTGGGCGGGATCGCCGTCCCGCTCTATCTGGCCGGATGGCTGCTGATGCCCGACGAGGAGGCCGACCTCTCGGTGGGCGAGGAGCTCCTGGCCCAGGCACGGGCAAGCTGAGGTCGGCCATGTCTCCCTTCGAAGTGCGAGGACAGACCATGCGGTACCGCAGGGATCCCGGCGCCCCCGGCGGTGGACGTCGAGCGGATGCTCAGGACCCCTCCATCCGGGCCTCCGACGCCGAGCGGGCCGAGGTGGCCGACAACCTGTCGCGCCACTTTGCCGACGGGCGCCTGGACCAGCCCGAGTTCAAGACACGGCTGGACCGGGCCATGGAGGCGACCACGCGCGGCGATCTGGGCGGGCTGTTCGACGACCTGCCCCGGCTGCCCAGCCAGGACCCGCCGGAGCCGGAGCACCGACGGCGCTTCTTCCCGGCCATCGCCGTCATCGTCGTGGTCTCCCTCGTCCTCTCCCTGGCCGCGGTGGCCAACCGCTCGGGCGACTTCTATTTCCACTTCCCCTGGCCCATCTTCCTGGTGGCCGGCTTCCTGCTCTGGGGCCGGGCCCGTCGGCACCACCCCCATGACGGGGGCCGGCCCGAGATCGGCGGTGGATAGCCTGCAGACATGGCGATCGAGACCCGGCCCCTGGGCCGAACCGGTGTGGACGTGACCATCCTCGGCTATGGGGCCATGGAGCTGCGAGGAGGACCCCGGGGGCCGGCCATCGATGACGAGGAGGCGAGCCGGGTCCTCAATGCCGTCCTCGATGGGGGCGTCAACCTCATCGACACGTCCATCGACTACGGCAGGAGCGAGGAGCTCATCGGGCGCCACCTGGCCCACCGCCGGGACGAGTACTTCCTGGCCTCGAAGTGCGGGTGCCTGTTGGGCGATCCACCTCCGGGGGCGACGCCGCCGTTCCAGCACGACTACCGGGCCGCCAACATCCGGGCCGGAACCGAGCAGAGCCTCCGCCGCCTGGGCACGGACCGGCTCGACCTCCTGCAGGTGCACATGTCTCCCAGCCGGTCGGACATGGAAGCCGGCCAGACGGTCGAGACCATGCAGGCGCTGCGGGACGAGGGCAAGGTCCGCTTCATCGGGATGTCGGGCATCCTGCCCAACCTGCCCGATCACCTGGCTATGGGCGTCTTCGACGTCTTCCAGATCCCCTACTCGGTGGTGCAGCGCGAGCACGAGGACCTCATAACCGCCGCCGCTGCCGCAGGCGCCGGCACTCTGATTCGGGGCGGTGCGGCACGTGGCGGTCCCTCGGAGGACAAGGGCTGGAGTCAGGGACCGTTGGGGCTGGACCCGGGCGAGGGTCAACGGCGCTGGGAGTCCTCCGGCCTCGACGAGCTGATCGGGGATATGGGCCGGCTCGAGTTCGTGCTCCGGTTCACCCTCAGCCACCCGGACCTCTCGAGCACCATCGTGGGCACATCCAGCGTCGACCACCTCCACTCCAACCTGGCCGTGGCCAAGAAGGGACCGCTGCCCTCCGACCTGTACGAGCAGGTCAAGAAGGTCCTGGGGCCGGTGAGCGCGTAGGTCTGTCGGTCCAGGCCCGTGCCGCCGGTCCGCTCGGTGCGGCCGGTCCAGTCCCGTTCGGCGGTCTAGTCCGTGCGGCCGGTCCGCTCGGTGCGGCCGGTCCAGTCGGGTTAGACGGTCCAGTCCCGTTCAGCCGGTCCGGTCCGGTTAGGCGACCGTGGTCCTCGGGCGAGAGGGGGTAGCCGCGTCCTCCCGGATGAGCTCGGGGTAGCACCCCTCGTCGAAGGCGGCGATGAACTGGCCCACGGCCTTGGGCACCGGGATGAGCATGGTGCCGTAGAAGTAGAAGGGCGTGGCTTGCTTGGTCGCCGCCTTGAGGCAGTTGCTCCCCACCGTCACCGACTGGATGCGGGAGTCGGCGCCCAGGACGGCCCCGAGGTACATGGCCACCGCGCAGTTGTCCGGTTGCTTGGGCACGGCCCGGATGCCGGCCCGCAGCAACGTGGCCGCCACCTCTTGATGGCTGCTACCCAGGTCGGAGAGGAGACTGCGGATCTGTCGTGTGAGCTGCCGTCGGCTGGTCACGATTCCTCCCATTCCGGGACCTTGCTCAGTCCCTACCCGTTCCCTCGGATGGGTAACCGGTCGACCGGGTTGCGACTGGGCAGATCTTCCGAGTCCATCTTTCCCGCAATTGGTGTCGTGTTCCACTCGGTCCGGGTCTGCCGCCGGCAGGGCGGGGTCGGCTCGCTCCGGAGGCTTTCGAATGGGCCGAGCACCGATGGGTAGATTCTCGATATGGACTACAACGCTCTCGGAACCACCGGCCTGCAGGTCTCACGGATTTGCCTGGGGTGCATGAGCTACGGGCAACCGGACCGGGGGAACCAGCCCTGGTCGCTGGACAAGGAGGCGGCCCAGCCCTTCTTCCGCCAGGCCCTCGACGCCGGAATCAACTTCTTCGACACGGCCAACGTGTACTCGGCCGGCACCAGCGAGGAGATCACCGGCCAGACTCTCTTGTCGATGACGTCCCGTGACGAGCTGGTCATCGCCACCAAGCTCTGGGGCCCGACCCGGCCGGGACCCAACGGCCGGGGCCTGTCCCGCAAGGCCGTGATGAGCGAGATCGACAACAGCCTGCGGCGGCTGGGCACCGACTACGTCGACCTCTACCAGATCCACCGCTGGGACTACGGCACGCCCATCGAGGAGACCCTGGAGACACTCCACGATGTGGTCAAGGCGGGCAAGGCCCGCTACATCGGCGCCTCGTCCATGCGAGCCTGGCAGTTCGCCCAGGCCCTGTACCTGGCCGATCTTCACGGGTGGACCCGGTTCGTGAGCATGCAGAACTACTACAACCTGCTTTACCGGGAAGAGGAGCGGGAGATGCTGCCGCTATGCGCCGACCAGGGCATCGGCGCCATCCCCTGGAGCCCGTTGGCCCGGGGCCGGCTGACCCGCCCGTGGGCCGAGCAGACCAACCGGTCGGAGAGCGACGAGTTCGGGCGCACCATCTACACCGAGGACGACCGTCCCATCGTCGAGGCCGTCATCGACCTGGCCGACAAGCGTGGCGTCACCCCGGCCCAGATCGCCCTGGCCTGGATGCTGTCCAAGCCGGTGGTGAGTAGTCCCATCGTGGGAGCGACCAAGGAGCACCACCTGGCCGACGCGGTGGCCGCCGTCGACCTACGCCTCGATGATGCCGAGATCGAACTGCTGGAAAAGGGCTACCAGCCCCACCCGGTGCTGGGCATCGACATCGGCGGGCCGCCTCCCACCCGGTGAGTATGCCTACCCGGTGACGGCCGTATCCCACCCGGTGAGCCGCCTCCCACCCGGTGAGCATGCCTACCGGGTGACGGCCGTATCCCCTCCGGGCGGACGGGCCGCCGCCGCGGTGGCGATGTCCCGGGGGTAGGTGCGAAGGGCCCGGAACAGGATGACGGCGTTGGCCGCCAGGGGCAGCAACATCACGATGAAGGTCCACTGCAGGCCCGATCGGCCCCCGCCGAAGACGTACTGGGACACCGCCCCGAACAGTAGGGGCGCCAGGGCCTGGGCTCCGGTGCGCAGCAGGGTCCGCAATCCCTCGGCCCGGCCCCACAGTGACGAGGGCACGATGTCCAGCCGGGCGGCGTCGATGGGCGGGTTCTGGGCCGACAGCATGAAGGCAGCGATGACGATGTAGGGCAGCGCCATCAGCACGCTGCGAGTCAGGAGGGCGGGGATGAACATGATGGTGGTGATGGCCGCGGCGAGGGCGGGCACCAGGATGCGGCCGTTCACATAGCGGCGACGCAACAGGCCGTCGCTGATCCGCCCGCTCAAGAGCACGCCGACCAATGCGCCCGCCCCGATCAGCAACATCAAGAAGTTGGCCAGCACCTGGCCCACGCTGTACTGGTCCCGCACGAACTCGACACCGAAGGTCTGCACTCCGGCCAGGAAGTAATAGCCACAGGCGCTGGCCACGATCAGGATGACGTTGGTGCGGATGCGGAACACGAATTTCGTGGCCTCGATGATGCCCAGCCGCTTGCCGTCGGTCCGGAGCACCCGGTCCTCGTCGGGCAGGACCCCTTGCTCGCGGACCAGGCGCTGGGCGTCGGTCTCCTCGACCTCGGGCTCGTCGGGCACCGGTTGGCCGGGCTCGACCTTGGCTGGCTCGATGGCGGCGATGACGGCCGACCCCGGTGCCGGCTCCAAGGGTGCTGTGGCCCCTCGGGCCGGCTCGGGCAGGCGGAACACGTACCAGGCCAGGATGAAGGCGGGTATGCCCAAAACGGCGAACGCCGCCCGCCAGGACAGAGCGGCGATGTCCCCGGTCACGGCGAAGCCAAGGCCGGCCCCGAGCAGCTCGCCGGCCAGCACGTAGCCATAGATGCGACCGCGCTCGGCGCTGTGGAAGTAGTCGCCAACCAACGAGGCCACGATGGGACCGGCCGCGGCGGTGAGGACCCCCAGCACCAGGCGGGTGAGCAGGAGCTCGCCGAACGAGCTGACGGTGGCGCTCCAGATCATGGCCGCTCCCCAAAAGGAGATGGCGATCCCGAGGACCAGGACCCGACGGACCCGGTCGGCCAGGATGCCGAAGGGCACGCTGGCCACCGCGGCCACAAGCGAGCTGACGGCGACCAGCAGCCCGATATCGGTATTGGAGATGCCGAGGCCGGAGCGGAGCTCGATGGCAGAGGCCCCGACAGTGGCGGTGTCGGCGCTGCTCAAGCCCAGGACGCAGGCCAAAAGGACGATGACCCGGGTGCGGGTTGCGCCACCCAGGGTGTACTCCAAGCGGCCCTGGGCTCGTCGTGCCCCCCGCCCGACCAGGCGTCGAAAGGTGGCCGATCGGGTGGACGAGCCCCCGGCCGGCGCTGGCGGCGCGGGCGGTTCACCATAGGGGCCAGTCACGGCCAAACCACCGCGTCAAGGCGTAGGCAGATGAGGACGATGGTATCGAGAGAGGTATCGATCGGTCACACCGGTAGCTCGGACCCGCTGCCCGAGCGCACCGTTAGCCCGCAGCCCGAACGCACCGTTAGGGAGTGCCGATCAGGGGCAGGGTGAGCCCGCACTGGGGCTCGAAGCCGGGAGTATCGGGACCCAGTGCGTTGACCACGTCCTGGAGGGCGACGGTGTCGTAGGCGATGCCCAGGTGGTCGGTGCCGTCGGCCGGACACTGGTCTTGGAGGGTGATGTTCACCGCGCCGGGCGCATCGAGGAAGGCCGACTGATAGGGCGTCACCACCTCGTCGTGGGTGGTCTCGATGCTCACCAGCGTCACGCCGGGCACGCCATCGCTGCCGGCGTTCAGGGCCTGGATGAAGGGCGATCCGGCCTCTTGCTCAGTGCAGGCCGCGCAGCCGATGAGGGTGGTGGTGGCGGGCAGCCCGAGGGCGGTGTCCGCATTGATCAGCGCGAACAGGCCGTCAAGGGTGGTCCCGTGGTTGGACGGAGCCAGGCCGACCAGCTCGTGCACGGCAGGAGCACCGCCGTCTCTGGTCATGTACCAGCGCGGCATCATGCCCCCCTGCGACCAACCCACCAGGTCGACCTGCGCGGCGCCGGTCTCGGACCGGACCTGGCCGACGAAGGCGGCCAGCTGTCGGGCCGCGTCCTCGACCGGCCCGATGGACGAGACGCGACCGCCGGTGAGCGTGGTCAGGACGGTCTGGCCGTAGTTCAGGCCGTAGACGCAGTAGCCGGCGTTGGCCAGGATGGGGCCCAGGGCCTGCCAGGTCTCGGCCACGGTGTACAACGTGCCGGGCAACAAGATGACCGGGTACGGATGCGCCGTGCTCGGGTGGCAACCGGCGACGTTGACACCAGGTGGCGAGGAGTTCGGGGCATCGACCTCGGCCAGGTACCCGGTGGCAGCGTTGCCCACGGGGTACGGCTGGGTCGTTGCCGCTGCGGCCACCTGGGTGGTCGTGGTCTGGGCGGCGGCCTGGGCGGCCGTTGTGCCTGCGGCGGCCGTCGTCCCTGCGGCTCCTGCGACCGTTGTCCCTGCGGCCAGCGAAGCGACGGTGAGCCCCACGGCAACCAAACCACTCCATATCCGTCCATACCCGTGCATCACGACATAGAGGCCATACCCAGTTCGGTCAGGAGAAAACGATTCAGGCTTGGTCGAGGGCGATGCCGACAACCCGGGCGATGTGCTCGAAATCGACATCGCAGGTCAGCACGGTGGCCCGTTGGCGCCACGCCACTGCCGCGATCATGCAGTCGACCATCCCTCTGGGGATGACCCCCGCTGCCCGGCATCGCCGATAGATGCGGACCGCGCCGGTGAAATCGGCGGCGGAATCGAACCGCAGCAGCTCGAACCGGAGGAGCAGCCGACCCAGGTCAGATTCCTGCTGATCGCTACGGGCCCCAGCCAGGACCTCCATGACGATGGGCTCGGTGACAGCCACGGGGCCGTCCGTCCTGATCAGGTCGGTCAGGCGGCGATCAACGGCGCTGTTGGTGGCCCGGTCGTACTCGACCCAGGCGGACGCGCCGACCAGGATCACTGCGGCTTAGGGGCGGTGTGCTCGGGGACCTCGGCGATGGCCCGGGCTCCTCGCATGGCCAGTGCCTGTTCACGCGTCATGGGCTCTCCGGCCAGATGGCGCAGGGCAAGGTCGACCGCCTCGGTCTTGGTGCGCACGCCATGTCGGTCCATGATCCTCTCCACCAAAGAGTCCTCGAGCTCGATGTTGGTGCGCTTCCTGCTCATACACCAATCATACACGTGAGGTGTACGATTAGTGTACACCGACAACTTTGCCAGCAGAGGAGCGTGGTCATGACCGACGGCGAGGTAGCAAGGGAAGAAGTGGACGTGGTCACCAAGATCAGCCCGCGCTCGGTCGCCGACACCGTCTCGCGGCTCACCGAGCTGGTGGCGGCCAAGGGGATGAAGGTCTTCGCCGTGATCGACCAGGCGGCCGAGGCACGACAGGTGGGACTGGAGCTGCGCCCGACGACGCTGGTGCTGTTCGGCAGCCCGGTGGGCGGAACCCCGGTGATGGCGGCCGTCCCGTTGATCGCCCTCGACCTACCCCTGAAGGTGCTGGTGTGGGCGGACGGGGACCAGGCCGACCAGGCCAAGGTGTCCTATGTGGCCCCGGCGGCGCTGGCCGCCCGTCGTGGCCTTCCGGCCGATCTGGCCCAGAACCTGGCCGGCATCGACGGGCTCACCGATGCCCTGGTCGCGCTCTAGCCGAAGCTGGTGAATCGAAGTTGGTGAATCGAAGCCGCTCGGTTCACCCGGGTCGGCTCACGTCCCGGTGGCTCCGGGGTCGAGGCTGACCGTCTCCTCCAGCACCTCGATCGTCTTGGCCGGGTAGACGACCCAGTGGATGACCGCGGCCAGCATCCCTCCCACCAGCGGGGCCACGATGAACAGCCAGACCTGGGAGAGGGCGGAGCCACCGACGATCAGCGCCGGGCCCAGGCTCCGGGCCG
>DASZLD010000197.1:0-4777 GCA_035552655.1 Acidimicrobiales bacterium
CAGCGCCGCCTGCTGGATGGTCCCGCAGCCCGCCCCGCCCCCGTAGTGGATGCGGGAGAAGAAGGTGAGCTCGCCCATGCCCAGCGACTGGGCCACGTTGATCTCCGGGTTGGTGTCGGCCGTGTAAGTGACCAGGCCCTCCACCTCGCTGGGGGCGATCCCGGCGTCGGACAGGGCGGCGTCGACCGCCTCGACGGCCAGACGGAGCTCGCTGCGCCCCGACTCCTTGGAGAACTCGGTGGCTCCAATGCCCACCACCGCGGTATTGCCCACGAAGGCATGGGGTCGGGAATCGGTACCGGCCATCACTCGGCTCCCCTGGGACCCGGTGCGCCGGCCGGTAACAACAACCGCACCGTGCCCGTCACGTGGTCCCCCAGCGAGTTCGACCCTTTGAGCGTCACTTCGAGGGCCCCTCGCCCCTCGGCGTCGAGCTCTACTTCCTTGTGGGTCACCGATCCGGTGAGGGTCATGGTGTCGTGGGGATAGTTGGGCGCACCCAGGCGGATGTTGACATCGGTGAGCACGGCCCCCGGTCCGGCCCAGTCGGTGACGAAGCGGCCCACGAAGCCGTTGGTAGTGAGGATGTTCATGAATATGTCCTTGGAGCCGCGCTGCTGGGCCAGCTCGGGGTCGTGGTGGACGTCCTGGTAGTCGCGGGAGGCCAGGGCGGTGGAGGCGATGAGGGTCCGGGTCAGGGGAAGGACCAGATCATCCAACACGTCTCCCACCTCGACCTCGGCGAAGGTGCGGGTGCGGCCGTCCACCCCGATCAGGTGATGATGGTGGGCGGCGCTCATGCCGACACCACGTCGCCGGCCCGGAGGTCGGCCACCAGCTGGGAGCCCAGCCGGGCCAGCTGGCTCGATCCCGAGCCCAACAGCAGCTCGATCTGCTTGCCCCACAAGAAGTAGCGGTGCACCGGGTAGTCGACGTCGGCCCCCATGCCCCCGTGCAGGTGCTGGGTGGCGTGCACCACCCGCTGGCCGGCGTCGGAGGCGAACCAGATGGCCACGGTCACGGCCAGGTGGGCGTCCAGCCCGTCGTCCAACCGCCAGGCCGCCTGCCACAAGGTGACCCGGATGGCCTCGGTGTCGATGGCCGCGTCGGCCGCCCGCAGCATGGTGCCCTGGAAGGTGGACAACGGCTTGCCGAACTGTTCGCGGGCGTTCAGGTACTCGGCCGTCTGGGCCAGGGCCGCCTCGGCCACCCCGACCTGGAGGGCGCACAACCCGGTCCAGGCCCGCTCCAGGATCCACGACACCATGGTCGCCCCCCGGGCCGGTTTGCCCCCGGCCAACAGGTCGGCCTCGGTCACGACCAGCTTGTCGAAATGGAGATGGGGGTGGACCTCCCGGTTGGTGGTCACCGCCCGTTCCACGTTGACCGCGTCGGCTCGGGGGTCGACCAGGGCGATGATCGTTCGTCCGTCGGGTGTGGCCGCGGGGACGAGCACCCGGTCGGCCACGTGGGCGTAGGGCACGGCGAAGGCCGTCCCCGACAGCTTGTACCCGCCCTTCTTCCGAGGCGAGGCCACCACCGACGGCCGTCCCGTTCCCCCGTTGGCCAGGTCGCCGGCCACATCGGCCAGGGCCCCGGTCAGGACCACGGCGCCCGAGGCCACCCCAGGCAGCCAACGTGACGCCTGCTCCTCGGTTCCGAACCGGGCCAGGGGCAGAGCGCCGAGCACCAAGGTGGCCCACAGCGGGACCGGCGCCACCACCGTTCCCTGGGCCTCGAGCAGCAGGCTCATCTCGACCATCCCGTACCCGCCGCCCCCGTACTGCTCGGGCAGGACCAGGCCGAGCAGGTCGGCCTTGGCCAGCTCGGCCCACAGCGCCCGGTCGAACTTCTCCTCGGTGTCTTCGATCTCTCTCACCCGATCGGGGGTGACCATGCCGGAAAAGACGGCCCGAGCCGACTGCCGCACCGCCTCCTGCTCTTCGGAAAAGGTGAAGTCCATCAGCTCGTCGCTCCGTTCTCGACTGCGCCGGCCGGGTGCTCGACTGCGCCGGCTGGGTGCTCGACTGCGCCGGCCGGTTCACCGGATCCGTCGGCGGGACGGAACACCGGCAGGGACAGCTCGTCGTCGAAGGCCTCGAACTCGGCGATCACCGGCATGCCGATGGCCACCGTCTCCGGCGTCATGTGCGACACGTTGGCCACCAGCCTGGTCCCCTCCTCCAGCTCCACCAGGGCCACGATGAGCGGGTAGTCGAACGAGGGCACCTGGGGGTGGTGGTTGACCACGTAGCTGTAGATGGTGCCCCGGCCCGAGGCCTGCATGGCGTCCCATCGGAACGACCGGCAGTTGGGACAGGCCGGGCGGGGCGGGTGGCGCAGCGTCCCGCACTCCGAGCACCGCTGGATGAGCAGCTTGCCCTCCTTGGCCCCCTCGAAGAAGAACGAGTTGTCCTGGGTCAACGAAGGACGCGGTCGCTTGGGGCGGGTCACCGTCTCGCCCGCATCGTCAGCCGACGTTCCCGCAGCGGTGCGAGGTCGGAACTTGAGGATGCGGAAGCGCATGGTGGCCACCAGGGCGCCGCTGGCATCGGTGTAGTCCATCCGGGTGGTGAGGAACCGGCCCACGCCGAGGGCGGTCGTCTTCTCGGGCGAGACCGATTCGATCACCGAGGTCACGCTCACCTCGTCCCCTAACACCAGGGGCCGCTCATAGTGCTGATCGCAATTGGTGGCCACCACCGAGGTGTAGCCGGCGGCGTCGAGGAGCCGCATCACCTGATCCTGCACGTTGCCCGTGCCCGGGTCGCCCCCGGCCGCTCTGGCCTCGTGGACCTTCATGTGGTGACGGAGGCCCCACATGATCCAGGCCTGGAGCATGGTCGGCGGGGCGATGACCCCGGGGAAGCCGGCCTTCTTGGCCGCGGCGTCGTCCAGGTAGACGGGGTTGTAGTCGCCCATGGCCTCCACCCAGTGGCGGATCATGGGCCGGTTCACCGGCTCGGAGCCGGGGTCCGGCGGCCCCGTTGACTGGCCGGCGAACGAGTCGAACTTCTCCTGGAGGGCGTCCCCGCTCAGTGACGTGCCCCCCATCTGGCCGGCTGTCTCGCTGCTCACCGTTTCCCCCGCTTCATGCCCAGACCCGCAGTGGCCAGGATCTCCCGCTGTACCTCGTTGACCCCACCGCCGAACGTGTTGATCTGGGCCTGGCGGCCGGCCCGCTCCAGCTCGCCGTGGAGGACGGCGCCCGGTGTGCCCGGGGCCATGTAGCCACCGGCGCCGACGATGCCCAAGAGGACCCGGTATACCTCGACCGTCGACTCGGTCCCGAACACCTTGACCGACGAGGAGTCGGCCGGGCCCAGCGTGTCGTTGGCCACCGCCGCCGTCATGCGCCAATTCAACAGCCGTTGGGCCTCGAGCAGGGCGTGGGTACGGGCCAGGTCCATCTGGATCCAGGGCACGTCGGCCAGCTCGTGCTCAAGGGCCCACTGGGCCACCTCGGCCCACAGCCGATGAGCCAACGAGGCCAGCGCGGCCAGGCCCACCCGCTCGTGGTTGAGCTGGTTGGTGATCATGCGCCAGCCCTCGTTCATGGAGCCGACCAGGGCCGAAGTCGGCACCCGCACGCCGTCGTAGTAGCTGGCCGTGGTGGCTACTCCCCCCACGGTCACGATGGGCGTGCACGAGAAGCCGGGCGACGCCGTGGGCACGAGGAAGATGGAGATGCCCTTGTGCTTGGGGGCGTCGGCATCGGTGCGGGTGGCCAGCCAGATGTAGTCGGCCTGGTCGGCGCCGCTGGTGAACACCTTGTTCCCGTCGATGACCCACTCGTCACCGTCTCGGACCGCCTTGGTGCGCAAGGAGGCCAGGTCCGTGCCCGCCCCCGGCTCGGTGTAGCCGATGGCGAAGTTGATCTCGCCGGCCAGGATGCCAGGAAGGAAGAAGGCCTTCTGCTCGTCGGACCCGTAGCGCATCAGGGTGGGGCCCACCGTGTTCAAGGTGACAAAGGGGAAGGGGGCCCGGGCCCGCTGCACCTCGTTGAAGAAGATGAACTGGTCGGTGGCCGGTCGGCCCTGGCCACCGAATTCCTTGGGCCAGCCGATGCCCAGCCAGCCGTCCTTGCCCATGCGGCGGACCACCGACCGGTAGACCGCTCCCCCCTCGGGCTCGAAGTCCAGGGCGTCGCGGATCTCATCGGTGATCACGTCGGCGAAGTACTCGCGCAGCTCGGCCCGGAGGGCCAGTTGCTCAGGGGTCTCCTCTAGATGCATTAGGTGCGCTCCCCCTTTGACGACGTGTGGTCTCGCAATCCTGGGCCAGGGATGCGATCCAGGCAACCTGAAGGCGGCCGAGAGCGCCAGGCTAACTGATACACGTTCTATCGCGCCCCCTCAGCCCTCGGCCGCTCGTCGAGGGCGATGGAGGCGTGGTGCCAAGGCCAAGAATCCCAAACTGCGGGCCGCGTGTTGCTGCGGAGTAGTGATCCGAGACCGGGGCGGGAGGTGTTCATTCCAGTTGGAAGAGCCGATCGTCGTTGCCGCTCGTTCCTGAGCCGTCCTGGTTTTCGGGAGGTGGTTTCTCGGGTGGGAGCCACTGCCAGTCGCCCGGACCGCCTTCGAGCCGGAAGCCCTTGTGATGGCGGAGGTAGTGGTGGTGATGGCACAACCGGGCAAGATTCCAAAGGGCGGTCTCTCCGTCCTCGACCACGGGGATGATCCGATGGTCGATCTCCAATCCTTCTCTCACATTGCATCCGGGGACGACACAGGTCTGGTCCCGTTCGATGAGAGCGGTGCGTAAGGGGGCGCGAATG
>DASZLD010000198.1:0-2660 GCA_035552655.1 Acidimicrobiales bacterium
TCGTCGAGAAGCCCGAGGACCTTCTGGCGTTCGCGCTGCAGGTACGTTTGGTAGATCTTCTTGTGCTTCGGGTTGAGGTCGAGCTCGAGCACCTGCTCCTGCTTGTCGGGCAGGTCGCTGGCCACCTGCTCCTTGGTCCGCCGTAACAGCAGCGGGCGGATCCGCCGTCTGAGCTGAGCCAGTCGATCGGAGTCACTCCGCTTTTCGATCGGTACCCGGTACTGCTCCCCGAAGTGGTCGGGACTGGCGAAGAGGCCGGGAGAAGTGATGGAGAGCAGAGACCACAGCTCCATGAGGTTGTTCTCGATCGGCGTGCCGCTCATTGCCACCTTGAAGGAGACCGGGAGCGTCTTGGCCCGTTGGTAGGTCTGCGAGTGCCGGTTCTTGGCGAACTGGGCCTCGTCGAGGAAGAGCCCGGCCCATCCGATGGCCGCGTACTCCTCGTACTCCCTCCGGAACAGGCCGTAGGAGGTGATGACCACATCGACCCCTGCGGTCATGGATTGCAGAGTCGTCGCTCGCCGGCGCCCGGTCTCGGTGATCGTGACCACGTCCAGGTCGGGTGCGAACCGGCCGCACTCCGCCGCCCAGTTCCCCACCACGCTGGTCGGGGCCACCACCAGGTACGGAGCATCGGTCAAGCCGCGCTCTCTGGTGTGGCACATCAGGGCCAGTGCCTGCACCGTCTTGCCCAGCCCCATGTCGTCGGCCAGGACGCCGCCGAGCTGGTGCTCGAACAAGAAGGCCAACCAGTTGAATCCGGTGAGCTGATAGGGCCGGAGCGTCGCCCGCAGGCTCGTCGGAGCCCGATGTTCGGTCCGTTCGGTCGCTTCGGCCAGGCCGCGCACCGAGGCCTCCCATGCACCGGCCTGGGCCGTAGCCACCCCGAGGTGCTGGAGGTCCTCCCACAGGCTGGCCTGGAACCGGCTGAGGCGGATGCCGTCACCCGGCGCGTCGTGCAGGCCCCGTGCCTCGGTGATCAGCTGGGCCAGCTCCCGAAGCTCTTCCCGATCGAGGGAGAAGTAGGTCCCCGAGGGGAGGATCAGATGTGACCGCTTCTCGGCCAGGCCCACGAACAGGTCGGCGAAGGGCACGTCTTCACCGCCCACGGACACGGTGACCGTCAGGTCGAGCCAGTCGTTGTCGGCTGACTCCGAGCCGTCGAAGTGCACCACCGGTGGGGCGTCGGCCTCCCGATAGTCGAGGACCGTGCCGATCCGCTCGATTTCCATGCCCTCGATAGCTTCGAGGGCCGGGAGCAAGTCGGCCACGAAGCGGACGGCGGCCATGCCCTCGAGCCGGGACTGGGCCGCCAGCCGAGGGCCGAGGGCTGTGCGCTCGAACAGCTCGGGTACCGAGGCGACGATGGCCGTGGCCGCGTCGACGATGCCGTCCTCGGCCCGTCGTTGGCGGGCCCGGGGCGGCCCCGTCCACAGGCTCTCTCGCCGCTCGTCCCCTTTGGCCCCTCGGGTCCAGGCCAGCCCGAGACGGTGCCCGTCCCCGACATGGATGGTGAGGACCACCGTGGTCGGCCGAACCTTGGGTAGTTCGACGGAACCGTCGCTCGACGCCACCGTCACCTTCTGGCTGAGCTTGGGCACCAGGGCCCGGATGAAGCGCTGCTCGTCGTGGCGGGGTACATCCACCGTGGCCATGCGGAGGAAGGTGCGCAGATTGTCATCCACCGGCGTGGCCAGCGCCGCAAGGCCAAGGCCGAATGGCTGGGTGTTGCCGGCTGAGCGTGGCCGCTCGTCCCACCAGGCGATCCCGTGTGCGGGGCGACCGATGAGCATGGACGTCTCGAGGGGAAGGGATTGTCCCTTGATGCCGATACGAGGCTCGACCCGGAGCCCCGGCTCCGTCCGGATCACGTCGATGGTCACTGCAGCCGCGGTGGGGAGCAAGGTGATGGGCTGGGCGTTGCGGCCCGACTGCAGCAACGGGAGCCCGAGGGTACGGGCTTCGCCCAGCAGGTCCCACAGCCTCCGACTGCTGATGGCCTCGAGCCTCACGACATCATCGGAGTAGCTGTACAGGTTCCGGCCGTTGGCCAGCCGGCTGAGGGCCAGAAATTCCTTGACCAGGTCAAGCCTTTCGTTGGCCTGAGGACTGTGTGCCGCACCGCGGGAGAAGCGGTCGAGGCTGGCCCACGAGACCCCGGTTCTGATCCAGTTCCCGTTCCGGCCCGGAATGACCGGCCGAACCCGGATCCCTGGACCGCGCCCACCTCGTCCCGCCGACTCGAGGACCAGCTCGAACTGGAGCCCGATCTCGGCGGCGTCCTCACCTTCCTCCCCGGGGGAGTCGAGCAGAGCCTGCAGCGGGAGCTCCCAGTCCGTGGGCGCCGGATCCCGCCCCACCATCGGCCCGCCGGGAGCGAGGGCGGGTGCAGCCCCTGCGGCCTGCCCGACGGGTGCGGACTCGCCCTTGACCAGGACCAACGACGGGGCATGACCCGTAGGCGCCGTGGCTCGACCCGGCGCCGTGGACGCTTCGGGCCGCGGGGCCAGGACCAGGGCCACCGCATGCTTGCAGTTCCTCCCCACCGGGCAGGTGCACGTAGCCTGGAAGGCCGACAGCTGTTCCGATGCCGAGCGGGTCAGGGTGACAGAGGCCACGTAGGGCCTCGCCGCCCCACCTTGGACCTCGCCGACCACGCG
>DASZLD010000199.1:0-4295 GCA_035552655.1 Acidimicrobiales bacterium
GCCTCCCCATCGACCCAGATGGTACGGAGTCGCTCGGGTCACCGTGGTCGTGTTCGTGGTCGGCCTCCTGGTCACCGGGGCACTGGCCTGGGCCGCGTCGTCGGTCAACAACCGGAACGAGAGCCGGCTGCTCAGCCTCCAGGTTCGCCAAGCCGCCACCGCACTGGGGGCGGTGCTTCCGACCGTGCAGACGCCACTGGTATCGGCCGTGGGCGTCGCCGAGGCCACCGACGGGGACGCGGCCAAGTTCACCGCGCTGATGGCGCCCTACGTCGGTTCCGGCCGCCCCTTCGTCGGGGCATCGCTGTGGGCGGTCG
This sequence comes from Acidimicrobiales bacterium, assembly GCA_035552655.1. Taxonomy (GTDB): domain Bacteria; phylum Actinomycetota; class Acidimicrobiia; order Acidimicrobiales; family RAAP-2; genus DASXMT01. Next base: position 318 of record DASZLD010000199.1, read on the forward strand.
GTGGTCCGTCGCCCCACGTGGTGGCCTCGATGGGCAAGCCCTTGGTCCTCACCCAGCATCCCGCCCAGACCCAACCGGTGTTCGACGGGGCCCGCTCGCGGCTCTCGGTCACGGGGATCCTGCAACCGGCCCGGCGAGTGGGCTACGCCTACGGGTCAGCAAGCCCGTCGGGCTACGTGGCCTACGCCGAGACCTCCCTGCCGGCCCGCACCCGGGTGTCGATCCCGCAGGACTCGGCCTTCTCCGAACTGAACTTCGCCCTGTATCTGGGGGCGTCGACCAACCGGAGCGCACTGCTCGAAGCCACCGTGGACCGGTTGCCCATCACCGGCGAGACGGCAGCGGCGTCGGTCCCCTTCGGCAACCGGCAGCTCACCTTGGTCGGAACTCCGACGGGCGAACTGGGCGGGACGCTGTCCCAGGACCTTCCCTGGATCGTGGCCGTCGCCGGGGTGCTCCTCGCCATCGGCGCATCGCTCATGACCGAGCGGCTGGTCAGGCGGCGCCGCTTGGCCGAGGACCTGGCCGACGAGAACGAGCGGCTCTACGGCGAGCAGCACGGCATTGCCGAAGCCTTGCAGCGGGTCCTGCTGCCCAACCAACTACCCGAGATACCGGGACTGGACGTCGAGTCCCGGTATCTGCCCGGCATCGAGACCCTGGACATCGGCGGCGACTGGTACGACGTCATCTCCTGTGACGACGAGCACTTCCTGTTCGTCATCGGCGACGTGTCCGGTCGCGGGCTCGGGGCGGCAACCATCATGGCCTCGCTCCACTACGCCATCCGGGCCTACGCAGCCGAGGGCGACCAGCCCAGCGCCATCCTGACCAAGCTGGGCGCCCTCTTGGACGTGGATAGCGAGGGTCATTTCGCCACCGTCCTGTGCGGATACGTCGATCTTGACCGTCGCCAGGTCACCATGGCCAGCGCCGGCCATTTCGCCCCCCTGATGGTGAGTAGAGACGGAGGAAGCTACGTGGACATCGAAGTCGGACCGCCGATAGGGGTGAAATCGAGCGCTCCCTACCGTTCCACCACGTTCTCGGTACCGGCCCAGGCCACGCTGCTCGCCTTCACCGATGGTCTGGTGGAGCGTCGCGGCGAGCATCTCGACATCGGACTGGAGCGACTGCGTCAGTCGGCCATGAGCGAGGATCGCGGGCCAGGGTCCTTGCTGGCCCGGGTCATCACCGATCTGATGCCCAATGGTTCCGACGACGACACCGCCATGCTGGAGTTGACATGGCTGAACTAGACGGAAGGGAAACGGCGGCGTCGGTGGAGGGTTCCATCGGCCCCGACGGCGTTCCCGTCATCGCCGTGAGCGGCGAGCTCGACATCTCCAACGTCGAATCGGTGGGGGCGATCATTGATGGGCTTCTCGATGGCCACCGGGGGCATGCGGTCTTCATCGTGAACGGCCTGACCTTCATGGACAGCTCGGGGATCGCCCTGTTCGTCCAGATCCACAATCGGCTCGGATCCATCGAGCTCAGGGATCCGACGGACATCGTGCGGCGGGTCATCGACATCACCGGCCTGTCCGAGACCTTCGGGGTCACGCCATGACGGTCTCGGCCCGCTTTGTCGGCCGTTCGGCATCGGTGGGTGAGGCGCGCCGGTTCACCACCGATGCGCTGGCTGCCCTTTCCGGTGAGGTCATCGATGCCGCCGCCCTCATGGTGTCCGAACTGGCCACCAATGCCCTGGTGCACGCAGACGCAGACTTCGAGGTCACCATCGAGATCACCGAGACGGCCGTTACGGTCGAGGTGACCGACGCCGGTCAGGGCGTCCCCACCCTCCGATGGCCCGAGGCCAGCGATCCCCATGGCCGAGGGCTGCGCATCGTGGAGGAGCTCTCCGACCGATGGGGGACCCGGGCTGGCTCAGACGGTTCGGGGAAGTCGGTGTGGTTCACCATCGAGAGGGCGCCGACGCCGGCCCGGGACGCTTTCCGATCCGGTCGGGCTCGGCCGAGCACATCCGATCCGAGCGGTTCGCGTCCCTGGAGGCTGGTCCGGCGCGGTCAGCGGCCAGCCTGCGGACGAGGACGAAGCGCCGGATGGGACAGCCTCGTTCAGACCCTCGACCACCAAGAACGGCAGCTTCTTCGGCGGCCCGTCATGAGGAGCCCAAGCCGGAGGGCTGCATTTGTGCGCCGGCCGGCGGGGCGCTGCACCCCATCGCTGGTTGACGGCCAGAGCGGTGTCCGAGGGTAGTTACTCCAACGGGTTGTCACCGGGGACGGGTCTCGCGGCCAGAGGAGCGACAGTTGTCGCGCCAGCGAGCGGTTTGGTCAGGCGTCGAGGCCGATAGCCGGGATGCGACTGTCGCAGGTCATCTTGGCCGTCGTCCCCTCGCAATTGTGGAAGTAGCCGGCCACCGTGCTCCCCATCAGCTGGATGTCGGCAGAGTCTTTCGACTTCGTCCCGTCGGCGTTCAACCGGGTGAGCCGCCAGTGCATGCTCGTCGTCTGGAACCCGCAACCTCCGTCGCTCACGGTGGTGACGCCGAGGGTGATGATCTGGCCCGTGGTGACGGCAAGGTCCTCGTGCTGCGTGCCGTTCTCCTCGACGCATTGGTTGTACCGGTCCCATAGCCGCTTGACGCTCAGTTTGCCCGTGTAGTTGATGCGGAGGCTGAAGTACTCCCAGTGCCCGGTCAGGGTCACCGGTTTCAACGGGCCAACGGTGACTCCGCCGTCAGGGTCCGCCGTGCTCGCCGACGCGCTCTGGGCCCACGACGTCCCGAGCATCAGCGACGCGGCGACAACCGCCAGCGATGTCACCATGCGGCCGAGCCTGTGGTACCCAGCCCGTCTCCCGTGTCGTTGCCGCCATGTTCCTTCTGCTTCGAGCCTGGGCACGTGCCTCCTCTGGTCGATGTTGTCGGGCTTCATCCCGCTAGGCATTGCCGGTCACCCGAAGCTGAGCGACAGGTTGTTTCCCAAGAACCCGCCGATCCGGCACCGCATGGTGCCCCAGGTCTTCTCGCATCCTGGGTTGTAGTCGTTCAGGTGCGGATAGCTACCCTGGGAAAGGGAGATGTCCGCCTGCTCTTCAGCGTGGCTCCCTCCGGCCTCCACCACGGCCACTTGCCAGTGCATTCGTGACTGTTCGAAGAAGCAGCTGTCCGAGTTCACCGTGGTCATGGACAGCTGCACTGTCGATCCGTCGTGGACGGCGAGTTTCGAGTACTGGGACCCGTTCTCCAGCACGCAGTTGTTGAAGGAGTCCCACTTGCGGGTGATGTCGACGGTTCCTGCCGAGTCGAATGTGATCGTCATGGAGACGTCGCGCCCCTGGAGGGTCACTTTCTTCGGAGGATTGCCATGAACGCCAGACGAGGCGGTGGCGAAGGCTGGCGGAGCCGCCAACAGGCTCGTAGCCAGGGCGATGCCCGCTGTGGCTACGAGCCATCTCCGGAACGGAGGGTACCTTCGCCCTGACCGAAGAGTGAGATGTCCGCTGGTGGGCAGATGAGTCCGCCCGGTCCGCCGCTGCCCGATCGACATGCATCCGCTCCTCAATGAGGCCGCAATGTCCCCTGGACGGCGGCAATCCCCGTTGTGCTACAAGCAGCGATACTGTACGACGTTTCATGACTCATTGCAATAGATGTCATGTGAACGCGGTCTTACGAGTAGTGGTAGAGAAGGCGCGTACTGTGGCTATTGCAGTCGGAGGTCGGGGGCGATGAGCTCAGGCCGGTGCGTCCACGCCCAGGCGGCGTTGCTCGACGATCAGGCAGCGGTCCTCGACGTAGAGCAAGCCTGCCCCCTCGGCGATGGTGCGAGCCTCATCCGAGGCGATGCCCAACTGCAGCCATAGCGCGGTAGCCCCGGCGGCGACGGCCTGGCGGGCTATGTCCGGTGTGGCCTCCGACGGGCGGAAGACGTCGACCAGCCCGACCGGCTCGGGGACGTCGGCCAGGCTCCGATAGACCCGCTCGCCCAGGATCGAGTCCTCGTG
>DASZLD010000200.1:0-4444 GCA_035552655.1 Acidimicrobiales bacterium
CCACTCCCACTGGGCCGAGGTCAACGACGACGGCTATCCGGCCGGCAAGCCCGAGCAGGGCGTTCCCGACTGGAAGACGGCCCCGCCCGTCGTGCCGGCGGTGAAGGACCTCGTCCGCTCCCCGGATCCGGTGGGCTGACCAAGGGGAGGTGTTCTGACCAGGCCTTTTGCCCCCAGGCACCAGCGTTGGCCCCACTGGTTCCGGGCCTCCACCCGCCCTGGTCCTCCTCCCGCCCGGTATCGGGCGGGAGGAGGGCATCTCGCCCGCGCGATTCTCAGCTCCGCCCGGTAAACTCGGCGGAGCCTCGGTTGTCAGTCACAACACGGGGATGACGAAGCCCTCCGACCTCCATCGCGGGGCTTCGTCAGTTTCCCGGCCTCTTTCGCGAGGCCCACGATACGGGGCTCGACCCTCGAGACCTGGGACCCCGAACGCCCGAGACTGGGGCCCCGGGGATCTAGCCCGAATAGCCCGGGGATCTAGCCCGAATAGAGGGTCGCTCCCAGACCGGCCATCTCGGTATCGAGCGTCTGGACCTGGGCTGGAGTCAGGTGGAATCCGATGACCGAGAGGTTTTTCAGGGTGTAGACCCGCTCGACCGCCGGGTCGACGTTTGCGGTGGCCCCGGTGAGGGCGGCGTTGGCATCGGCATAGGCGTCGATGGTCACTCTGGTGTCGACGTCTTCGGGATGGATCGAGCAATCGCCGCGACCGAGCAGCAGCTCGATCTCCTCTTGCGACCCGCTGCCCGAGGATTTCCCCGGGGGCCGCTCCACGTCGCAGATCGGCGCCATGGCCGCCTCGACCGAATTGGTGACGCTCAGAATCGTCGGCCCGGTCGGGGCTGCGGTCGTCGGTGGGGTCGATGGAGGCGCTGAGGAGGATCCCCCACATGCGGCCAGGGTCACCACGGTGACCAACGCCGTGGCCAACACGGCAACGCGCGGCCTCATGCCGGGGTCACCCCGTCGATCTCGAGTGGCCCGATGGCCGGTGACACGCGGCGTCTCACCGAGGTCAGCACGCCCCGAGCGTAAGCCACGCCGGCCGGCAACGACGGGGTTGGCCCAGCTGGCGGGGCGGACGTCCTTGCTCTGTACCCCGATGCTTTCCGTCACGGGGTCCGTGCCGACATCGACCCGGAGCTGGTAGGTGGCATTCTCGTGGAGGCCGACTGAACTACTACCCTTGTCTCGACGTCCCAGGGTCGACACAGTGTCACGTTGATGACCAGGGGATGCCCGGAGAGGTGCGAGAGCGGCCGAATCGGACTCACTGCTAATGAGTTGACCTGGGTAACTGGGTCCGAGGGTTCAAATCCCTCCCTCTCCGCTCATCGCCCGGCGGCCCCCACACCGCCAGGCGTCTCGCCCGCAGTGCAGGGTGGGTGGGCTCCACCGACGGCAGGGGCGCCGGCGCCTGCTGCGGGGGCGGTCCCGGGTCCCGGGTAGATTGTTCTGGTGGCTGAGCGTTACTGGTTGGAGACGTTGGGCTGCCCAAAGAACCAGGTCGACTCGGACAAACTGTCCGGGACCCTGAGCGAGGGCGGCTACCAGCCGGCTGCCTCGCCCGCGGAGGCCGACCTGGTGGTGGTCAATACCTGCGCCTTCATCGAGGCCGCGCGGCAAGAGTCGATCGACACCATTCTCGCCCTCGACGACGCCCGCCCCACCGGCTCCCGCCTGGTGGTGACCGGCTGCATGGCCGAGCGCTACGGCGACGAGCTGGCCGCCTCCCTGCCCGAGGTGGACCTGGTCGCACCGTTCGGGGTGTCGTTGACCCCTCCCGCCCCTCAGGCCCCATCGGGTGCCGTCGCCCTCCAGGACCGACCGGTGGGCACCCCGGTGGCCCTGACCAAAAAGGCCGTGCCGCCGTCCTTCGATCTGCTCAACCTGCCCCGACCGCCGGCCACCGCCCCGTGGGCGTACATCAAGGTGGCCGAGGGCTGCGACCGCAACTGCGGCTTCTGCGCCATCCCGTCGTTCCGGGGCAAGCAGCGCTCCCGGCCCGCCCAGGCCATCCTGGCCGAGGCCGACCAGCTCGGTGCCGGGGACGGGGTCCTGCGCGAGATCGTGTTGGTGGCGCAGGATCTGGCCTCCTATGGACTCGACCGTTCCCCTGGATCAGGGATGCCCCGCCCCGAAGGCCCCGCCGTCGGCTCCAACCGACCCATCGTCGACCTGGTCCGGGCCGTGGCCGAGCGGGTCGAGCGCACGCGCCTGTTGTACCTGTACCCCTCGAGCCTGGACGACTCGCTGATCGAAGCCATCCTGGCCACGGGCGTGCCCTACTTCGACCTGTCGTTGCAGCACGTGTCCCGTCCCCTGCTCAAGCGCATGCGCCGCTGGGGAGAGGGCCAGCGCTTCCTGGACCGCATCGCCGACATCCGCAGGGCCGAGCCCACCTCGGCCTTCCGGTCCTCGTTCATCGTGGGCTACCCGGGCGAGACCGAGGCTGATCACGACGAGCTGTTGGCCTGGCTGGTCGAGGCCCAGCTGGACTGGGTGGGGTTCTTCCCTTTCAGTCGGGAGGACGGCACGTTCGCCGCCGACCTGTCCGAGCAGGTTCCCGAGGAGCTGATGGCCGAGCGACTCCGCGAGTGCGCCGAGCTCCAGGACTCGATCACCGCCCAGCGGCGGGACGCTCTCATCGGCGATGTGGTCGAGGTGCTGGTCGACACGGTGGGCGAGGGACGGACGTACCGGGAGGCACCGGAGATCGACGGGATCGTGTCGATCGCCGACCACCTCGTGCCGGGTACGGTCGTCCAGATGGTGGTGACCGGGGCTGACGGTCCCGACCTGGTCGCCGAGCTCATCGAGCCCACCGGGGCGGCCGAGCCGTCCGGGGCCGGCGGCCGGGGCCGCACCGCCGTTGCCGTGGGCAGTGGGGCACGGTGATGAGCGACAGCACCCTTCCCCCCCAGACGCCGGCCGCCCCCGTGCCCTCTACTCCGGGGGTCCCCAGGCGACCGTCCGAAGTCCGCACCTACACGTTCGGACCCTCGGCCCTGCTGACGCCGGCCAACGGCATCACCGTCCTACGCCTCTTGGCCACGCCCTTGCTGGTTGCCTTGATCATGTTGTGGGGGGCCAGCTGGGTCACCATGGTCATCTGGGGCGTGCTGTCCTTCACCGACGGCATCGACGGCTGGGTGGCCCGACGCCAGGGCACGACCCGGTCGGGTGCGTTCCTCGATCCGCTGGCCGACAAGGTGGTGGTCCTGGGAGCGCTCATCGCCCTGGCCGGTAACGGCACCATCCCGTGGTTGCCGGTGGGCATCATCGCCATCCGCGAAGTGGGGATGAGCGTCTACCGAACCGTGGTGGGCCGGAGCGGGGTGTCCATCCCCGCCCGCCAGTCGGCCAAGATCAAAACCCTGTTCCAGGACGTGGCCATCGGCCTCTGTCTGATCCCCTGGCTGGCGCCCCACCAGACCGTCTTGAATGTGGCCATCTGGGTGGCGACGGCCCTGACCGTGTTCACCGGCGCCCAGTACTTCCTCGATGGTCGCCGGGCCCATACCGCGCCCGGCACACCCGGGAGCTGACCTCCGGTGAGGATCGAGGTGGTGGCCGTGGGCACCGAGCTGCTGCTCGGTCAGATCGCCGACACCAACTCGGCCTGGCTGGGTGAGCACCTGGCTGCGGCCGGGATCGCCTCCCACTTCCACCAGGCCGTGGGGGACAATCACGATCGGATCGTGCTGGCCTTCCGGACTGCCCTGGCCCGCAGCGACGGGGTCATCGTCTGCGGTGGGCTCGGACCCACCCAGGACGACATCACCCGCGACGCCATCGCCGAGGTGATGAACGTGCCGCTGCACCGCGACGAGTCGGTGGTGGAGCTGGTGAGGCGAATGTTCTCGGCCCGTGGTCGCCAGATGTCCGAGTCCAACCTTCGACAGGCCGACGTGCCCGAGGGGGCCACGATCATCCCCCAGACCAAAGGCACGGCCCCGGGCCTGATCTGTCCGCTGGGCCACAAAGTCCTCTACGCCGTTCCCGGTGTGCCCTACGAGATGGCCGACATGTTCGAGCGGGGGATCCTGCCCGACCTCCGCCAGCGCATGGCCGACAACGGCGAGGAGACCGGGGTCATTGCCAGCCGGGTCATCCGCACCTGGGGCATGAGCGAGTCCGGGTTGGGCGAAGCCCTGCAGGGTCGCATCGACGAGCTCGACGCCTCCACCGGCGATGCCACCGCCACCATCGCCTTCCTGGCCAGTGGGATCGAGGGGATCAAGGTCCGGCTCACCGTGCGGGGCACCGACGAGGTCGTCGCCACTTCCCTACTCGACGACGAGGAACAGAAGATCAGACAGATCCTGGCCGAGGTGGCCGGTGACGTCGTCTTCGGCGTCGACGACGAGGCCATCGAGGACGCAGTCGCCCGCGCCCTGGACGGTCTCACGTTGGGCCTGGCCGAGTCCCTCACCGGGGG
>DASZLD010000201.1:0-30879 GCA_035552655.1 Acidimicrobiales bacterium
CCAGGATGACCACCCGGACCTCGTCGTCCTCCTCGGCCCGACGGAAGGCGTCGTCCAGCTCGACCAGCAGACCCCGATTCTGGGCGTTCCGGGTGTCGGGGCGGTCGAGCATGATGCGGACGACGCGCCCCTTTTCGAGCTGCTCGTACTGGATGAACTTGTAGTCGGGCATTGTCGGGTCCTCTCCCTATTCGTCCTGGTCGACCGGCGCGGTTTCGATGCGATGGGTCCGGAGTAGAAGGCCCCCCGGATCGACGGGCACCACGGTATACCGGCATGCAGGCCGGACGCTCAGCCGGATACGCGCCGGTCCGCTGCTCATCCCGGCGTCCCCGGGTCGGGATCGGGACCGTCGCGCTCGGCCACCAGCGCGGCCCGACTCAGCTTCATGGCGTCGCTCCGGGGCAGAGTCGGCACGAACTCCACCGTCTTGGGCACCTTGTACGCGGCCAGCCGCTCCTTGGCGAACCCGATGACCTCATCTACTTCGGGAGGGTGGGCCGGATCCTCGGCCTGGACGATGGCATGGACCCGTCGCCCCCACTCGGGGTCTCGCAACCCGACCACGACGACATCGGCGATGCCGGGGTGCTCGCTCAGGGCCGATTCGACCTCGGCGGGGAAGACGTTGACCGCCCCGGTGACGATCATGTCCACTCGCCGGTCGGCCATGTAGAGATAGCCCTCTTCGTCCAGCCAGCCCATGTCCCCCACGGTGACGAAGCCATCGTCGGTCCGGGGCATGGGTGCGACGTTGTCGCCGACGTAGGAGGCGACGGGGCCGGTGGGGGTGCGCATGTAGATGCTGCCCACCTCGCCCGGGGGCAGCTCGTGCCCGTCGGCGTCGAGGATCTCGATCTCGGTGTCCATGAACCCTCGCCCCAGCGTCCCGGGGTGCTCGAGCCAATCGTCGCCCCGGCAGACGGCCAGGCCGTGACCCTCGGTGGCGCCATAGCTGAGAAAGAAGTGATCGGCTCCCACCAGTTCGCACCACCGACGACCGAGCCAGACGGGCAGGGGCGAGGCCCCCTGTTGCACCCAGTCGATCGACGAGAGATCCCGGTCTTCGATATCGGGAACCTGGGCCAGGCGCTGGAGCATGGGCGTGGCCCCGATGAATCCGGTGATCCGGTGCGCTTCGATCAGGTCGAGGATGCGGGGGGCGTTGAACCGCTCGAGCAGCACGACCGGGACCCCGGACATCAGGTTTCGGAAGGTGGTGAACCCGTTGGTGTGGTAGAGCGGTGCGGGCACCAGGACCCGTTGGGGCTGGGGCAAGGGCCCGAATGCCTCGACCACCGTCGAGGTCCTCGCCCCCTCGAGGTAGACCCCCGGATTGGTGACGACGATCACCTTGGGCGTGCCGGTGGAGCCGGAGCTGCACATGGCCCACCCGTGGGGGGAGATGGCCTCGGGCAGTGGCTCGGTCGAGGCCGAGAGGCTCTCGTCGAAGAGGTCGGCATGCTCGGCGTCGATGATGAGACGGGGAGCCAGCGTGGCCAGTATCCGCCCCCGCTCCCACTCGGGCAGGTCCCAGCGCATGGGAACGACCACGGCCCCCACCTTCCAGCCGGCGAAACAGGCCATCAGATGCTCGGGCGAGTTGCGCAGGCACACGGCCAGGTACTCGCCCACCTCGATGCCGCGCTGGGACAGCACCCGGGCCAGCTGGGTGGAGCGATCGTCCAGCTCCCGCCAGGTCACGGCCCGCTCGCTCCCGTCCTCGGCGGCGAAGATCACTCCGACACCGTCGGGGTCCTTTTCCGCCACCTCGTGGATCTTCGTGCCGAAAGGCACGCCCTCGTCGGCCGGCACCGATGTCATCTGTACCTCCGGTTCCTGTCGTCTCGTATTGGCCAACTGAGAACACCCGTTCTGTCCTGGGCGCCTACGCTCTCACAACCCATCGGGTTCGTCCATCGCCGCCGGCGCCGGCTCCACGTCAGTCCACGCGGATGTCGGGTGCCTCGTCGCTGTGGGCCCCGATCATGGCCAGCACGAAGACGCACGGCTCGGTGTACCGGTTCCACCACTGGTGCATGCCGCCCAACTGCACGTTCACGTCACCGGCGCGGAGCGTAACCGAGCTCCCGTCGTCCATCATCAGATCGATCTGCCCCGACACGATGTACTCGTAGTCGATGGTGTTGGTGCGGTGCCAACCGCTCGGCTCCTCGGTGGGAGCCATCGATTCGATGAGGAACCTGGTGGCGCCGGGGACCAGCGAGAAGATGTCCCCCAGTGTGGCCTGGGGCGATCGGTCGGTGGAGTCGAGACCCAGGTCGTCGTCGGCCCAGAAATTGAGGAGATCGAAGGATCCCCCTTGGATGTCGTACTGCTCGGCCGCAGTAGCCGGACCGTCGTGGACGACCCCCCACCCCCCAGCCTCCGTCTTGCCGCACACCACGCGCCGCGCCTGTAACTCGGCCATCGGTACCCCTCCGTCTCTTTCGTCGGCGGCGACTCGCCGCATGCTTGGGCGGCGACTCGCCGCATGCTCAGGCCGCTACCCGCCGTTCGCTCAATCGAACAAGTAGCCGTCTATGGCCCGGTGATAGTTCCAGATAGTCATCTCCTGGGCGGTGTTCAGGCGGTGGCCGTCGTAACCACGGGAATGGATCCCCGCCGTCACTTCGGACATGTTGGAGAAGTCCTGGCTCAGAACCTGGCCCATGTCGCCGTCGCGCCAGTCATCGAAGAACTGCGGCGGGGCGGTGACCAGCCCGTCGGTGGGCGGCAGCTCCAGACCCTGCACGTCGAAGATGCAGCTGTTGGGGTCCGAGCCGTTCGGCCTGGCCCGGTAAGTCAGGCAGCAGGCCATGTCGATGAGGAACACCGTGTTGGGGAACAGGTGCCAGTCGTACATGGCCGCCTTCAGCTGTTGCGGGGTCACCTCGGGGTAGTCGATGCCCACAGCTCGTGCCTGCTCTTTGCGGAGCCGTTGATAGATGGCATTCCCGTCGGGGCCGTCGCCGCCCTCGGTGGTGCGCAACTCGGCCGCCGCAGCCAGGTCGGACCGCAGGTACAAGGCGCGGAGCTCGCGCAGGTTGTACTCGACGTTGCGGTAGACGGCTTCGGGGTCCACGCCGTAGGCGGCCCGGAGCTTGGCCGCGTCGCCGTCAGGCCCGTAGCGGTAGAGGTCGGCGTGGCGGGAATGGAGGCGAAAGAGCTCGTTGAAGGTCGACCCGTACTGGGCGCTCTCGGCGATGGTGGGCGGCGTGGCGTGCTTGTCGGGCCGGAGGAGCTGGGGATGGGTGCCGGGCACATGCCAGCTCTCGATGAAGGCGTCGAGGGCCGTCTTCCAGTTGGCCGGGAGGACGACCGACTTGTACCAGGCGATGCGCATGTCCTCCAGCTTGAAGCCGTCCAGCCGCTGGGGAAGCGGGTCGAGGAACTCCTCGAGCGGCTCGGCCTGGCCGTCCAGGTTGACGAAGACCCAACCGCCCCACGTGTCGATCCGACACTCGGGGAGGCACAGCCCGGCGGCCGATCGAGGCTCGAAGTGCTCGGCGTCGGCCTGGAATTTGAGTGATCCGTCGAGGTTCCAGCGCCAGGCGTGGAAGGGACAGCGGAACTCCCCGATCCGGCCCTGGCCGCTCACCAGCCGGGTGCCGCGGTGCCGACAGGCGTTGAAGTAGGCCTTCAGTCCGGACTCGGTCCGGAGGACGACGATGGACTCATCTCCGATCTCGAAGTTGACGTACTGACCGATCTGCTCCACCTCGTCCACCCGGCAGGCGTTCAACCACGTTCGGGGGAACAGCCGCTCCATCTCGTGCTCGAGGAATTCGAGGTCGGTGTAGCGGCCCTTGGGCACGAAGGCCGAGCCCAGACGCCACTGGCTGGGCACGTCCAGGTTCGCCACCAGTTGGGTCCGGTACGTCATGGTCATCGCTGTTCCCCTTTTCCCTTCGCCACCGTCGAGTCCCCTAGCCACCCTCGACCCACTGCCCGATGCGAACGGACAGCGCCTTGTCCCCATCGTCGGACGTACCGTCGACCGGACAACACCAGGTGATCGGGGCCCGGCCCCCGTCGCTCAGAACGCGCCGTTGTTGGTCGAGGACGGGACCGCCGGAGGGCTCGGAGGCGGCCAGGAGCATGGGGGGCCGGGCCTCGGCCGCCCGGGCCCGAGCAGGAAGGAGCTCGAAGTGCCCCGAGGGTGCGTCCACGCTGACCACCGAAGAGACCTGGTCGGCTCGGAGGAGGCCGGCGCCCACGGCCACCACAGCACCTTGGCCCCATCCGATGAGCACGGGCCGGTCGAGGCGGAGGTCGTCGAGGAGATCGCCCACCTGCACCACCGCCTTGGCCAACGAGATCGGATCGGTCCCCGCGAATCCGGGCAGGACCCGGTACCAGCAGATGCCACCGACCTCCATGCCGCTGGGGTAGTACGCGTAGTCGCCGTAGGGAGCCAGCACCCGTCCCACCCCCGCACTGGCCCGCGCCACCCCGGTGGGCCCGTCGATCGACGTCATGCCCTCCCGGTGGAGGACGACGGCGGGCACTCCCGGTGCCGCGGCCGCGATGTCCTGATAGGCCAGCTTCATCGCCGTGTCCCGACCCGGGGGGACCGCGCCGCGGCGTGGGCCCCGGCCAAGTACCCGAACACCATGCCCGGGCCGATGGTCGAGCCACCCCCCGGATAACCTTCGCCAAAAATTCCGTCGACACAATTACCGGCGCCGTAGAGGCCTCCGATCGGCCCCGCCGCGCTCAACATCTGGCCCTCGGTGCCGATCCGCGGTCCGCTGTTGGTGTCGAACGTGGTGCCCACCACCGAGATGGCAAAGAGCGGACCCTCCAGGTCGATCGGGAACATGAGCGAGTTGGGCAGCCGGTTGTCAGGAGCGGCGGGGCCGTGGAACGCGAACTCGACGGCCTTCGAGCCCCGCCCGAACTCGTCATCGCGACCGGTCTCGGCCATGGCGTTGAACCGGCCGATGGTGGAGCGCAGGGTCTGGGCGAACGAGGGCGAGAGCCGAACCGGAGCGATGCCGGGAGGCATGTTGGCATTCGAACGGCGCTCCAGCCGTTCGGCCAGCGCCTCGGTCAGTCCTTCCACACCCACGCCGGTCACGACGTGGTCGGCCACCGCTCCCGCCGGTGGGATCGGGTACCGACTGCCGAAGCGCTCGGCTGTCCGTCGGTCGTAAATCATGAACATGACCCGATTGACGTACTCGTCACCGCTGAACACGTGGTGCACGCGCCCGCGGGACTCGTACTCGCGCTTCTCGTCTACCGCTCGGACCCCGAACCGGTTCACCAGCACCATGCCGTCGCCGGGCACAGCCCACACGTCGAGCACCGAGTTGGCGTAATCGTCCACCGCCTCGAGCACCTGTTGGTTCCACCAGCCGTTGTGCATGCCCCCGAAGGCGGCACCGGCCCTGGTGCCCATGGCCACCAGGTCGCCCGTGTTCGAGGGGACTCCCGAACCGCCGGCGATGGGGCCGCGCAGGAACCGCTCCCGAAGCTCGGGACTGTGGGCGAAGCCACCGGAGCCGAACACCACTCCGCCGCGGGCCAGGATGGTCCGGCATGCCGACCCGTCGTCGACGACCACGCCGGCCACCGCGCCGTCCTCGACCACCAGGTCGACCGCGCGATGACCCAGACGCACGTCGGTACCCCGACTGTGGGCGAAGGCCATCAGCTGGCGCACCAGCTCGCCCCCGTTGCCCGTGCCACCGTCCGGTGTCACCGCCTGGATGCCTCGGCCTCGCACTGCCACGTTCTCCGGCGGCTCGTAATAGTCGGGGTACATCTGGCCGTCCCAGGCCAACCAGGGCGCCTCCATGCGTACCGCTCCCTGCAGGGCCAGGCGGCCCATCACCTCGGCACCGCGGTCGTAGTACGTCTCCAGCAGGGCCAGGTCGTCGGGTTGGATCCCGAGCGAGGGAGCCTCCGGATCGAAGGCGGCGGGATAGCTGACCCGGGCCATGTAGGCCAAGGCCTGATCCCGGGGATCGGCGATCCCGGTCGCCCGCATCACGGTGTTCCCGTAGATGTGGGCAACGCCACCCGAGCATGCGGTGGTCCCCCCGTGCACCGGCGCCTTCTCGCACACCACCACTGAGGCACCCGCCCCCAATGCCCCGGCGGCGGCCGAGAGCGCGGCGGCGCCGCTGCCCACCACCACGACGTCGCAGGCTTCGGGTGCTTGGGTGCGAGGGGCGGTAGGGGACGGCGCGACACCGGGTCGGTGGGGAAGCTGGGCCAGTTCGGCCACCCGCTCCCCCAGCGAAGGCTGATGTGCTCGTGTGACCATGGTCGACGTCTCCCCCGGGTCCCGATGAGGTGCTCCTCCGCCTCGTTGATAGTTATAGCATCGGCTCCGCACAGCGAAAACGGTGATTCCGGAGGGCCAGGGAGCTCCGTCGGAACCGAGACCCGGGGGCTTTGATGGGACTGACGATCGACGACCAACTGGCCATCCAACAGCTGGCCGCTCGCTACAACCATGCGATCGACAGCGGCGACAGCGCCGCGTTCGCCGGCTCGTTCGTCGACGACGGCGTGCTCCATGCCGGCGACCTGCTGGTCGAAGGGCGCAGCGCGCTGGAACAGTTCGGCCAGACGTTCCACACCTCGGTGCGGGCCCCTCGCCACGTGGCCACCAACCTGGTCATCGACGGCTCCGGCGATGAGGCCACGCTCCAGGCCTACGTCCAGATGTACGCCCTGCTCGGGGACCCGCCCCGCCAGCAGATCACCGCATCGGGCAAGTACGACGACACCCTGATGAAGGTGGACGGGAACTGGCGCTTCGTTCGGCGCACGTTCACCACGGACGGGTGAACGTCTGCGCATGAGCCGAGCTGGGCGGCCCGCCCCCCACGTTGGCGGCGCGGACCGAGCGGCTACGACTTTGCACAGATCGACTTGAGCCCGTAGGGCGAGGAGAACTTGCCCCCCTTGAGCACGGCGTAGCTCAGCCAGCAGTCCACCGGATTGGGCTGTCCGGCCACGAAGGTCAGCGGCGGGGCCATCCCGTTCAGGGTGGCGCCCTTCATGGTGTAGAGCCCGGTCAGGAGCTGGGCCGAGGTGGGCGGCCCGCTCACCCCGAGGTTCCCCGCCTTGGCCGCCGCTGCGAATAGCAGGCCCGACACCCATCCCTGCACGGCGATCTCGTTGAAGTTCTTGGACTTCAACAAGTCGGGCTGGTACTTCTTGAAGGCCGTGTTCATGGCGGTGATGCCCGGCGTCGAGGCAAAGAACGGCATGTTCAGGTTCTCGAAGATGGTGTTCTTGGTCAGGCCCGGTGCGGTCTTGAACGCGGGAGCCAGACTCTCGCCGTCGATGACGATGGCCGGCGTGTAGCCCTGCTTGGAGCAGTCGGATGCCACCGTCTGAATCACCGTCACCCCGTCAGCGATGAAGAGTGCCGTAGCCCCGGACTGCTTGGCCGCCAGGCACTGGGCCGTGTAGTTCGGCGACGAGGCCGAGATCGACGCGTTGTACACCAGCGGCACACCGAGGGCCTTGGCCGTCGTCTTGAGCGGCGCCACCCCTTCCTGACAGGTGGCCGCTTCGGCACAATAGAAGAGGGCCAGGGACTTCGCACTCGTCTTCTTGGCCGCGCCGACGATGGAGGCGAAGAGCTGGTCCTCGGTCTGACCCTCGGCGAAGAAGTCGGAGTTGGTGAAGAAGGGCTCGCTACTCGAGGCCATGCCGATGACGGGGACCTTGTTCTGCTGGGCGTACGTCGCCCACGTGGCGTCGACGTCGGAGCCGTCCACCAACGCGATCACGTGCGACTGGCCCACCAGGCTCTCGGCTTCCTGGAGCGACGTGCCCGGATTGGTGGCGTCATCCTTCACGATCACCTGGATCTTGTGACCGTTGATCCCGCCTTGGGCGTTGACCGTGCTGGCCCAGGCTTGGTAGGCGGGAGGCCCCACCGAGATGCTGGCCGCCAGTGGGCCGGTGCAACTGCAGATGACTCCGATCTTGATCGGGCTGGTGTCGGTGGCCGCCGAGGCGGATCCCCCATGCGACACCGCCGTGAGGAGGCCCGAGCCCACCACCAGGGCCCCCGCCACCGCCACCACACGCCTCAGACGTCCACGCACCGGGATCCCCCCTCGTCCGCTTTCAGCTCTGACTTTGTAATGTTAACAATTGACCCGCAGCGCGTCTACCGGGTCGCCACTACCCGTGGCCTTGCCCGCTCCGGGCGGGGTGGGGTGCCGAGCCGGCAGGGCGGCCGCCGTTGGGCCGGCCGCTCATGCTGGGCTCCTCAGCGAGCGGCGGTGAACAGGAAGCAGCCGCCGGGTGTCCCCCCGCCGGTGCTGACCACGGCCACCTCGGCCCCGGGAACCTGGCGTTCGCCGGCATCGCCTCGGAGCTGGACCACCGCTTCATGGATGAAGCCGTAGCCGTGCGTTCGACCGGCCGAGAGCTGGCCGCCGAAGGTATTGAGGGGCAGCTGGCCCGTTAGCGAGATGCGATCAGGGTCGGCCAGGAAGTCGCCGGCCTCCCCCGTCTCGCAGAACCCCAACGCCTCGATCCAGCTCAGGCAGTTGAAGGTGAAGCCGTCGTAGAGCTCGGCCACGTCCACGTCGGCCGGGCGCAGTGACGACCGCGACCAGAGGTGGGCGGCCGGTCCCTGGGTCTGGGGCTCGTGGTGGAGTGTCCCCTGGTCCCAACTGATCCGGTCGATGACCTGGGTACCGACGGCGTCGACCAGCACCGGCGGGCGCCGGAGGTCGGCGGCGGCATCGACGGCGGACACGATCACGGCGATGGACCCGTCGCAGGGGACATCACAGTCGTAGAGGCCGAACGGGCTGGTGATCATGCGGGCGCCGTAGTAGTCGTCCATGCTCATCGGCTCCCGGTAGACGGCGTCGGGATTCAGCGCAGCATTGCGCCGGGCATTGGTGGCGATCGTCCCCAACGCCGCCCGGGTGGTGCCGTAGCGATGGAAATGGTTGGAGGCGTTCATGGCGATCCAGTTGGCCGCGCTCAGCGCCCCGTAGGGCATGCGCCACGCCATCATGTCCCCCTCCACCCGACCTCCGCCGGAGGTCGGTGGGCGCTGGCGCAGACGATCGGCCCAGGTCGACTCCCATACTGTGCGGAAGCACAGCACGTGGCGGCACAGACCAGCGGCCACCGCCAGCATGGCCGCTATCACCGACCCGCCCTGGCCCGGGGTCTCCCCACCCCCGTTGAACCAGGTCGGTCGGATCCGGAGGGACTCCTCTAGTGCGGTGACTCCGCCCTCCGAGTGGCCGCCCATGGGTGGGCTGCCGGGATAGGTGGAGAGCCCGTCGATGTCGGCCATGGTCAGCCCGGCGTCTTCGACGGCTCTGCGTGAGGCCTCGACGGTCAGGCCCAGCGGGTCCACCCCGAGGCGCCGTCCGATCCTGGACATGCCGATACCGGTCAGCGCCACCTTCTCCTCGAACTTGTCGGCCCGCGCCATGGGCCGCACGTAGGGGGCGGTGGGCTCCTCGGCCGGCAGGGCACCCTCGGCTGGACCGTCCGAGGCCAGGGTGAAAACCGGGAGCCACACGTCCTCGATGTGCTCGAAACGCACCTCGACCCGCCGACCCACGGCCAGCTCGGACAGGGGCACGTCCACCAGATTGGTGGTCAGCCGGACCCGGGGGTCCTCATCGATGGCCACGATGGCGATGATGTACGGCGGCGGGAGAGCCGGCGTCCAGGTGTGCTCGTTCACAGTGAAGCCGGCCACCACGCCCGTCCCAGCCACGGGCGCAGGGGCCAGATCGTCGGATCCGCAGGTGCGGCAGATGGGACCGGGCGGATGCTGGAAGGAGCCACACTGGGCGCAGCGCCGAAACCGGAGCTTCCCGTCGGCGCCCGATGTCCAGAAGAATTCGTTCTCTGGTGTGAGCTGCGGAAGTGGTCGGGTCACGCCGTACCCATCTTGCGGAAGTCCCAGCTGACGAACTTCTCGGGGACGATCCGGAGCCAGGCATGGCGCTCGTCGTAGAAGAACTGACCACCGCTGTACTTGTCACCCGACAGACGCTCCGGGGTCACCAGCTCGTCGTTGGCCTCACCGGTGCGCGGCACCTCGCCCACCACCTCGGCCCGCCCGATGATCTCGACGCCCCGCAGCTCGCCGAAGTCATGCCCGTCGTCGACCATCACGCTCACCCGAGGATCTCGTTGGATGTCGGTGAAGCGCTGGCTCTTGACGATCGACGACACCCACAGCGCGTCGCCGTCCCACACGAACCACACCGCGCTGAGGTGCGGCCCTGTCGCATTGACCGTGGCCAACCGACAGGTGCGCTGCTCGAGGAGGAACTCGTCTCGTTCCTCGGGGGTCATGGCGATGCGGCGCGACCGCCGTTGTTCCCTGATCATGATCGATCTTGGCATGCCGACGTTGGCGCTCGCACGTTGGTCACATGTTGGTCGACCGAGTGGTCGACCGAGTGGCCGACCGCCGTGCTAGTGCGGAGCGGTCACCACCACGGCGCCGTCCCTCCGACGTGTCAGTCCTCGATGGTGATGGCCGTCTTCGGGCACGAACGCGCCGCGGCCTCGACCTTCGCCCGCAGTTCCTCGGACGGCTCCTCTTGGAGCACGTAGAGGAAATCGTCGTCGCGCACCTCGAACACCTCGGGGGCGGCCGCCATGCACAACGCGTTCGATTCGCACTGGTCGAAATCAACGATGACTCGCATATATGAAGTGTACCGAGCCACGAGGTCGGCCACGGAGGTCGGCCACGGAGCCTCCTCGCCTGGACGGACCAGCCCGAGTCGACCGACACGGTCGATGAGCTACCGTGTCGGTTCCGAACCGACGGCACCGGGGGTAGCGCTAGACATGGATCTCGAACGGGAACAGCGGGGCTTCGTCCAGCTCCTGACGCTGAACCGACCTCAGGCGGCCAACTCGCTCAACCCCGGTCTCATGGGCGAGCTGGGACGGGCGTTCGACGAGATCGCCCACGACGACGACACCCGGGTGGTGGTGCTGACCGGCGCCGGCGATCGCGTGTTCTGCGCCGGGATGGATCTCAAGGCCTTCAGCGAGCAGTCAGCCGAGCCGGCGGACGCCCCTCCCTCCGACGAGGGCAGTGGGGGCGGCGGAGGAGGGCAGGGATTCAATCTCTTTCAATACCCGTGCCCGAAACCGGTCATCGCCGCGGTGAACGGTGCCGCCGTCGGCGGCGGGTTCGAGCTGGTTTTGGCCTGCGACCTGGCGGTGGCGGCTGACACCGCCCGCTTCGGTCTGCCCGAGGTGAAGCGCGGGCTGTTGGCCGCCGGCGGCGGCACGCTCCTCGGGACCCGCCTGCCCCTGGCCGTGGCCCTGGAGATCGCCCTGACCGGCGAGTACATCGATGCACCCCGGGCTGCCGACTTGGGACTGGTGAACCGAGTCGTGCCCGCCGACCAGCTGATCGAGTCGAGCCTGGAGCTGGCCGCCGTCATCGCCGCCAACGGTCCTCTGGCCATCCAGACGACCAAAGAACTGACGCGGCGGGCAGTACTGGACGATCCCAAGCTGGGCTGGGCCCGGCCCGAGGAGATCGCCCGCGTCTTCCAGAGCGACGACGCCAAAGAGGGCGCAGTGGCCTTCCTGGAGAAGCGGGCCCCGAACTGGACGGGCCACTAAGCCACCGCCACCGATTGTCGCCCGGCCGGTCGCCCCGGTTGGGGATCCGCTGGTCCGGAGTGCTTTGATGGGCTGATGGACGTCGAACGGGTGGTCTTCGAGGGGTTCGAGGGGTTGCAGCTGGTGGCGGACGTGCGCGGCGATCCCGACGCGCCGCCCGTGCTCCTGCTCCATGGGGGCGGTCAGACCCGGCACGCCTGGGGCACGACGGCCGAAACGGTGGCCGGTCGCGGCTGGCGGACGGTGGCCCTCGATCTCCGCGGCCACGGTGACAGCGAGTGGGCCCCCAACGGCGACTACTCGTTCACCGCCTTCAGCGCCGACTGCCTGGCCGTCGTGGACCAACTGGGACGGCCCCCGGTCCTGGTCGGCGCGTCCCTCGGTGGCATGTCGGCCATGTTGGCCGAGGGGACCAGCGACCGCACCGTCTCGTGCGGACTGATCCTGGTGGACATCACCTCCAAGAGCAACCCGGAGGGCATCCAGCGCATCAGGTCGTTCATGCAGTCGGGTCTGGACGGGTTCGAGACATTGGAAGCGGCGGCCGAGGCCATCGCCGCCTACACCCCCCAGCGCACCAAACGGGTGAACCCGTCGGGCCTGAAGAAGGTCCTGCGCCAACGGGACGGCCGCTGGTACTGGCATTGGGATCCCAAGTTCATCGGCCAGGGACGCACCGAGGTGGTTCCCGACCGCCTGGCCGGGCTGATCGACGTGGCCATGAGCAACATTCACGTTCCCACCATGCTGGTACGGGGCCTGCTCAGCGACGTCGTGACCCAAGAGGGGATCGACGAGCTCCTGGCCAAGATCCCCGGGGCCACCGTCGTCGGGGTCGACGGGGCCGCCCACATGATCGCCGGGGACCGCAACGACGCCTTCTCCGACGCGGTGGTCACCTTCTTGGAGGACCGGATCCGGCCCACCATCGGCTAGGAAGGCACGGGACGCCGCGGCGCCCACGCCCACATCGTCTACATCAGGGGGACCATGAACCGGGTCAAGGTTGGTTTCTTTTCGCTCTCGAACCGCTCGACCACCGGTGATGACCGGCCGTACCTGGAATGGCATCAACTGGACCACATGCCCGAGCAGTACCAGCTTCCCGGCTTGGTGCTGGGCCAACGATGGGCCTCGACGCCGGCGTGCCGCGAGGCGCGGGCGGCAGCGGTTGAGGGTTGGTCGGAGGTCGACAATGTCGTCTGCTACCTGATGGGCAATCCCGTCGACGAGACGATCGACGATTTCTTCACGTTGGGTGCCCATCTGGCCGAGCTGGGTCGATTCTCCCTGTCGCTGCCCTCGCAGTACCGAGGGGCGCTGCGGCTGCTCGAGACCCATGCCGCACCTCGTGCCCTCATCACCGCCGAAGTGGTGCCCTTCCGGCCCCATCGGGGCATCTACCTGATCGTCGAGGAGCCCACCGATCCATCGGCCCAGGATGCCCATGTCCAACGCAGGCATGTCGAGCTCGTCCCCGAGCTGGTGTCGGTGCCCGGTGTGGCTGGGGCCTGGACGTACGCCACCACGCCGGCCATCCGTCGACCGACGTTCACCAAGGGCGCCTACACCATGACCGTGTGCTACCTCGACGACGATCCGGCCACCGTGGCCGGGCGGCTGGCGCCGGTCCTCGAACGGGCATGGGAGAGCGCGCCGGTCCGGCCGTTGCTGGCCGCCCCGTTCGAGTCCATGATGATCTGGGACTGGAGCCGATTCGGTCCCGACGGGACCTGACGACGTCGGCCGGTCGCACCCCGGGCTCGAGCTAGGTCGTGGACCCCGGTGGTTCCTCGGGCGGGCGGACGGCGAAGGTCAGCGTGGCCGTGGCCACGTAGAGATCATCGGCTCCGCGGTCATGTACGTCGACCCGGACCACCACGCTGCGCTTGCCCCGGCGCAGGACGTGCGCCGTGGCCCGGACCGGGCCCACCCGTGCGGCAGCCAAAAAGCTGACGTGCAGCTCGGTGGTGCTCCCCTTCTGGGGGACGGTGGCTCCCCGCCAGATGGCCGTACCCGCCACCAGGTCGACCAGCGTGGACAGGAGACCACCTTGAAGGACGCCCGAGCTGTTCACCACCTGAGGGGTGATCTCCATCTCCATGGCCCAGTCCGCCCCCGGCACCTCGACCGTTCTCAGGTCGAAGGCCTCGAAGGCGTGACCGGGCGTCAACCCCGGCGCGGGCTCTTGCGGTGCTCCGCCAACGGACGTATCGCTCACCCCCGGGGGCTCTTGGGCCCGAAGCGAATGGCGCCGTCGATCCGGATGATCTCGCCGTTGAGGTACGAGTTCTCGCAGATGGACTGCACCAGTTGCGCGTACTCGGCCGGTTGACCCATGCGCTTGGGGAAGGGCACGACCGGTGCCCACATCGCTTCCACCACCTCGGGAGCAGCCCCGTAGGCGGGAGTGATGAACGTTCCCGGTGCGATGGTGACCACGCGGATGCCCACCACGGCCAGATCTCGGGCCGCGGTCAGGGTCATCCCCACCACACCGCCCTTGGCGCTGGCATAGGCCACCTGCCCGATGGTGCCCTCGTAGGCGGCGATGGACGCGGTGTTGATGATCACGCCGCGCTCGCCGTCCTCTCTCGGTTCCGACTTGGCGATGGCCGCGGCCGAGAGGCGCAGGACGTTGAACGTGCCCACCAGGTAGTGGTCGATCACCTTGCGGAAGTCCTCCAGCGTGTGGGGATTGCCGTCGGACTTCAGCGTCCGGCCGCCGCCGCCGAACCCACCGTGCACGGCCACGGTCACCCGCACCGGGCCCAGGCTGGCCGCAGTGTCCAGGGCGTGGGAGACGCTCTCCTCGCTGGTCACGTCGGTCTCCACGAACTCGGCGGCCGAACCCAGCTCCTGGGCCAGGGCTGCGCCCTTGTCCGTGGCCAGATCGGCGATGACCACCCTGGCCCCCGCGGCCACCAGACGGCGCACCGTCGCCTCGCCCAGTCCTCCGGCACCGCCGGTCACCAACGCAGCCGAACCACTGATATCCATGCTGACTCCTCCGGTCTCGGCCTCGCCTGTGGGCGACTGGGGGGCGAGGCTCGTGGGTACGGTCCGCGCTGGGCGGGAACCGCTGTTCTCATCCAGTCGGCGCCAACACTAGACGACCGGGTCTTCGCGGCTCACAAGGTGAGGAGTCCGAACTGCGGCTGCGATCCGGCCCCTGTGCTGTCCTATATTGCCCGGAGGGGCGCGGTGGCCCGGGCGCAGGTTCCGATGGCCGACCAGGCCCGAGGAGGGATCGGCCATGCGGTTCAATCACATGGAGCTCACGTTGGCCCGGGGGATGCTCGACGATGCGACCCGGACCGACATCGATGCGTTCTATGGCGACGTCCTGGGCTGGAAGTCGAGTCCCTACGAGCTGTTCGGTCAGGTCGGCCACTTGTTGGTTCCCGATGACGGGCAGTTCATCCTGCTGATGGAAGTCGACGACCCCATCCACTCGCCCAGCTACGACCATCTGGGCCTGCTGCTCGACACCCGTGACCAGGTGGACGACCTCTTGGAGACCTGCCAGCGGTTCCAGGAGAAAGACGATCGGCTGCGCCTCAAAGAGCTCGAGGACATCGTCACCCCCCGGGTGACCCAGCACGCTTTCTATGTGCGCTACATCCTGCCCATCTGGTTCGACGTCAACGCGCTCGAGTATCCCCCCGGCGCTGGTCCCGGCCATCGCTGGCAGTACACCGCCACATGAGCGGGTCCCCAGTCCGGCGCCCTACTTGACAACCACCATTTTCCCGAACCAGGGTGGCGAGTGTCCGGGGGTCGTCGGTATCCGGCGAGGAAGGAGGGGGCAGTGATCCAGTGGCAGCGGTCGGCGACGATGTCCTTCCTCCTCATGCCGGTCGGGTGCCTGAGCGGTGCCGCCCCTCTGGGGGGTGACGGGCAATGACGGTCGACGACTGGGCCGCCGGAGCGACGATTGCCGGGGTGCCCATCCCCGAAGAGCCCGACCTGGTCCGGATGCGGGCCGATCGGCACGCCCGGCTGCAACAGAACCTCGAGTCCCAGGGACTGGACGGGCTGGTGCTCCTGGGCTGTTCCTCGGTGGCCTATGCCACCGGGGCCGACGGCCCCGGTGAGGACAGCGGGCGAGCGGGACTGTTCCGAGCCGTGGCCGTCGTGGTCCGAGGAGCCGATGCCCCCCACCTGTTCACCCCCTACTGGGACGGCGCCCCTCCCGAGCTCCCCGCCGATCACCTCCACGGGCCGCTGTTCCCCGATGTGGAAGACGGCATCGGCGAACTGGTCGAGGCCTTGAGCCAGCTGTTCTCCCCCGGCGCCCGGCTCGGCGTCGATGAGCAGACCCACCCCATGCTCCGCGCCCTCGGTGGCTACCAGTGGTCAGAGGCTCGAGATGTCCTGGGCCCGGCCAAGCTGACCAAGACCCCCGACGAGGTCGCCTGCATCCGGACCGGCCAGCGGATCACCGAGCTGGCCATGGACGCCACCAGGGGCACGTTGCGGCCGGGGGTCCGCCAGACCGACCTGAGCGGGACCTTCTTGCGTCGGGTCTTCGAGCTGGGGGCGACGGCCAACGCCATCGACCCCATCTGGCAGGTGATGACCCCGACCCGAGCCGAAGGTCCGTGGACCAGTCACGGCGACCTGGCCTATCCGACCTCGACCACCGATGCGATCCTGCGAGAAGGCGACGTCATCTGGGTGGACGCCGGCATCTCCCACCACGGCTATGCCTCCGACTACGGCCGGACCTGGCTGACCAGCGCCAAGCCACTACCGACCAGGCGCCAGGTCTCCCAGTTCGAGCGGTGGCGAGCGGTGGTCGACGCCGCCCTGGCCGTCTGCAAGCCGGGGGTGACCGGCCTCGAGCTCGGTCGGGCCGCCATCGCCGCCAACGACGGGATCAAGCCCTGGATCGAGCACTTCTACCTGGCCCACGGGGTGGGGACCGACAGCGCCGAGATGCCCCTGATCGGGACCGACCTGGGCGAGGCCTTCGACGAGGCCCTGGTCATGGTGCCGGGCATGGTGTTGGTGTTCGAACCGGTGATCTGGGACGAGGGGGCGGCCGGCTATCGCTCCGAGGACATCGTGGCCATCACCGACGATGGGTGGGTACCCCTCAGCGGCACCCGCTACGACCCTTTCGGGGTGACCCGGTGACCGTGGGCACGATGGCCCTGGAGGACAGCGCCCGGGCCGACTTCACCCGGCTGCGCGGACAGCGCCGGCAGCGGCTGTTGGAGGGCATGGAGGCGAACGGACTGGACGCCGTCGTCCTCGGACGCTCGGGGAACGTCCGCTACGCATCGGGCGCTCGCCAGTTGTGGCGGAGCGGAACGTTCCCCTTTGCCCCGGTGTGCGTGGTGGTGCAGGAGACGCAGCGGGTCCACCTCCTGTCGGTGTGGGACGAGGGCATCCCCCCCGAGATCGGCCACGACGACCTGTACGGGATGTTCTGGAACCCGGCTCATCTGCTGGCCGCACTGGCCGAGATCCCGGGCCTGGCCAGCGCCCGGCGATTGGGGACCGACTCCCTCACTCCCTTTTTCAGCCAGGTCCTGCCCACCCTTGCTCCCCAGGCCGAACTGGCCGATGCCTCAGGCGTGCTGGCCCGGGCCCGGGCGACCAAGACCCCCGACGAGATCGCCTGTCTGACCGTGGCTGCCGCCCTGGCCGAGGCCGGCTTGTCGGCACTCGAAGCTGCGCTGGTTCCCGGTGTGACCGAACGGGAGTTGCTCGCCGTCTACGACGAGTGCGTGGCCCGACTGGGAGCACCGACACCCCCCAGTGAGAGCGTGGCCTTTGCCACCCCCCGCCGGGGGCCGGTTCGCTTCCGCAACCTGGCCAGTGACCGACCGGTGGGCGACGACGAGCTGGTGGTTTTGTCCCCCGGCGCCCTCTATGCCGGCTACGAGGGTGGGCTGGCTCGAACCCGGCCCGCTGGTGCCACCCCGCCCCCTGGAACAGCCGATCTGGCGGCGCGCTGTGGCCGGGGGCTCGATGCCCTCCTGGGCGTCTGTCGGCCGGGGAACACCGGCGCCGATCTCTACAAAGCATGGGAGTCGACCGGCGAGCCCGCGCCTGCCGTCGCCCTGGCCCACGGCATGGGCATTGGGGCCGAAGCTCCCCTAATCGGTTTCGGGCGGGGGGCGACGGCATCCTTGGAGGAGGGCTCGGTCCTCAGCGTCCAGTCCTGGGTCACAGCCGAGGGAACGGGCGGGTTCCTCCAGCGTGAGCTGGTGCGGGTGGGGACCGAGGGGCCTGAACTGCTGACCAGAAGGGAAGGGTCCCAACCATGAGCGTGACCGATGATGCGGCGGTCGACTTCGACCATCATGCCGACGAGTTCTTCGACAACCGCCACGAGAAGTGGGCTGAGCTCCGCAAGTGCCCGGTGGCCCACAACTCGCACTACGGCGGCTTCTGGATCGTCAGCGGTTACGACGAGGTGGCCGCAGTGTCGCGGGACGGCGCCACCTTCACCTCCAAGTACGAGGAGAACTCGCCCGACGGCATCGAGTACATCGGGATCATGGGGGTGCCACGCATGCCCGGGGTGCCTCCGGCCCTGATCGCCGAAGTCGAGGGCCAGACCCACGCTTCGTTGCGGCGGATCCTCAACCCCTTCATGCTGCCCTCGGCCGTGGCCGCCTATCGGCCGTTCATCGAGCAGTGCGCCACCTGGTTCTTGGACCAGAAGATCGCCGAGGGGCGCATGGACATCGTCACCGATTTCGCCAACGCCGTCCCGGCCGTCCTCACCATGAAGATGGTGGGCCTTCCCTGCGACAGCTGGACGTACTACGCCAAGGTCTTCCATTCGGTGAACGAGGCCGGTGGCGAGTCCTCGGGGCAGGCGCGCTCGCAGGACATGATCGCCGAGATGATCGCCGAGTTGCTGCGCACGGCCGAGGAGCGCCGGAAGGAACCGCGCGACGACATCTTGAGCCAGCTGGTCAACCTCGAGATCGAGGACGGTCGCAAGCTACGCGACGACGAGCTCATCGGCGTGCTGTGGAACCTCATCGGGGGAGGCCTGGACACCACGTCCTCGCTCACGTCACTTTCCCTCTACCACCTCGATGGCCATCACGATCTGCGCCAGCGGCTCATCGACGAGCCCGACCTCCTGGTGCCGGCGACCGAGGAGTTCCTCCGCTTCACTTCGGTCAACGAGACCCTGACCCGGACGGTGGCGACCGACGTAGAACTGGGGGGTCGCCAGCTGAAGCGGGGCGACTTCGTGATGATGAGCTGGTTGGCCGCCAACTTCGACGAGAAGGTGTTCGACCGGCCCGACCAGGTGGTGCTGGATCGCACACCCAACCCCCACCTGGCCTTCGGCGTGGGCCCCCACCGCTGCATCGGCATGCACCTGGCCCGGACCATGTTCGCCGTGCTCATGCACGAGGTCCTGACCCGGATCCCCGACTACCAGGTCGACCACGAGGCCACCCGCTTCTACCAGGGGAACCCGGAGCTGGCCGGCGTGGTCACCATGCCGGCCACGTTCACCCCCGGTCCCGCGGTCGGGATCGAGCGACCGTTCTGAACCATCGACCGACATGCGGTTCGTGCCGTGCTTCGCGTCAGCGCGGCACGGGGTCGAGGCACGGCAAACGCCAGTAGGGACGGGCCCCGACAGGCGAGCACGCCGTCGGGCGGAACAGTGGGAAGGGCTCGGGGCAAAGCCCCGGCCACAGCGCACCAATGAGGAGGGCAAGTCATGACAAGCGATCGCAAGGTGGCACTGGTCACCGGAGCCAGCCGGGGAGTGGGTCGAGCGGCGGCGGTCTCCCTGGCCAAGGCCGGCTTCGACGTGGTGGTCACCGCTCGCACCGTCCGGGAGGGCGAGGGTTTCGACGTGGCCCACGACGGGACCCGGCGCGCCCTGCCCGGGAGCGTGGAGAGCACGGCTGAGCTGGTGCGAGCCGAGGGACGCCAGGCGCTGGCGGTGGCCTTGGACCTGACCGACCCCCTGTCCATCGGACTGGCCGTGGGAAGGATCCTCGAGCAGTGGGGCCACGTGGACGTGCTGGTCAACAACGCCATCTACACCGGTCGGGGGGCCCAGGCCGCCATCCTCGAGCTCTCGCTGGCCGACTTGCGCGACGAGATCGACATCGACGTGATGGGGCCCCTGGCCCTGATCTCGTTGCTGGTCCCGGCCATGGTGGAGCGGGGCGGCGGAACGGTGCTCAACGTGACCTCGGGAGTGGCCTACACCGATCCGGTCGACATGGGCAGCTACGGCGTCGGCTACGCCGTGGGCAAGGGTGGGCTGTTCAAGGTGTCGGGCATCCTGGCCGTCGAACTGGGTGAGCGGGGCCTGCGTTCCTACAACGTGCATCCCGGGTTTATCAAGACCGAGCGGATGCAGCTCCACGTGGCCGAGCAGGAGGGCCTCGACCTGTCCTATGCCGCACCCCCCGAGGTGTGCGGTGAGGTCATCGCCTGGCTGGCCAACGATCCGAAGGACCCGCCGGCGAACGGATCCCTGATCGAGAGCCAGGCCTTCTGCGCCGAGCACGGCCTGGTCGAGGGTTGGCCCCCGGCCGATCGGGCCGCCGGCGATCCCCGGTTGGCCGCCGAGCGGGCGTGAGCCTCTCGGCCGTCGTTGTCGGAACCTCGTTCGGGGCTCGTATCCACGTCCCCGCCTTCCGCTCGGCCGGGTTCGAGGTGGTGGCCCTGGTCGGCCAGGACCCGACGCGCACCGCTCGCCGAGCCGAGCGCCTGGGCATCGAGCACGCCTGCACCTCGCTGGCCGACGCGCTCGACCTCGGCGCCGACGCCGTGTCCATCGCCGGGCCGCCGGCCGCCCACGCCGGACTGGCCACCCAAGCCATCGCCGCCAGCTGTCACGTGCTGTGCGAGAAGCCCTTCACCCTCGATGCGCCTGAGGCGGAGCGACTGATGCGGGCGGCCGATGGAGCCGGTGTGGTGGGGTACCTGGGTCACGAGTTCCGCTGGTCGCCGGAACAGGCCCTGATCGAGTGGGCCCTCGGGTCGGGGCTGATCGGGACGCCGAAGCTGATGGTGGGGGCGTCGTTCCTGTCCATGCTCCGGTCCTTTCCCATGGCCGACTGGTGGTACGACCCAGCCGCAGGAGGAGGATGGTTCGGCGCCTCCGGATCACATCGGATCGATGCCTTACGCCAGTGGTTCGGCGAGGTCGAGGCGGTGAGCGCCGGCCTTCCCGCTGTGAGCGATCCGGCGCTGGCGGTGGACGACAGCTTCGACATTCGCTGTGTCATGCGTAGCGGGGTCGACGTCTCCCTCGTGCAGAGTGCGGCAGCCATCGGGCCGGCCTTTTCGGTCAACCGCATCGTGGGCACGGGCGGGACCCTGTGGTCGGAGTCGGACGGCGTCCGCATCGCCGATGCCGACAGCCCCGAGGGTCGCCGGCTCGATCCGCCCGACTTCCTGGCCCTGCCCGACGTGGAGGACATGGCCGTCGGGGCGCTGGCCGACATGACCCGAACCGAGCTCCCGCCCTACATCATGCTGACCCAGGCCTTTCGGCGCGCCATCGAGGGCGGACCGGTGGAGCCCGGCCCTCGGCCGGCGACGTTCGCCGACGGGCTGGCCTGCATGCAGGTGGTCGATGCCGTGCGCCGATCGGCATCGACCGGTGGAAGCTGGATAACCGTGGAACCTGGAGGACGGACATGAGTGACGTTGCCCCCATCGTGGTCGGAGTGCTGCTCGACCATCCCGGACCGGAGAGCCCGATGATCGGCGAGATGCGCCGGGTGGTCGACCAGGCGGTAGCCGCCGGTCGGCTGGATCGTGACGTCAGTTTCGTCACCGAGGTGACCGACGGCCTGCCCCAGGGAACGGCGGCGGCGGTGACGGCGGGCTTCGAGCGGCTGGTGGCCCAGGACGTGCTCATCATCATGGGCCCGACCATCACCGACAACGGCCTGGTCGTCCGGGACCTGGCCGACGAGGCGCGGGTTCCCTGTGTCAACTGGACGGGCAGCGATCGGACCCGGAGCGAGTGGATGTTCCACTACCAGATCGGCTCCCTGGAAGAAGAGCCCCACCTGCTGGCCAACCACCTGGAGGCGGAGGGCTGCCGCCGCCTGTTGCTGGTGCAGGACCAGTCGCCCATCGGGTCCCGGTACGGACAATTCTTCGAGGACGCCGTGGCCCGCCTGGGCCTGCAGATCACGGCCAAGTCCCTCATCTCGCCGGTGACCACCGACCTCACCGCCACCGTGGACGACCTTCGCCGCCAGGAGACCGACGCCCTGGTCTATCTAGGGCTCGGCCTCTCCGCCGGCGCGTTGGGCCGGGCCCTCACCGCGGCTGACTGGCATCCCCGCGTGGTGGCCAACTCCGCCCTCATGTTCGGCTACGCCTACCCCGAATGGGTGGCCGACTGGGAGGGCTGGACATACGTGGACGCCTGGTCGGAACAGAACCCCCGCCTCCGCTCACTGCTGGCCGCCCGCAGCGACGGTGACGCCGTGTTCCCCATGACTGTGGCCTCGGGCGACGACATGGGCCGGCTGCTGGTCGAGGGACTGGCCGGGGCCGAGACCCTGACGCGCACCGGAGTAAAAGAGGCCCTCGAGCGGGTGAAGTGCCTACCGGCCACGTTGGGCACGCCGGGGACGTCCATGGGATTCGGGCAATGGGACCGCGCTGCGCTGAAAGGCGGCTTCATCCTGCTGCGTCGCTGGATCGACGGCCGGTCTGTGGTCGTCGATCCGTTGCCGGAAGGCTCGCTCCCGTAGTCTCGCCGCGCCAGTTCCCCCGCGTCCTGTGGGGTCCCCGCCGCCGGACGGCATCCCCGCCGCGCATGGCCTCCCCCGTGTGGGGAGGCCGGCCAACGGTCAGGCGGGTCAGGCGGCCGGCCAACGGTCAGGCGGCTCAGGCGGCGGTACCGAAGCCCATCAGGCGGTTGAGGTTGCCCCCCATGACCAGCTGCACATCCTTGTCGGGCAGACCCTCGAGGTCGTCGACGAAGGTGATGGGATCGGACATGCCCTCGGGGTGGGGGTAGTCCGAGCCGAACAGCACGCGGTCGGCGCCCAACAGCTCGATGAGGCCCTTGGGATCCTCCTCGTGGAAGGGGTGGACGTAGATGTTCCGCTTGAACACCTCGACCGGGTGCTCATCGAAGGAGTTGGGGCTGGAGATCCAGGCGTGCTCCATGTCGGCCAGGAGGGGGCGCACCCAGTTGCTGCCGTTCTCGACCGGGGTGAAGCGCAGGGTCGGGAAGCGCGAGCACAACCCGTGGCCCACCAATGAGGCCACCGTGTCGATGATGGGACGACCCTGGTGCCCGGTGATGGCCTGGAAGCCCGAGACGCCCTTGAACGGCAGCATCTCGCCGTCCCTGACGCCCTCCCACTCGTTGGTGTAGCGCTGGTAACCGGAGTCCGAGGAGTGCATGCCCACCAGGATGTCGGCCTCGGCCACCTTGGCCCAGAACGGGTCGAACTCGGGCAGGGCCATGGAACGGGGACCCATGAAGCCGGGAACCGGCGCCGGGCGGATCAAGATGATCCGGGCGCCGCGCTCGAGCACCCACTCGAGCTCCTTGATGGCCTCGTCCACGATGCACATGGTGATGACCGGGGTGGGGAACATGCGGTCCTCGTAGTTGAAGGACCAGTGCTCGTGCATCCACTGGTTGAGGGCGTGGACCACGGCGTGGGTGGCAGGGGGATTGTCCCGCAGGCGCTCTTCGAGCAGGCTGGCCAGGGTGGGCCACATGAGGGCTCGGTCCAGGCCCAGTTCGTCCATCAGCTTGAGCCGGGGCTCGGGGTCCTTGAAGCCGGGGAGGGCGCGCATGCCCTTGCCCAGGATCTCCCTGCGGGACTTGCCCTCGGGGTTCCCCACCTTGAAGAACTCCTCCTGGGCGCCGGGGGCGGCGACACGCTCGAAGGTCGGATTGGGGATGTAGTCGCTGATGCGGTTGTTCACCGCGATCTTGGTGCGCCCGTTCACCTCGACGTACTTGATGAGACCCTCGTACTCGGGCGGCAGGAACTGGGTGAACGCCTCGGGCGTCTCGTACATGTGGTTGTCGGCGTCGAACACCGGGTAGTCGAGATCTCGTGATGGCATGAAGAACACCCCTCCTTGTTCGTCCCTCTCGACCCCGTCGCTGCCCGTCTGCACGGCAACGGTCGAGGTGGGACCGGTTAACAGTTGTTTTCCCCACTGTATCAGCGCCCGTCAGCGGGGAAAAAGCCGGAGCCCTCGACCAGTAGGCCCTGGATGTGCTGGTAGGAACGGCGAATCGCCTCGTCGTAGCCCTCGTCCTCGATGGCCTGTCCGAGGATCTCGATCTCGAAGGGCCCCTCGAACCCGGTGGCGGCCGCCGCGGTCAGGATGGGACCAAGCGGAATCTCCCCGTCGCCCGGCACCAGTCGCTCGAGCACCGGGCCGCCGAAAGCCAGGTCTGCCACCTGGAACACGGCGAAGCGAGGCGCCCCGGCGGCCAACAGCTCGGCCAGGTCCGGCTCCCACCACACGTGGGCCGTGTCGGGCATCAGCCACAGGTCGAGCTGGTCGGCCAGGGCCAGACCGTCGCGCAGGGAGTGCACGAAGCCCACGTAGGCGAACTGGGTCCGGGTGGGCTCGATCGCCACCCGCACCCCGCGCTGCCGGCCCGCACTGACCACCGGCCCGATGGCCCGGGCGAACCGGTCGACGGCCCAGTGGTAGGCCTGCCCATGGGCTGATCCACCCGCGGTGGGCATGGTGGTCGCCCCCAGGCGCTCGGCCACCTCGATGGCCATGAACATGGCCTCGTGGACCTCGGTCCATCCCGACTCGTCGGTCAGGTCGAAGGCGGCGCCGGGCAGGACGGCGTCGACGACGATCCCGCGGCCCACGATCTCCTCGATGGCCCGCTCCAGTCCGGCTTCAATCAGCTTGGGCAGGAAGAAGCTGACCCGATGGATATCCAGGCGCTGATAGAGATCAAGATCCTGGGTCAACGACCAGCGGGCGCTGGACAGCGAGTTGACCGAGATCCGCGGGTCCCACCCGGGCGTTGGTCCCACGTCTCAGCGGGCCGCCAGCAGCGGCCGCACCCGGGCGGCCAGGTCCACGCAGTGACCGACGGGGTCAGCCAGCGGGAGCCGCAGCTCGGGTAGATCGAAGTACTCGACGCTGAACAGACCCTCATAACCCAGGACCTCGAGCCCGTCGATGACGGCGGCGAAGTCCACGTCCCCCTCCTCGTCCGGGTGGACCTGGGCGTGACCGGGGCGGGCTTGGCGCAACTGGACGTGCCCGGCCAAGTCGGCCACCTCGAGGGGATCGTAGCCACCGAACGCTGCCCATCCCGTGTCCAGGGTGATGCGGAGACCGGGCACTTCCTGGCACATGGCCCGGATGGCGACAGCGCTGTCGAGCACCGAACGGGGACCCGGCTCGACCCGGAGATCGGGCTGTTGGCGGAGCAGGGCCACGCACTGTTCCCACGTGCATCCAGGAGGGAGCCGGCAGGTACACCCCGTCTGGGGGACGGGTCCGTTGCGATCGCCCACAGCGAGGGCCAGCGGCTCCCCGGGACCGTCGGCCATGCGGTCGGTGGCGATGTCCAGGTGGTCGAAGCCGAGGGACTGCGCCCGCCTCGCCGCCTCGGACAGCGGGCAGTCGAGGCCGAAGGCCACGCTCACGATGCCTAATGGGCGCGCCGCGGTCGATGGGCGCGCCATGGTCTCAGGGCGCTCCGTGGTCACTGGCCCTCACCCTTCCCCGACATCACTCCGACATCACCCCGGCGCCGCCTGGGCCCATTCGATCAGGACGCGCCGCTGGATCTGGCGGGTGGCCCCGGTGCGGGGCAGGGCATCGACCACCACCAGCCGCCGGGGATGCTTGTAGGAGGCCAGCCGACCCTGGCAATGGCGCCGCAACTCGGCCAGGTCCAGTGAGCTGCCGGGCTGGAGCACGACGAAGGCGGTGACCAGCTCGCCCCAGTCATCGTCGGGCACCCCGGCGACGCCGGCGTCGACGACACCGGGTGCGGTCGACACCACGTCGTCCACCTCCGTCGGCGCCACCGTCTCCCCTCCGGTGCGGATGACATCCCGGGCCCGACCCACGATGGAGTAGTACCCATCCTCGTCCCGCTCGGCCAGATCGCCGGTGTGGAACCAACCGTCGACCAACGCCGATGCCGTTGCTTCGGGATCTCGGAAGTACCCGTTCATGAGGACCGGGTTCCGAACCAACAGCTCACCGTCTTCCGACAGACGAACCTCGCAGCCCAGCGCCGGAGGTCCGACCGAGCCGGGCTTCCGGTGGACGTCCTGGGGCCACAGCCGGCAGACGCCGCCCGCCTCGGTCGATCCGTAGGTAATGGACGTCTCGGTGCCCGGGAACGCTTCGGCGATGGCCGAGAGGAGCTCTGGGGTGGTCGAGGAGGTGCCGGTATCGCAGTACCGCAGGCATGACAGGTCGAAGCTCGAGCGGTCGGCATCGAGAATCCGCCGCCACACGGCAGGGATGGCGTAGAGCCGGACGGCCCTCCGCTGGTGCACGGCGGCGAGGAGGGCGTCGGCCTCGGCTCGCTCGACGTAGACGACCTCGTCGGCTGACGTCCACACGGTCATGGGTCCGTACCAACCGGCCATGTGGAACTGCGGGAACATGCACACCACCGGGCCCAACGGCCACATGGATGCATCCCCCAGGATGCGGAGCCGGGATGCTCGATGGGACAGCTCGACGCCCTTGGGCTGGCCCGAAGAGCCGCTGGTGAAGAAGATGACATGGGGATCGTTCTCGTCGATGTGGGGCAACGAGATCCCGGTGGTGGCCGATTCGGCCAGCAACGCGCCCAGTTCTGCCCCGGCGGCGTGGGCGCCGTCGCCCACCACCAGCGCCGGATCGGCCTGGTCCAGCAGGCGGCCTGCTTCGTCGGGGGTGAAGCGGGGGTTCACCGGCACGAACACGGCGCCCAACCGGGCCAGGGCGAACCAAAGGGCGATGGCATCGAGCGAGGTCTCCCCCCACCACACCACCCGCTGTCCCACTCCGATGCCACGGTGGGAGAGGGCCCGGACCAGCTGCTCGGTGGCCGCATCGAGCTGGCTGTAGGTGACGAGGCGATCGCCCATCGAGGCGGCGACCCGTCCCCGACCACGGCCGGCGGTGACCGAGAGGACATCTCCGATCCGCAACTGCTCCACCGATCTCTCCTCCCCGCCGTGGCCGGCCCGTTCAGTTCATCAGCCCCGTGCACGACTCCTGACGACGCATCGGAGGCGGTGGGAAAACCATTGTTCTCACTGCGATCGTCTACACTTCGCCGGCGTGACAAAGAAAAAGACGGCTGCGGTCAGTGTCGTGGATCCTATGGTCTCGGGCACGGGAAACGGAAAACCATCAGGAGGCACGCAACCCGACGGTGACCACGAAGTGGAGCTGCTGATCTCGGCCACGTTGGCGGTGGCCGCCCGCCGGGGCACCATCGAGCCCTCGGTGCGGGAGATCCTCGAGCAGGCCGGGCTGTCCACCAAGGCGTTCTACCGACACTTCCGCTCCAAGGACGAGCTCTTGCTGGTGACGCTGGAGGAGGGCTGCCGGGTGCTGGCCGAATACCTCGAGCACCGGATGAGCACCGCCTCCGAACCCCTTGACAAGGTGGCTGCCTGGATCGACGGGTTCGTACGCCAGGCGGTCAACCCGTCCGCCGCCCGTCGGACCCTGCCCTGGACGCTGGGCGCCGGTCGCCTGGCCACCGTCTTCCCCGAGCAGTTCGACAAGAACCAGGCCACCATCATGGTGCCGCTCCATCGCGAGATCACGAACGCGGTCAAGGACGGGTCGGGCCAGTCCCCCGACCCGGCACGCGACGCCCGGCTTATCTACGGGTACACGATGGACATCGTTCGCTACAACCTCATCAACGACACCGCGCCCAACACCCGCACCGTCCGGCACCTCATCAACTTCGCCCACCGCGCCCTGAGCCCCAAGGGCTAGCGCAGGGCAATCAGAGCACGGGGCCCATCAGAGCCCAGGCCAATCGGAGCCCAGGCCAATCGGAGCCCAGGCCAATCAGAGCCCGAAGCTCCGCCCGATGATCTCCTTCATGATCTCGGTCGTACCCCCGTAGATCGAAGTGATCCGGGCGTCGGCATAGGCCCGGGAAATGGGGAACTCCCGCATGTACCCGTACCCGCCGTGGAGCTGCAAGCCACGGTCGGCCGTTCGCAACTGCAGCTCGGTCGACCACCACTTGGCCATGGCCGCCCGCTCGGCCGTGAGCTCGCCCCGACCGAGCTCGGCCACGCAGGTGTCGATGAACGACTCGGCCACCTCGATCTGGGTGGCCAGCTCGGCCAGCACGAACCGCGTGTTCTGGAACGAGCCGATGGTCTGGCCGAAGGCCGTGCGCTGCCCGCAGTAGTCGAGGGTCAGGGCAAAGGCGTGGCGGGCCGCGGCCACGGCCGAGACGGCGAGGGACAGCCGCTCCTGGGGCAGGTTGTGGACCAGCTGGGTGAACCCCTCGCCCTCTTCGCCCAAGAGGTTCTCGACCGGGACGGCCACGTCGTCGAAGAAGAGCTCGGCCGTGTCCTGGGAGTGCATGCCCAGCTTGTCGAGGTTCCGACCCCGTTCGAACCCCTGCATCCCCCGCTCGAGCACCAGGAGGCTCATGCCCCGATGACGCTGACTGGGATCTGTCTTCACCGCCGTCACCACCAGATCGGCATTGATCCCGTTGGTGATGAAGGTCTTGGACCCGTTGACCACGTAGTGGTCACCGTGGCGGATGGCCGAGGTCGACATGGAGGCCAGGTCGCTGCCGATCCCCGGCTCGGTCATGGCGATGGCCGTGATGAACCGGCCCGAGGCGATCCCGGGTAGCCAGCGCCGGCGCTGCTCGTCGGTGCAGTAGGTGAGGAAGTACGGCAACACGATGTCGTTGTGCAGGGCGACGCCCAGGCCCACCCCATTGCAGCCGGCCAGATGGATCTCCTCGTTGACCACCACGTTGTAGCGAAAGTCATCGACCCCACCGCCGCCCAGCTCCTCGGGCACGGCCATGCCCAAGAGGCCCAGCTCGCCCGCCTGGGCGAAGAGGGCCCGGTCGATGATGCCCTCGGTCTCCCATTTCTCGAAGTTGGGGACGACCTCGTTGGCCACGAACCGCCGGGCCGCCATCCGGAATTGCTGGTGATCGTCGGTGTAGAGGGGACGGGTCACGCTGTCCCTCGCCACGCCCAGGTGATGCTGGCGCTCACCATGGTGTCTCCTCGTCGGTAGGTCTCCGGACGGGCGCCCGAAGAGGCTGCGGCCACACAACGACCGTTTTCATTCTTAGCACCTGGTGTCGTCGAGTAGCCTCGGCAGCCGACATGGACAAGGTTGTGGACCTCGACACCGCGGTGGCGCACGTGCGGCCCGGTGATGCCGTGCACGTGGTCACCAACCATTCGCGCTGGACTGCAGGGGCCCGCCATCTGGTCCGGCGGTGGTGGGGCCAGGACCCCGGTTTCACGCTGGTCATGTTGAGCCTGTCCAGCCTGGGCACCTTGTTCTTCAAGGGCGGGCTCGTGCGCAAGGTGGTGACCGGTTACTCGGGGGACATCTTTCCCAACTTCACGCCCAATCCCTGGTTCTCCGATGCGTACCTCCGGGGCGAGGTGGAGGTCGAGCACTGGTCGTTCCTGACTTTCTTGCAGCGCCTGGAAGCTGCCGCCCGCGGCCTGCCCGCCGCGGTGACCGGCTCCCTGGTCGGGTCGAGCATGGCCGACAACCCCGGCTTCGCCGAGGTCGACTCGCCCTTCGGCGGCACGGTGGGGCTGCTGGCCCCCTATGCCCCCGACATCGCCCTCCTGCACGCCCCGGTGGCCGACCGGGAGGGCAACGTGGCCTTCAACGCGCCGGTGCTCGAGGGCGTGTGGGGCGCGTTGGCCGCCCGCCGCGGCGCCGTGGTCACTGTGGAGCGGGTGGTCGACGACATACGGCCCTGGTCGCATCTGGTCCGCATCCCCGCTCACCGGGTACTGGCCGTCACCGAGGCACCCATGGGGGCCCATCCCGGAGGACTGTTCACCCGGGACACCCCAGCCGACCCCTACGGCGAAGACCTGGAGTTCTGGTCCGATGTCAGTCGGATCAGTCGGAGCGACGAGTTCGATGCCTGGATCGTCCACTGGGTGCTCGAGCCGGGCGATCAGGCCGAGTACCTCCGTCGTCTCGGTCAACCGCGCATCGATGCCCTACGGGCACGGGCCAACCCCGATTCGTGGCGGGAGGACGAGGCAGCCAACCCGCCCGACCTGACCGCACCGGTAGGAGCCTGGGAGCTGGCCGCGGTGTTCGGCGCCCGTCACCTGGCCGACCGCATCCTGGCCCGGGAGGCCGACGCTGTCCTGGCCGGCGCCGGGGTGGCCAACCTGGCCACCTGGCTCGGAGTCCACCAGGCCCGGCGTCGGGGGGCAACCGTGGAGCTGACCGCCGAGCTCGGGCTGTGGGGCTAC
Source organism: Acidimicrobiales bacterium (assembly GCA_035552655.1). Taxonomy (GTDB): domain Bacteria; phylum Actinomycetota; class Acidimicrobiia; order Acidimicrobiales; family RAAP-2; genus DASXMT01. Next base: position 30,060 of record DASZLD010000201.1, read on the forward strand.
GAACCCACGCCGGCCGACCCGTTCGTGTTCAACCACCGGAGCTTCCCTACCGCCACCATGCTGTCGGACAGCGAGCAGATCCTGGGCTTGATGGCCGGGTCGCCGGGCACCACCCTGTTGGCCTGTCTGGGCGCAGCCCAGATCGACCGCTTCGGCAACATCAACTCGACGGTCATCCCCGGACGCTCGTTCCTGGTGGGATCGGGCGGGGGCAACGACGTGGCCAGCCGGGCCGATGAGGTCGTGGTCATGGCCACCCTCACCCGTCGTCGCACCGTGGACCTGGTCCCCTACATCACCTCACCGGGCGGAAGGGTCAGCGCCTTCGTCTCGGACGTGGGCGTGTTCGAGAAGGGTGAGGACGGGACCTTCGTCCTCACCGCCGTGCCCGCCGGGCCGGGGTCCATCGAAGAACGGGTGGGTGCGGTCCGATCGCTCTGTGGCTGGGAGCTGACCGTGGCCCGGTCTCTCACCGAGCTCGAGGCGCCGGCGGCGTCGGACATCGAGGCCCTGCGCCGATGGGACCCGCTGGGCCGGTTCCTCCGGCCCAGCGCCTGAGGCGGGTCCTCGGGCCGCCTCATCGCCTAGCCAACGGGGCCTCCAGTCATGCCTATTCGGCCTCTGATCGAGTCAGTGGTCTCCAGCAACTTGGGCACCTCCCGGCCCCCAAACCTGTTACACCCCGATGGTTGAATTTGGGTATGGATCATGATGTCCAGTCCCTGAAGGAGTCCATCGACCGTCTGGTCGAGGCCGGTCCGCTGGTGCCGGCCGATACCGAGTCGATCGTGGCCCTCTACCGCCAGTTCAACCGATTAGA
>DASZLD010000202.1:0-76268 GCA_035552655.1 Acidimicrobiales bacterium
TCCATCGAGCTCGAGCTCTGGGATCCCGACCGTCGGGCGCTGGTGGCCTACGGCACCCAGCAGATGTACTTCCAGTTCTTCGGCGATCCGCCCACCGGAGAGCACTGTCGACCCCGGACCAGCCTCCCCCCTTCCAACTGAGCGGGCGCTGACCGGACTTCTGCGAGCTCATCCCGGCGAAGACGCCGCTTTCCTGGCCGTCTCCCATTCCGCCACCATGGCCCCGAAGCGCATCGGATTGTACACGTCCTCCTCGTAGGACCAGCGATCCTCACCGGCGTACTTGAGGAGGGTGAAGTTGTAGGCCTGGTGGGTGGAGCCGTCGCCTGGATCCTCCATGCGATTCCACACCTGGCACACGACCCAACCCCGCTCCTCGTCGATGACGTACCACTCGATGGGGAACTCGGTCATGGCGCTCCCGGGGTACTCGGACATGCACGAGCTGATCCACTCGCCGATGGCTTCTCGACCGGTGAACGTGCCGTAGTGGTGCTCGATGTAGACGGCATCCTCGGTGAACCGGTCGGCCCAGGCCTTCCAGTCGCCGGTTCGACCGGCAACTGCGGCCACCTCCTGGTAACGCTGGAAGGCGGACTCCAGCTCGTTCCTGCTCCACGTGCCCATGTCGCCTCCTGGCCGGCCCCCCGGGCCACCGAACCAGTGTGGGGTGGCCGTTCCGGTTCGGTCAAGCCCGGGCCGGTGCCGGGAGCACCCCTAGCCCGGTTGCGCCGCCACCTCGGGCAGCTCCACGTGCAGGTCGACATCCTCGTCGACCAGGATCACGCCCGACTCCAGGACGAAGTCGAAGGCGTGACCGCCCGACCGGCGGGCATCGTCGATGAAATGGAAGTGGTAGCCAGCTCCGGTGAGCCCCTGGGCGTAGTCGGGGGTCCGGAAGCCGACCAGGGTGCCCTCGATATCGGTGAACCGGGAGACCGATTGATCGGCGGTGGCCTGGTCCAAGGGGCGATAGGGAGCGCGCTGGCGGGCCGCCGTCCGGGTGGTGATCCGCCGAAATCGTCCGTCGACCCTGATCGGATAGAAGTGATCCTGGCCTGACACCAGCTCGTCGACGGTGGCTTCGAGCTCCCGGCGGCTCATGGCCTCGTCGACCTGCCGCCCGGCCTCTCCCCGGAAATAGGTCACCACCGCGAACGGGGTCAGTTCGGTCGGGTCGGCCACCGTCGCCGTGCCGTCGGCGTGCAGGTGGAAGAACTGTCCGTCTACGGCCACCATCTCGCCGTCGAGGCAATTGAACGTCCCCACGCCGAAGTCGCCGTGGCGGGCGATCTCGGCGTAGCTCACGGTACCGTCGTACACCGCGGCCCGAAGCGCCGACATGGTAGAGGTCTGATAGATCTCGTGGGCCTGTCCACCATCGGTGTGCAACTTGTTGTCCCCGGCATAGTGGGCCGACGCCGCTCTAGCCAGGTCCCAGCAATGCCAGTCGTGCGTCGGTGCGCTCACCGCCCGGTTTCTGGGTTCAGGTCGATTCGCACCGTGAGCAGCGCCGTTCCCAGAGCCCGCACCATGCTGGCATTCATGCGGTCCAGTGCTCTCTGGCGGGCGATGGGATCGTCGTCCTCCATGATGTGGGCGGTCCCGCGGTGCCACCGGTGGCCGATCTTGACCCGCACCTGGGGGTCGGCCTCGATGTTGCGCACGTAGGCAGCGTGGTGACCGTGTTCGGCCACGATCCAGAAGGTGTCGCCGATCTGTCCGTTGCCGACCGGGGTCCGACGCGCCTGTCCCGACCGCCGGCCGGTGGTCTCGAGCAGGGCCACGCTCTTGGGCGCGAGCCCCCGTTCCGCCAGCACCCGGACGGGCGGGTTGACCAGGTGCCGCTGGACGAACCGCACCACCTGGAACTTGGTCGAGGGGGTGGTGGGCCCCGGTTCAGCCACGTCCCTCACCGACCAGCTCGTTGTGCCATCGCATGGCTCTACCTTGCCATCTCGGTTGCCCACCGTCTGGGCGCCGGTGGAGATGCCGACGTTCACGACCCCGACCATCGGGGTAGGGATGAGGGGATGGAGAATCCCGAAAGCCCACGAACAGACCCGCTGGAGCCCAGCCCGTCGGGCATCGATCCCGTTCAGCTCTCAGAGGACGACGAGGTCCCCGAAGCGGACCGGATCGAACAGGCCCAACCGGTCGAAGCGGGCCGGCTTCGTGAAGCCCGGGGCGAGCGCCCGGAGGTGGACGAGGCCGACTGGATCGACCAGGGGATCGTCGAGGCCGACGAGGACGACCGCGACCACACCTGATGGACCTGGCCATACCCGACGCGTAGGCATCCTGGTACGGTCGGCGGCACCGCACCGACCGGTCGGGCGAGGCGACCACCCTCTGCCGACGGCGGCGCCGGGACCGGGGGCGGGAAGAGCGGAGGGACGAGGGTGCTGGATCGACAGGAGCTTGGCCAGCTGTTCGACATGACCGGCCGGGTTGTCGTGGTCACCGGCGGGACCCGGGGGATCGGGCTGGCCCTGGCTGCCGGCTATGTGGCCGCAGGGGCCAAAGTGGTCGTGGCCAGTCGCAAGGCCGAGGCTTGCCAGCAGGCGGCCGCCCAGCTGCGCCAGCTGGGCGGCGAGGCACTGGGCAAGGCCACCCACCTCGGCGACCTCGACGCCCTCGATGCGCTGGTGGCCTACACCGTCGACTCGTTCGGGGGCATCGACGTCGTGGTCAACAACGCGGCCAACTCGCTCACCCAGCCCTTGGGCGCCTTCAGTCCGGAAGCCTGGTCCAAGTCCTTCGACGTCAACCTCAGGGGCCCGGTCTTCCTGGTGCAAAAAGCGCTCCCCTACCTCACGGCCAGCTCGCACGCCGCCATCCTCAACGTCATCTCGGTCGGGGCATTCATCTTCTCGCCGTCGGTGGCCATGTACGCGGCCGGGAAGGCGGCTCTCCTGTCGTTCACCCGTTCCATGGCCGCCGAGTACGCCGCCCATGACATTCGGGTGAACGCGTTGGCCCCCGGATCCGTCGATACCGACATGGTGCGCAGCAACCCGCCCGAGGCCCAGCGGGCCATGGCCGCCGCCTCGCTCCAGGGTCGGCTGGCTACACCGGAGGAGATGGTCGGCCCCGCCCTCCTCCTGAGCTCGGACGCGGGCAGCTTCATCACCGGCCAGGTGCTCATCGCCGATGGCGGCATGACCCCACACTGAAGGACGGTGCACGGTGGGCACCCAGCCAGGCGTTGCCCGGTGGCGCCGGTTGGGACAGACTGCAGCTATGCCGCAAACATCTCCCTGGTCCGATGCCGCCGCTGCCCTCACCGCTGCGCTCCAACTAGACGTGCCCCCCATCGCCATCACCTTCTCGGCATCGGCTCCCGAGGGCGTCGCCCCCTTCGACGCGGCCATGCCCGAGCCCACGGCGGACGGGCGTACCGGCCGGGTTCCGGCCGGGTGCGTGTTTTGGACCAAGGCCGTCGACCGGACATTCACCACGGTTGCCGCCGATCACGGCAACTGCAGCGTCGGCAGTCTGACCCATGGCTTCGTGACCCTCGAAGAGGCGGCCGGGCGCTCCGACGTGGCCGCCCTGCTGGAGTCGGGCTGGGTGACCATGGACATGGTCCCCCACATTCCCGTCGTGGCCGACAAGCCCGACACGGTGACCTACGGACCCTTGGCCGAGTCCCCCATCGATCCCGATGTCGTCCTGATCCGAGTGAACGGGAAGCAGCTCATGGTGCTCTCCGATGCGTTGCCGAACCTCCGCATCGAGGGCAAGCCGCAGTGCCACATCATCGCTGTGGCCAAGCAAGAGGGTGAGGTGGCGGCCAGCGTCGGCTGCATGCTGAGCCGCACCCGCACCAACATGTCGAGCAAGGAGATGACTTGTGCCATCCCCGCCACCAAGCTGCACGATGTGATCAGGCAGATCGAGGCGACGTCGGCCACCGACGCCGTCGTGGCCGCCTATGCGGCCGAAGACGCCCGACGCTTCCTCCCGGTGTGAGGAGCGGGGTCAGACCCGCTCCGGCCTACTTCTTGGCCGCCTCGTAGTACGGGTTGGTGCCGGCTGCGTGGTCGGTGACGTCGATCACCTGGAGGATCTCGGGGACCGACTCACGCAGGGCCACTTCGATCCCCTGGCTCAAGGTGACCGCAGCCATGCCACAGCCGGCACAGCCCCCGCTCAGGCGAAGGTAGACGGCGTCGTCCTCCACGGCCACGAGATCGGCGCGCCCGCCGTGGGCGGCAATGCCCGGGTTGATCTGCTGCTCCAGGACCTGCAGGACCCGCTGGGCCACGTCCCCGCTGAGGTCGGCCGGTGGGCCGGCCATGGCCGGGCTGGCTCCGGCCGGGAGGGGCGGACGGTTCGGGTTCTGGATGACCATCCCGCCCAGGTTGACGTCAGGATTCACGTCCAGGGTGGCACCGCGCATCTTGGCCACGCTCTCGGCCGGGACGACCAGGGCCAGGCCCTGGCGCTCGGCGCTCCAGTCCTGGGGTCCGGCGTCCGCTGCGGCCTGGAAGTACATGTCGTAGGAGTAGGCGTCTCCGCTCGTTCCCGACACTTCGACCCAGAGGGCGAGCGACTCGGCGTCGTCCTCGGCCGCCCGGAGCTCCAACACCATGGTCAGAGCAACATCGGTCGCCATCAGAACGGGAGCCCCGCCGCCTCCATCACTATCGGTCATGGTGCCCTCGCCTCGGTATCGCGCCTGCCGCCAGTATAGGAGGGTGCCCCGGATCCTCCTGCTCCTGCCCACTGCGACCTATCGGGCATCGGACTTCGTGGCCGCCGCCGACCGGCTGGGCGTTGAGGTCGTCGTCGGCTCCGAGCACCGCCAAGCGCTGGCCGAGGCCATGGGCGATCGGGCCGTGGTCGTGCCGCTGGCCGACCAGGAAGCGGCGGTGGAGGCCATCGCCGCCCTGCACGGCCGGACCCCGCTCGATGCCGTCCTGGCCGTCGACGACCAGGGGGTGGTGATCGCGGCCATGGCCGCCGAACGACTCGGCCTCCGGCACAGTCGGCCCGATGCGGTGGCCAGTACCAGGGACAAGGCCGTCATGCGGCAGCGGCTGGGCGCGGCGGCCATCCGCCAACCGCCCTACCGCGTGGTCCTTCCCGGGGTCCGGGTCGTCACTGCGGCGTCGGACATCGGGTACCCCTGTGTGGTCAAGCCCGTCTCGCGATCGGCCAGCCAGGGGGTCATCCGCGTCGACGATGCCGGCCAGGCCGAGGCGGCAGAGACCCGGATACGGGCCATCATCGGGAACGAGTGGGAGCCCCTGCTGGTGGAGGGTTACGTGCCCGGAGCCGAGGTGGCGGTGGAGGGCCTGCTCCAGGGGGGTGAGCTCGGGGTGTTGGCCGTGTTCGACAAGCCCGATCCCATGGACGGTCCCTTTTTCGAGGAGACCATCTATGTCACGCCCTCGCGGCGACCACCGTCTGTCCTGGCCGCGGTGGAGTCCATGGTGGCCGGGGCGGCGGCGGCGCTGGGGCTGCGGGAAGGCCCGGTGCACGCCGAGCTGCGCATAGGCACCGCCGACCAGGTCACGATGCTGGAGGTGGCCGGCCGTTCCATCGGGGGCCTGTGCGGCCGGTCGTTGCGGTTCGGGTCGGGGGTGAGTCTCGAAGAGATCATCATCCGGCACGCGCTGGGCCTGGGGATCGACGGCCTGGCCAGGGAAGAGGTGGCCTCGGGGGTCATGATGCTGCCCATCAAGGGCGGAGGTGTCCTCGACGAGGTGAGGGGCCAGGACCGGGCCCGGGCCGTCGACGGAGTCGTCGGGGTCGAGATCAGCATCCCCGCCGGTCGGCCGGTGGTGCCCCTACCCGAGGGTGATCGATACCTGGGGTTCATCTTCGCCCGGGCCCGCACCCCGGACCAGGTCATCGAGGCGCTGCGTGCCGCTGAGGCGTGTATCGAGGTACATCTGCGCTGATGGCGTCGCCGACCGAGCCAGTAGGCTGAGCCCAGTGCGGATCCTCCTGGTGTCGACCTATGAGCTCGGTCATCAGCCGTTGCACCTGGCCATGCCGGCCGCCGCACTGCTGGAGGCCGGTCACGACGTGCGCTGCGTCGACGTGGCTGTCGACCCCCTCGACGGAGACAGCGTCGATTGGGCCGACCGGGTCGCCTTCTCGGTGCCGATGCACACGGCCATGCGCCTGGCCCTCCGGGTGGCCGAGGCCATCCGGGCCCGGCGGCCCGAGACGCCGCTGTGCTTCTACGGTCTCTACGCGCCGGTGAGCCGGGATCTCACCGTCAGGGCTGCGGCCGATGCCGTCATCGCCGGGGAGTACGTACCCGGCCTCCTGGCCTGGGCCGGCGGCCAGGAACCCGGACCGGCCATCCAGCTGAAGCGGATGGCAGCGCCGGTTCCGGCCCGCCACCTGCTACCCACGCTCGACCGGTACACCCGGTTGGCCGTCGACGGTGGCGAACGGCTGGTCGGTTCGGTCGAGGCCAGCCGGGGCTGCTCTCATCGCTGTCGGCATTGCCCCGTGCCCGTCATCTACGACGGCCGGGTCCGGCCAGTGGATCTGTCCGCGGTGGTGGCCGACGTCGACCAGTTGGTGGCGGCCGGCGCCGAGCACGTGTCCTTCGCCGACCCCGACTTCCTCAACGCTCCCCTCCACGCCCGTCGGGTCGTGGCCGCTATCCACGCCCGTCACCCGCAGCTGACCTTCGACTGCACCACCAAGGTGGAGCACATCCTCAAGCACCCCGAAGCGCTGCCCGACCTGGCCGATGGCGGCTGCGCCTTCGTGGTGTCCGCCTTCGAGTCGGTCAACGACACGACGCTCGCCGCTCTGGACAAAGGCCATACCGCGGCTGAGGCATCGGCGGCGATCGCACTGCTCCGTGGCCATGGCATCGAGGTGCGCCCGTCCTGGTTGCCCTTCACCCCGTGGACCACCATCGAGGACCTGGTGGCGCTGGCCGACTTCGTCCTGGACCACGATCTCGTGCCCAACGTCGACCCGGTGCAGTACACCGTTCGCCTCTTGGTGCCCGAAGGCTCCCTGCTGCTCAACCGGAGCGACATGACACCGCATCTCGGACCCTACGACGCCGATCGCCTGGGCTGGACGTGGACCCACCCCGACCCCTCGATCGATGACCTGCAACAGGAGCTCGCCGCCCTGGTCGAAGAACGGGTCGAGCGAGACGGAGCCGAGACGTTCGGGGCCATCGATGCTCTGATCCGCTCCCGCTCAGCCCACCCGTCGGTTCGTCCATCGCCGGCGGGGGCCGTGTCCACCGGGCCCCGGCCTGAGCAGCGCGCTCGGCTGACCGAGCCCTGGTTTTGCTGCAGCGAGCCCACCGCCGCCCAGCTGGCCCCGTTGGCCCCGCTGGGTTGAGTGGGGGCGAACGGCTCAGCCGTCCTCGGCCAGGGGCACGGCCATGTGGGCCAGCATCACCCGTAACTGGTCACGAAGGAATGCCGGGTCCTCGGCCTCGAGGCCACCGGACTGGACCAGCAGCGGCTCGAAGAGCAGCCAGCCCATGGCCAGCGCTGCGCCCTGGCTGGCCCGGATGCGGGCCGAGCGGTCATCCAGGCCGCCGACGTCTCGGGCCAACGCGGCCAGCTGCACCAGGATGGGGTGTGAGGCGGGCAAGGGCGTCGAATCCGACCCCTCGAGTATGACCCGCCCCAGGATCCTGGTGTAGGTGAGCGTGGGGCTGTCCTGGTCCATCGCCGTTCCCGCAGCCAACGACGATCTGGCCTTGCTGGACAGGTCGTCGAGCACCGCCTGGACCAGGGCCTGCTTCGACCCAAAGTAGTGATGGACCAGCCCGTGGTTGACCCCGGCCAGCCTGGCGATCTCCCGGACCGACACTGATCCGGGATTTCGCCGATCGAAGAGCTGGGTCGCCGCCTCGATGAGAGCGGCTTCGGTGGCCGCCCGGTCGTAGGACCGGTGGGCCTCGCTCCCGTTGGTGTCGGCCGGGTTCGTCTCCAGGTCAGAGCCCTGCGGGAGGTCCTGGTCGCGTTCGATTCGATCGACGACGGCCATGTCAGGCTGCGGCCACGAGCTGGAGCGGGCCCGGGAGGATCGAGGGGTCGCCCACCCGCGGCCGGCCCACCGGTGCTCGTTTCGGGCCAGCTACAGGGAACATCGAGTTTTCCTCGCTCGTTGACGACATAAGTCATATTATACACTTGACTAACTCGTTTCAACTCTTTAGGGTGGCCAGAGGAGTTATACACCCGACTAAGTCTCTTGAACACCCTCAACCCCCTGAGGAGGGCCCGATGTGGAACCCAGTGCGTGACCTGCAGGAGAACAACGGACACGACATCGAGGTCTCGGCCCGCCGCCGGCAGCTCGAACCCACGACGGGCAGATCAGCCCAGGCCAGTGCCACTTTTCGGGCCAGCACCAGCCGCGGGATCGGGGTGTCCGACCAGCTCGGATTCCGCCCCCTGCACCGCTGGACGGTTCCACCGCTCACCGAGGGACAATCCGGAGGGGATGCCGCTCTGCCCGCCCTGGTCACCCAAATCGGCCTGGTGGCCACACAGGTGGACGAGAACATCTACTCGACGACCTACCAGCACGTCGACGGGGCGGCACTCAACGGTTCTCGTCGCTACGAGATCCAGTTCGATCCGGCCGAACTGGCCGATGCGGACCAGTTCTGGTCACTCACCATGTACGGCGCCGATTGCGACCTGACCGAGAAGCGCATCGACCGCTACTCGGTGGGGGATCGCACGCCATGGCTCCGGACCGACGGCGACGGGAACATGACCCTGGTGCTCCAGCACGAGCGGCCCGACGACGAAGGGGTGCTCAACTGGCTGCCGGCACCCGAGGGGCAGTTCTGCCTGGTCTTTCGGGCCTACGGGCCCGGCCGCTCGATCATCGACGGCGAGTGGACCCCGCCGGCCGTGCGCATGGTGGCCTAAAAGGCTGTTGAACCAGGCTGCTTCCGACGTAGCCTGCATTCCGCAAGCCTGAGTATGGCCGAAGATGGTTGAAGTTGGCCGCCCTGGTTGGGCAGAGCCCAAGGTGAGGTGCCTCTTTTTGCCGGCCAGGGCTTGCATGCCCTTGATCAGGTGAGGCTGATCGTCCACGCTCCTTGTTGGGAAATCCCGAGCTGGCCGACTCCCGTTCCGGAATAAAGATAGTTAATTCTACCTTTAATAGGGATGCGATCTCTGCGTAGGAGATCACCAGGAGGTCGGGACCATGGCCACGGCAATCGTCACCGGAGCATCGCAGGGGTTGGGAGCGGCGTTGGCCGCCGACCTGGCCGAGGCCGGCTGGTCCGTCGTCATCGACGCCCGCCACGGCATCCCGTTGGAGGAGGCGGCCGCGGCGATCCGGCCGCGGGCCAGGGCCGGCGCCCAGGTGATCACCGTGGTCGGAGACGTCACCGACCCGGAGCATCGACGCCGGCTGGTGGCTGCGGCCCGATCCCTCGGCCGCGTGGACCTGGTGGTGAACAACGCCAGCACGCTCGGCCCTTCTCCTCTGCCCCGTCTCGACTCCGTCCCCCTCCAATCGTTGCGCCAGGTCTTCGACGTCAACGTCGTGGCTCCACTGGCCCTGGTCCAAGAGGCCATGGCCCCCCTCCTGGCCTCGCCCGATCCGCGGGTGGTCAACGTGACCTCCGACGCCGCCGTCGAGGCCTATGACGGATGGGGCGGCTACGGGTCGTCCAAAGCGGCACTCGACCACCTCAGCGCGGTGCTGGCCGCAGAGAACCCCCGGCTCCGGGTGTGGGCCTTCGATCCGGGCGACATGCGGACCCAGATGCACCAGGACGCGTTCCCCGGAGAGGACATCTCCGACCGGCCCGATCCGTCGGCGGTGGTCCCCGTACTGCTCGACCTGATTGCCGGGGAGCGTCCCAGTGGTCGGTATCGAGCGATCGACCTACAGGGCGCGAGTGCCGGGAGCCGGCCATGACCGCCATCGCCGACCGACGGCTCAGCGGGTTACCCGTCTTCGACCTCCCACCCGAGCTCGAGGCCTCGTCCCCGCCCGAGGCCCGCGGGCTCACCCGGGACGCAGTCAGGATGCTGGTGGCCGACCGGTCGAACGGGTCCCTGGTGGACACCAGCTTCTCGGAGCTCCCCCACATGCTCCGCTCCGGCGACCTGGTGGTCATCAACACCTCGGGAACCTTGGCCGCCGAGATCCCCGGAACCGACGCTCAGGGCCGGGAGATCGATGTGCACCTGTCCACCCAGCTTCCCGCCGAACTGTGGACGGTCGAGGTGAGGCGGGCGGGCCAGCCGGTCTTCGACGCCACCGCCGGCCAGTCGATTCAGCTTCCGGCCGGCGGGCAGGCCGTGCTGTTGACCCCGTACGCCGAGCACCCGGCCGGCGTTCGCCTCTGGGTGGCCAAGCTGGACGTGCCCGAGCGGCTGCACACCTATCTCGCCGCCCACGGACGGCCCATCCGCTACGGGTACGTACAGGGCAGCTGGCCCATCTCGGCCTACCAGAACGTCTACGTCACCGAGCCCGGATCGGCCGAGATGCCCAGCGCCGGTCGGCCGTTCACCCCCGAGATGCTGACCCGCCTGGTGGCGGGCGGGATCGGGGTCAGCCCCATCGTGCTCCACACCGGGGTGGCGTCGCTCGAGGCCTCCGAACCTCCCTATCCCGAGTACTACCGGGTCCCGGCCCCGACGGCCAGCCGAGTCAACCAAACCCGATACGACGGCGGCCGGGTCATCGCCGTGGGGACGACGGTGGTGCGAGCATTGGAGACGGTGGTGGACGAACATGGGACGGTGCACCCCGGCGACGGTTGGACCAACACCATCATCACCCCGGACCGGACCGTACGCGCCCTCGACGGGCTGCTCACCGGCTGGCACGAACCGGAGGCCTCGCACCTGGCCATGCTGGAGGCAGTGGCCGGCCGGGAACTGCTGGAGCGGTCCTACGCCATGGCCCTCGAACGTGGCTACCTGTGGCACGAGTTCGGCGACGTGCACCTGGTGCTTCGGTGACCGAGGGGGAGCACATCTCCGAACCGCCGCTGGCCACCATGCCCTCGACCCGGCGCGCCATCCTCACCTCCCTCAAGCGCCACGGCGACCGCGAGGCCCGGGACCTGGCCACCGAGCTGGGCCTCACCGTCGCCGCCGTCCGCCAGCAGCTCGTCCGCCTCGACGACGACGGGCTGGTGACCCATCATCGCCAGACCGAGGGTCGGGGACGCCCGATCCACCGCTACCAGCTCACCCCGGCAGCCGAGGTACTGTTCCCTAAGCGGTACGGGGACCTGACCACCGAGCTCCTGGGCTACCTGGGCGGCCCGACCAGCGATCGAGTCGACGACCTCTTCGAGCAGCGGCGCCAGCGCCGGCTGGACGGCGCCCGGCCCCGCCTGGCCGGACTGACCCTGGACGAGCAGGTCAAGGAGCTGGCCCGCATCCTCGACGAGGATGGCTACCTGGCCGACGTGGAACCGTGGGACGACGGTTGGCGGATCGTCGAGCACAACTGCGCCATCCTCTCGGTGGCATCGGGATTCCGTCAGGCGTGCCGCAGCGAGATCGCTTTCATCCGGGACTCCCTTCCCGATGCCGAAGTGACCCGGGTCTCGCACATCCTCGACGGCGCCCACGTGTGCGCCTACGAGGTCCGGCCCCGGGCCGTCGTCGGGGCTTGACGACGCGGGACCGAACGAGTTGACGAATCGTCCGAGCGGGAGACATGGTTGGAGACCGTGTCCGCAGTGACTGCAGTCCTCCGTGAGCGTCGTCCCCGAGTCTTCTGACCAGGCCGCTTCCCCAGACGCTCCGGGGGAGGACGAGCCCCGCCTTCTCTCCTGGAAGGCGGTGGTCAAGCGGGCCATCGTCATTGTCATTGCCGGCCTGGCCCTCTATCTGGTGGCGCCCAAAGTCATCGACGTCTTCACCTCGTTTCCCCAACTGGCCAGCGTCGACTTCATCTGGTTGGGGGCCGCGGTGGTCGCCCAGGTTGCCCATTTCGCCTGTACGTTCGCCCTCCAGCGGATCGCCCTGCGCACCAAGGCCTGGTTCCCGGTGGTCACCGCCCAGCTGGCCGGCAACTCCATCAGCCTGATCATGCCCGGCGGAGCCGCAGCGGGAGCGGCGGTGCAATTCCGGATGCTGGCCACCAGCGGCATGGACGCCGGAGAAGCGGTCGGGGGCCTCACCGCCTTCTCGCTGCTCGGGGTGGCCGGGCTCCTGGCCCTTCCGGTCTTTGCCCTCCCCGCCATCCTCTTCGGTACTCCCATCAACCGAAACCTGTTCGATGCCGCCCTGTTGGGCATCGTCGGCTTCGTCCTGTTCGCCGGCTTCGCCACCACGGTCCTGCTGACCGACCGGCCCCTCCGACTGCTGGGGCGGGCCATCGAGTGGGCGCGCAACCGCATCCTCCGCCACCGAGTCCCCCTGACCGGACTCGGGCGTCAACTGCTGAAGCAGCGCGATCTCATCCGCGGCGTCCTGGGCGAGCAGTGGTGGCAGGCCGTCTTGTTGTCCGCCGGTCGCCTGGTGTTCGACTTCCTGTGCCTGCTCTGCGCGCTGCGAGCGGTGGGCAGCCGACCGAGTCCGGCCCTGGTCCTGATCGCCTACGCCGTGACCGGCATCATCGGCATGATCCCCATCACCCCCGGAGGGCTGGGCATCGTCGAGGCCAGCCTGAGTGGGTTCTTGGTCCTGGCCGGCGTCGATTCGGGCGAGGCCGTGCTGGCCACGCTGGCCTACCGGCTGGCCTCGTACTGGCTTCCCCTGCTGGCCGGGCCCGCCGCCTACGCCGTCTTCAAGCGGCGGTACCGGCACGCGCCCCCGTCGTCGGCCGACAAGGCCGAGGCCATGCCGGCCTGAGCCGGTCGGCACCGGGCCGGCGTCAGAGGATGAACTTGATGGCCAGGATCCCGGCACACATGAGCAAGCAGGTGGCGACCTGCCCGGCCAGCGCCTTGCCTCCCAGATGACCCCGAGCCGCGGCGATGGCCTCGAACACGAGGAGGAGGACGATGGACGAGACCAGCGCAGCGATGACGGCCTCATGGGACGAGGCGCCAAAGGCCAGGGCGACGAGGAAGACCACGATCTCGGTCAGTCCTCCCCTGACGATCGTCCACTGCCGGCCCAGCTCCCCGAGGACCCCGTGGATGGGCGGATCATCGGGACGGGGCGTGAGGCGGGCAGCCAAGGTATAGGCATAAGCGTGGGCCAGCCAGTAAACGATGAGGGTCCCGACCACCGCGGCGATGTCCTGCACGGCGGGTTTGGCCTCGGTGCTCTCGGCGGCGAAGAGCACCCCGACGGCCAGAGTGCCGTACACCGTGCCCACCGGGTTGGACGCCGGCAGGAGGAAGTTGGCGATCGCCGCGGCCACCGGCCGTCCACGACCGGCACTCTCTGCTCCGACCTCACCTGCGCTCACCTGGACAGCTCCCAGCTCCAACGACGAATGAGCCCAGCACGTTACCCGGCGATCAGCGGTTGGGAGCCCGCCTACCAGTAGACGCCGTCGAGCATCCGGCGCAGATGGGCGTGGTGGGCGATGGCGTGATCGGGATCCTCGGGCATCTCCGCCTCGCCGAAGCGGATGGACCGCCGGGTGATCCGGAACATCACGATGCCGTGCCGGAGGGCGGCATAGGCGGTGTAGAAGTCGAGATCGCGGGGTTCGTAGCCGGTCAGGGCCTCATAGGTCTCGGCCACGTCCTCCCGGCGCATGACATCGGGCAGACCGGGCATGCCCAGGTCCTCAACCATGTCCTGGAAGAAGCGGTGGATGTAGATCATCCAGCCCAGGTCGATCTCGCGGGGACCGATCGATACCATCTCCCAGTCGAGCACGGCGACGGGCGTGAAATCGCGGAACATCATGTTCCCGACGCGTGCGTCGCCCCAACTGAGGAATCCGTCATCCTCGTTCTCGGGCCAGTGCTCCTCGAGCCACTCGAATCCCCGTTCGATCAGGGGAGACCGGACCCCATCGGACGCCACCCAGTCGTAGTAGACGCGCTGGTTCCGCACGTGGGCGCGCAGGTGGCTCTCCCCATCGGCGTTTTCGGCCAGGAAGCCGGCCGGCCCGTCCACGGTGAGCTGGTGGAGCGCAGCCACCACCTCGACGGCATGGCGTTGGAGCCGCAGGCGGTCCTCGGGATCGGCATCGAAGAACCAGTTGTCGCCGAAGGTGTAGGGCATCACATCGGGCGGGACGATGCCCTCGATCCGCTCCATCACGAAGAAGGGGACGCCGATGGCGTCGGTACCCGTCTCCAGCCACAGCACCCGGGGGACGGGCACGTCGGTGTGCTCGGCTGCCAACTGCATGGCCTTGAACTGGCGCTCCATGTCGTAGACGCGAAACACCGGATCGGCGCCGGGATCGGGGGCGATGCGGGCCACCAGCTGTCTGGGTTCGGCTTCCCCGGGCACGATCAGGTCGAAGAGCACGGTCTCCGACGACATCCCGTTGGATGCGGGGACGATGAGCTCGGACACGACGGCGCCGGGTGCCTTGGCCGCCACCCAGTCCTCCAGCTGTGATCGTAGGAGTTCGTAGTCGCGCGTCGACGTCGTCGGTCGTTCGCCGGTCGGCTCGTGGCTGATGGTCATGGGTACAACACCTCAGTGTCTGTCGTGGTTCTGATGGGTGCGGCGGGCACGGCGGATACCGTAGGCGCTCCAGTTGTCGTGATCCTCGCCGTAGGCAGAGATCCCGTCGAAGGACCACTCAGTCAGGCAATTCACGGTATAGAGGTTCGGATTGAGGAAGAGGCCCAATCCGTTCAGGCACCGGCCTTCGGCGTGGAGCTGGCGGCCTCGATCGTCGACCAGGTCAAGCACCACGGATCGGGGATAGCCGGTCTGGTCGTCCCGCACGGTGACGGTACGGGTTCCCGAGGCCACCTTGGCCCACTCCCCGTCCCGCAGCAGGTAGCCGTGAATGGCCATGCTCCCGGACCCGAAGTCCATGGTGATGGCGTGAAAGGCGTCCCGATCCGATGCCGTGGCGTAGCTGTACCCGCCTGACTGGGCCGGCGAACCGTGGATGCCCCGTCCGAACTGGGAACGGACCCCCCAGGAGCGATCCCGGAACCCGAATGCGTCAACAGGGATCTCCTCGCCCTGGAGGGTGATCGTCCCCACGTAGCGCCCAGGTTGGTCCAGATGCGACTCCCCCAGGTAGTTCGGGCGGGCGATGGACGTGAAGGTCAGACGGACACTGATCTCGGACCCCTCGTCCACGTCGGGGTCGTCATAGGCGATCTCGTAGCGGTGCAACGGCTCCAGGCAGCGATAGGCGATGCCGTTGGGCAACCTGATGTCCGAGAGGGGCTGGTCGGGCTGGGGCAGATGCCAGAACTGACGGGCATGGAGGATGTCGTCGGGGCTGTGGCCCGTCTCATCCCAGAAGAAGGCCCCGCCGGCCAGGACCTTCTGGTTGGGCCGGAAGAACGGGTACAGCTGTCCCGACAGCCGCCGCTCGGGCACGGTGAAGGTGAACCAACAGGTCTCGGTCCAGTAGGGATCATCGCTAGTGGGCGGGTGGAACTCGTCGTCTTCATGGTGCTCATCCACCCGCGACCCCCCTGCGACGATGGCCTGTCCGAACTGGTTCGACCTGAAGGTACTACGCGACGGCCCCGAGGCATGGATGCTCGGGCCGGGGGGCGGCAACCCGACAGTCCCCGCTCGTCGACCTGGTTCTACGGGCTGACCGGGTCGGAGACGGCGGGCGGTGCGGGTGCCGGCGATGCGGATGCGGGTGGCGTGGGGACGGGCGCGTCGCCCTCTCGGGGCACCGGTGAGAAATAGGCGGTGGCCACATAGGCCACGGTGACGGCCACGATCACCAGCGGGATGGAGGCACCACCGGCCGATTGGGTCAACAGGCTGGCCAGCAGCACCGACGTCAGGGGCAGTTTGAGCATGACCACACACATGGCGCCGATGCCCATGGCCACCGCCGGCACCATGGGGAGGCCGGGAAGGTGGGAGAGGGCGAGGCCACCCACGGCCCCGATGAACAGAGCGGGGAAGATGGGACCACCACGGAAGCTACTCAACGAGACGCTGTAGGCCACGCCCTTGCACGCCACCAGCAACACCAGGGCGGCCAGCGACCAGCCCGCCGCATGTTGGACCACTGGCCCGAGGGCGGTCTGACCGGAGAACAGCACCACGGTGGTGCCCTTCCCCGACCCGGCTTCGAACAGGATGGCCATGCCGGCCACGGCCAGCCCGGCCACCGGGGTCAACAGGATTCGTCGCTTCTCGATGTGCGACTGGGCGAACAGGGCGAACCAGCGGACGGCCCCCCCGAGCAGGACGGCGGCCAGCCCGATCACGAAGGCCCAACCGAATTCGGCGACGTCGGGCGAAGGGAAGTGCGGCAGGTGGGGAATGGCCAAGGTGAAGGTGCCGAACCCGGTCCAGCTGTTGAGGCCGACGAAGACGAGGTAGCCGATGCCGGCAGAGAGCAGGCCGGGTACCAGGACGAGGCCCATGACCGGGCCACCGAGGCCCGACGCCTCCATCAACAGGAACGCACCGAGCAGCGGCGAGCCGAACAGGGTGCTGATGGCGGCGAAGCTCCCCGCTCCGGCCAAGACGGTGGTCACCATCGGGGGGGCATCTCGCTTGGCCAGCCGGACGGCGCACACCCCGAGGCCTCCCCCGATGGCAATGAGCGGCGCCTCGGGGCCGAGAACGACGCCGAGCATCAACGTGGCCAGGGCGGCCAGCACGATTCCCGGCAGCTCGATGGGCGTTGGTCCGCCCGCCCCCACTTTGAACCCCTCGGCGGGAGAATGGCCGCCGGTGCCGGGCAGGTACTTGATGGCCAAGGCCACCAGCACCCCGCTGACGGCCAGCAAGGGCACGGGCCACCACAGGGGCACGGTGTGGAAGCCCAGCCCGTGGGGAAGATCGACGTAGACCTTGTGCTGGGTGTAGGAGACCAGCTCCAAGAAGAAGTAGGCCAGCGCGGAGATGGGGACGCCGATGGCTGCGGCCAGCGCCAGCACGAAGAGGTAGGAACGGCTCTTCAGCAGCTCCAGCGGATTGGACATGTCGGCCATGGAACGCTCATTGGATCACGTTGCACGCTCACGGTCCATCCATCTGGGCCGGCAGGGTCGACACTAACGTCGGCCCCGGAGCTCGACGGAAGAAGACGACCATGGCCAACGGCCCAGAAGACCACAGTGAGATCACGCCTTCGGTGGACGACGGCCATCGCCGCCCATCCGGTCCGCTGCGCCAACAGGCCGACGGATCCAGGCCGTGGTGGCGATCCGGTGCGTTCCGCCAGGCCGTCCGGGCATCGGACAGCTATGGACTGCTGCTCGCCCTGTTGCTCGTCGACTACGTCCTGCTCTCGTTGATCCAAAACAGGAGATGGAGCGACCTCGTGGTCGGCGTGCCCATCGTGTTGTCCCTCCTCCTGGCCATGCACACCTCGCGCGCCCACATCCATGCCATCCGATTGGCCCGTCTGGCCGGGGTGTTGGTGGTCGTCTTGGGCATCGTCAGCGCTTTCACCGGCCAGAACCTGCTCTCGGGGGCCATCGGGTTCCTGTTCGCCGTGCTGCTCGCCGTGAGCGTCTATGTCATCCTTCGACGGGTGCTCGGCCACGAGCGGGTCGGCATGGAGACCATCATGGGGGCGCTCTGCGTCTACATCATCATCGGCTTGATGTTCACGTTCCTGTTCATCGCCATCGCCCGGGTCTCGACCCAGCCGTTCCTGGCCCAGCCGCCGCGCAATCATTCGCCTTCCGATTACCTCTACCTCAGCTTCGTCACCCTCACCACCGTCGGTTTCGGCGACCTGACTCCCGCCTCGAAGCTGGCTCGCTCGGTGGTGGTGTTGGAAGCATTGATGGGTCAGGTGTTCCTGGTCACGCTGGTGGCCCGACTGGTCGCCCTTTTCGGGACCGAACAGCGACGTTCGGAGGCCGACTTTCTCCAGCAGCGGAGGAACGCTACCGACGACGAGAGCCATTGAGCGGTCAGGGCTTGATGGTCGGGGCGGTCACCGGGCGCCCCAGGTACTTCCGTTGCAGCTGGCCCAGCGTTCCGTTGGCCTGCAAGGTGGACAGCGCCCCATTGACGCACGGCACCAACGGATTGCCCGTCTGGAACGCCAGCGCGTAGTGCTCGTTGGTGGAAAGCTGGGCCGCGATCACCAAGTTCTGGGCTGGGCTCATGTGTTGGGCCGTCGGCCCGTCGGCCACCAGTGCGTCGATGCGATGGGCCCGGAGAGCGGCCACCGCCTCGTCCAGGGTGACGAACGACACCGGTGGATGGGTGGGCTTGATCCTCTGGCTGATCGAGTCCAGGCCGGTCGTCCCCGCCTGAGCCCCGTAGGTATACAGACGAAGCTGGGCCGGTGAGTGGGCGGCGACGATGCGGCTCCCCTTCCGGGCCACCAGCACCTGGTTCACTTGGTCATAGGGGCGAGAGAACGACACAGCACGAGCGCGGGCCGGCGTCACCGAGATCTGGTCGACATCAAAATCAAAGGCCTTGGGACCTGGCGTCACCGCGTCGTCGAACGGCTCGGCCACCCAGATGACCCGATTGCGGGCGATCCCCAGCTGGCGGGCCAGCGCGTAGGTCATGGCACTCTCGAACCCCTGGCCGTTGGCCGGGTCGTCGGCGGCGAACCACGGCGGGTACGACGGGCTCTCGGTGGCCACGGTCAGATCGGGGGCATGGAAGAGCAAGCGGGAGAGCCCGCTCCCGGTGCAGGCGGACCGGGAGCCGGCCGTGGCCGCCACCGCACGACCGGTCGGTGATCCGGTCCTGGCGCCCCAAGCGGCTGCCCCCCAACTGACGCCCCCGGCCAGCGCCACTGCGGCCGCCACCATGTGGACCAACTTTCGCATATCGCCTTCCCGTCGTGCGGGCGACTGGACTTCGCCGGCGATACAGTCTTGCCTACGTTGGATCCGAGGACAGGAATGCCCCCGGGCGGCACCACGATCAGTTGGAC
Organism: Acidimicrobiales bacterium; assembly: GCA_035552655.1. GTDB lineage: Bacteria > Actinomycetota > Acidimicrobiia > Acidimicrobiales > RAAP-2 > DASXMT01. The sequence continues at coordinate 18,934 of DASZLD010000202.1, forward strand.
GAGCCGCCCTCGAGCACGGTGACGTTGGAGACCTTCCAACCCTGAGGCCGTTGGGTCAGATTCACCACCACGCGCAAGACGTCCGATTGCGGTGTCTTGTTCGTGTTGTTGGCGTAGACCTGGTCGATGACCGAGTACACCGAGGCCTGTCCCCCGCCGTAGGACTCAACATAGATGTCCCGGATCTGACCGCGGGAGGTGGCCAAGGCCGTCTCCAGTTTTTGCCGGATATCAGATCCGAAGAACTTGTTGGCCTGGCTCGAGAAGGTCCCGGTGGCCATGTTGGTGATCTTGGAGAAATCGGCATCGATGGACTTGGCGTCGAAGTTGGTGAGAGCAACGAGGAAGGCGGAAGCCGTGGCCTTGGCCTGGTTCGCCCCTGCCTGTTGCGTGTTGCCGCTCGACCACGCCAGTCCGAAGCCCACTGTCCCGGCTACCCCGGCCAGGGCGATGAGGCAGACCACGATGAAGACCCAGGGCCGGCGGTAGAAGCGAGCTCGACCGGATCGGCCATCACCTGGTCGGCTGCTGGCCCCTTCATCGCCCGTCTGCGCCAGATCGGTCCCGTCCGCCGGCTCCGCTGCGTCCACGACTGCTTCGCCGTCACTCGGTCCTGTCGAACGCTCTCGTACCATGGTTGTCCCCGTGCTCACGATGCCCCTCCTCATCCTTCCCTCTTCTGATCGTTTCTGATCGTTCCCTCTTCCTTACAATGAGAACGGCTGAGAGGGCATCAACTTGCGGGCTGACTCGGTTCCGGCGCTCGGTTCGAAGCGGTGCGGCCTGGTTATTTCCCCGCCTGGGTCGCCGCCGGGACGCCGGTGCCCAGTTGATTGGTGCACGCCTGACCGGGCAACGTGGCCGGCAGGCCCGTCGGGGTCGGATAGGTGTCGGCTGCGGGCGACTGTGGGGGCAGGAGCAGGCGAGTGCGCAGCATCAGCTGGTTGGGGTTGTCCTTGTCGCCCGACGTCAGGGCCTTGGCCGTGCCCGGTTGGACCACGGCGTTGACTGCGCCGAAGAAGTACTCATTGTCAGCCAACGCATTGGACAGGGACATGAGGTTGGCCGGCTGGGCCACGTTGGATGACACCTGGGACAGGTCGGTGATGAGGCAGCCCAGGTTGGCGGCCTGCGAGGAGACCAGGTTGTCCAACAGGTTGGACGCTCCGGTCCCTTGTTTCAGCAGCTGGTCGATGGCGAAACGCTGAGTGGCCAGCACCTGTACCAACGTCTGGGTGTTGTTCAATGCGTCCTGGAGCTGGGGTCCGACCGCGGTGACGGCGTTCATCACCGGAGGAGCGTTGGCCAGCAGCGCACGGAACTGCTGCTGGTAGGCCAGGAACTCCTGGGAGAAGATGGTGCTGGCCGAGACGATGGTGCGCAGGTCGCCCGAACGCCCTTTCAGCGCCGTGGCCAGGTCGCCAAGTAGGGCGTTGAGCTGGCCGGCGGGAATCGCTTGCAACAGGGTGGTGGCCGTGCCCACCACTTTCCCGACGTCTGCCGGTATTCCTCCCGGGACCACCGGTATCACCGCGCCCGACGTCAGCGGTTTGGCCGTGCCTCCGTGTTGGGGCGTCAGTTCGACGACCTGCTCCCCCAAGTCGTTGGCCGCGTCGATGCTGGCCTGGACATCGCCGGGCACGTCGACGCCGTGCTTGATGGCCATCTCCACCCTGGCTCCGGTCGCAGTGAGCTTGACCCCGGTCACCGAACCGACGTCCACCCCGTTCAACTGCACGCTGAAGTTGTTGTACAGGCCCGACGCGTTGGGGAACACCGCGGACACCTGCATCGGCGGCTGCAGCGGGTTGCCGATGAGAGCCCCGTACCCGTAGACGATCAGCCCGATGCTCACGGCAAAGAAGACGATCAGGTTGATGATCAGCCGCTTGCTCATCCTGCGCTCCCACACGTCAACGCGGGGGAGCTGGGATCAGCACCCCCGCCGGGAATGCCGCACACGATCAGGTCGTCGAGAACCTGCACGAAATTGTTCACGACGTCTCTGGGCAGCGTGGTGTTGTGCAAGGGCAGGTCCTTGAGGAGACCGAGCAAGTCCTGTTGATGCGACCCCAGCTGATTGGCCACGGCACCTAGAGCGGTCAGCTGATCGCTGATCTGGGGGAAGTAGGTCTCGAGCAGGCTGCGACCCTGAGAGGAAACGCTGTTGAGCGCCTGCAGCAGATCGGTGAAGCGGCCCGACTGCTGGGCCAGGATGGACACGGTCTGGGCCAGATTGGACACCGCCTGGGCATCGGCGCTCGAGGACGGAGCCAGGGTGGAACCCAGCTGATCGAGACTGGTGATCACGGTCTGGATGTCCGAGGTGTGGCTGGCATAGCCGGCGGTCACCGTCGACAGCGAGTTCAAGAGCTGGCGTAGCGATGCGGCCTGGCCGTCGAAGCCCTGGCCCCCGGCCGCGATGATTTGGGCCAGGTCGTTGGTGGAAACCGAGCCGAAGACCTGGGCCCCTGCTGAAATGAACTGCTCTACATTCGGGATGACGGTGGTGTGGGCGATGGTGGCGCCGTTGGCCAAGAGCGCCGGGTGGGTCGAGCCGGGGCCCGAGGGGACCTTGAGCTGCACGAAGTGCTCGCCCAGAATGGTGGTCTGGTCGAGGGCAGCGGTGGCGTCGGCGGGAACCCGGGCGCTCTTGTCGATCGACATGGTGACCTTGGCATTGCTTCCATCGAGGGAGATGGCCGTCACCTGGCCGATGGGGACGTCAGCCATTTGCACCTGCGCCCCGGGCACCAGGTCCTCGGCATCGGAGAAGACGGCATTGGCGGTGATCTTCGTCGAGCTGGCCCCTCCGGTGAGACAACCGGCGGTCCCGGCCACCAGGGCCACCACGACGCAGAACGCCGCGCCCCGCCGGATCAGCCTCGACGAGCGTGCCCTGCTCATGACAGCCCACCAATCAGGTCGTGGCCGACGCGGCCGAGAGCGGTGAGCCCGCCACTCGATGCCCGGCGGTGATGGGCGTGGTGGCTTCCGGGCATGGGAGGCAACAAGCGGGCGATGGCCAGGTTCAGCGTGGGTGCTGACCGACCGGCCTGCACCGCCTCGCTGGATGGGGCACCGGATGACGAAGCGTTCGACGGCGAGGAATCGGAGAGCAACCCGGCCGACGGCGAGGAGCCGGATCCCGACGACTTGGGGCACAGGATCGACCCGATCACACCGCTTCCGCTACAGGTGATCGGGCTCGGGGGGGTGGTCGGGGCGGTCGTCGTCGGAGGGGTCGTGGTCGGAGGAGCGGTCGTCGGCGTGGTCGTGGTCGGGTTGGAGGCGCCGGGGATCTCCGAGAGCCCCTGTTGCAGCATGGCTGCCGGGCTCTGGGTGGCAGCCGACGCCGAGATCGGCGTACCCCCGGGTATGGCACTCAGGATGTTGGGGACCTGGTCGATGATGGGATCGAAGAACCCTGAGCTGGGATTGCCACAGGTGGCCAGGGTGGCCAACTGGGTGGGCGAGAGACCGGCGGCATGGTTGGCACTGAGCCGTCGGCACACTCCGGCCAGACGATCCCGGACCAGGCCGGCGGCATAGGCACCGGTGACGCCTCCGGGGATCTGATTGTTCAAGTTGAGCCAGTTGTACGTCGGGTCATAGGCCTTTTGCGCGGCAGTGAACAACGCCACCGACTGAGTGAGGACCTCATCCACGCTCGAGATGTTGCGGTCGAGCGTTTGGCCGACAGTGGTGATGGTGCCGACGTCCTGTTCGAGCGGTCCGAGGTTGGGTGAGAGAAGACCCACCACCTGGGTGGTGGCCCCGGATAGTTGGCCGATGGCATCGCCCAGTTGCGAGTTGTGCTGGGCGACCACGCCCGACACGGTGTCGTAGTTGGTGATCAGCGACGAGATCTCTGCCGACCGCGAATCGAGCGAGCCGGTCAACTGGGCCAGGGTGCCGTTCAGCTGACCGAGATCGTCGCCCTTGTTGGCCAGGAGCTGCAGCGTGCCGGCGGCGCTGGCGATGAGGGAGTTGAGGCTCTGTCCCTGACCCTGCAGGTCCTCGGCCAAATTGTTGACCAGGTCGCCTACCGCGTGCGGGTTGATGGCCTGCAACGTACGCTCGAGTGAGCGAAGGAGCTGATCGGTCGACACGGGCACGCTCGTGCGCTTCATGGGGATCGTCGCCCCCGGAGCAAGTTGCGGTCCGGAGGTGTAGCCGGGAGACAACTCGATATCCGGTTCACCCAGCAGCTGGGGGGCGGCCAACGAGGCCGTGGCCGTAGCCGGGATCGTTCGTCCGTCGTCGACCACCAGGCCCACCACCACCGTGTCGCCGACGTTCTTGACCGAGCTGACCGTACCGGCAGGGACACCCAGCACCTCGACCGACGCTCCCGGGAACAACCCGGGGGCCTTGGCGAAGACCGCGGTCAAGGGATAGGTGGAGGGGCCGCGGACGACATCGATGGCCACCAGCGTGGCCACGGCCACGATCACCACGGCCAGGCCCCAGCGGAACACGCGGGACGCGGCTATGGATCGGATGACCCCGGTGAAGCCAGAAGTGAGCACGTTGCTCATCAGGTTCCCTTTCCACCCAACACCGGACCGAGCAACTGGGACAGGCCCCCGACCCCGGAGTTGGGTGCGCTGGTGGATGTGCTGGTGGATCCCGAACTTGAGCCTGAGCCCGCTGAGCCCGAACCCGATGAGTTTGCAGCGGCACCACCGGATTGGGTGGAAGACGACGAGCCACCGGGCAGCGGGCCGGTCTGGTCGCTGCATGCAAGCGGGTCGGGCCCGAGGGCCGCAGTGAGGGCCTGGTCGAGGGCGCCGCACGGTCCCAGCACCCCGAAACCGCCCGGCAGGGTGACCACGTTGGTGTAGATGTTGGCCCAGGTGTTGGGGGTGTTGTTGGGGCCGGAGTACCCCACCGAAGCGAAGCCCTTCAACGCGGCGCCCAGATAGCTGACTCCTTGGGCCACATCCACCTGGTGGGTCGACACCACGCCCAACACCTGATGGAGGTTCTGCAACAACGAGTTGAGCTGTGGCCGGTCTTGGCCCACCAGGCTGTTGGTCTGCGTGGCCATCTGATCGATGTTGTTGATGAGGCTGGCCAGGTCCCCGCTCTGGTTGGCCAATCCACCGGTCACCGTGTTCAGGTTGTCGAGCACCGACGTCAGCTGTTGATCCCTGCTGTTCAACGTGCTCGATACGGTGTTGGCCGAATCGATCAGTTGGCTGACCTCACCACTGCGTTGGTCCACCGTGGTGGTCAAGGCACCCAGGCCCTTGATGATCTGGGCCACCTGTTGCTGCTTGCCCTGGGTGATGGTGGCCAGGGACTCGATGATGTTGTTGAGGGCCTTGGCATTGGTCTGGGTCAGGAGATGGCCGGCGGTGTTCTGGACTTGGTAGAACTCCACCGGCACCGACGTGTTGGTGATCATCGCATCGGGGCGGAGCGGGGACGACCATCCCGAGACCGGCTGCAACGCCACATCGACCACGCCGAGCAACGTCTCCACCTGCACCGAGGCCAAGGTGTGGTGGGGCAGGACGGTCCCGTGGTTGATGGACATGGTGGCGACCACGGCGTTGCCGTCGACCTTCACCCCGGTCACGGTGCCCACCTTCACCCCTGCCACCAAGACGTCGGTCCCCGATCCGATACCGGCGGCATTGGAGAAGCGGGCCGACACCTGATAGCCGCTGTTGAAGATGTTCCGGTTGAGGAAGATGATGGCGATCACCAGCACGGCCATGACGGCCACGGCCACGGCCCCGAGGACCCGGGGGCGTCGTTCGGTGAAGGCCTTCATGATCCGCCCCCCGCTGGGGTGGCCGGCGATACCGTGCCGGCCACGTTGTTGAGGATGGAACCGATGCTGGGCGCCCCACTCGTTGGAGCGGACGAACCCGATGTCGGCGACGGCACGGCGGGGGCCGAACTGGGCAGGCCGCCCAGGGTGCCGGCACCGGTCGGCGCGTTGGTGGGCTGGAAGTAGTTGCACGCGCTCTCTCCGGCCAAGCACGTGTACACGGTCTGGATCTGGAACCACTGGCCATAGGAGGAGATCTGGATGTATGGGGTCAGGCCGGCCCCCAATGTGGACAGGCTCTGAGCCAGATCTTGCTGGCGACCGGCGACATCTGTGGCCACGGCCTGCAGGTTGCTGACGGTGCTGTCGAGGGTGCTCCGGTTGGTGCCCACCAAGGAGGCCAGGTCGCCCGCCACCTGGCCGAGGTTGGTCACCACGCTGTCCAGGACGTCGTTGTGACTGGCCAGTGACTGGGCCACGGTCTGCAGGTTGTCCACCAACGAGCCCAGGTCGCCGCTGCGGGCGGCAATGGCCGTCAGGACCTGGTCCAAGCTGTCGATGACCACCCCGACCTGGCTGTCGAGGTCTCCCACCGTCTTGGCCACGGTGGCCCCGTTGTTGATCAGCTGGTTGATCTCGGCCGTGTCCCCCTCCAGGGCGCCGGACACGTTCTCCACGAAGGCATTGGCCTCTTTCGGATTGATGGCCGAGAGGAACGGCCCGAACGAGTTGAGGAAGGCGTTCACGCTGGCGTCGGACACGTCGTGGGTGAGCGGGATGGTGGCATCGGGCTTCAGGGTGGGGCCGTCCCGTCCCGGAAAGAGGTACACCTCCTTCTGACCGATCACGTTGTGCCAGCGGAGACCGACGTCGGTGCCTTGGCGAAGTGAGACGTTGTCATTGAGATTGAGACCCACCAGGGCATGGCCGCGCTGGACGGTGATGGAGGAGACCTGCCCCACTTGCACCCCGGCGATGTCGACGGCGTCCCCCGTGGTCAGGCCGGTGACATCGTTCATCTCCGCGTTCAGGCCATGGCGCGACGAGAAGAGCGAGATGTTGCCGATTTTGACGGCCAGCGCCACCAGCAGGACCAAGCAGACCACGGCGAACACCCCGAACTTCCAGGCCGAGGAGGGGAAGTGCCGGAAGAACTTCATGACCCGCCGCCCAGGAGCGATTTGACGTATCCCCCGATTGAACCCGAGGTGCTGGACGGGGACGAGGGCTTGCCCAGAATGCCGTAGGCCTGATTGGCCAGGCCCTGGGCCGCCGACGAGCTGGTGGGATTGGGGGCAACGACGGCCGGCGCGGCCGCCGCCGTCGGTGTGGCCTGAGCGGCATTGAAGGCGGCCAGCTGGCTCGAGCAGTTGAAGGCCGAGCCGGCGCCGGCCAGCGCCTGCTGCAGGGGCTCGAGGAACGAGAGGCCCGTGCCCGACGGTGCTATGAGCGAGCACACCAACTGGTTGACGTCGGCAAAGAGGATGAACGTGTTGAAGTAACCGAAGGTGCTGCCATCGGGCAGGACGTCGGTGCCGCTGGCATGCCCGAGCTTGTCGGCGTACTGGTAGGCCCCTTGGATGACCTGGCCGATATTGGCCTGTTGGGCGGTGAGGACTCGGGCCACGTTGTCCCCCGAGGCCAAGATGGTGGCGATGTCGGGGTGATAGTCGGTCAGGATGGTGGCCAACTGGTTGGCGAACGGGGTCAGCGACTCCAGCAGTCGCTGGTAGTCAGCCACGTTCTTGTTGAACTCGGGAAGGGCGATGTTCTCCTGCTGCGAGATGCCGTTGATGGCCGACGCGTCGGGGGCCAGCACCGCGCTGAAGCGGGCAAACGAAGCAAGCGCGGTGAGCTGGGCCTGCAGGGTGTTGTCCAGGAATCCGGCCAGCTTCGACCCCGCTTGGATGGAGGCGGCGATTCGGGGGCCTTCCCCGTTGCTGGCCTGCGCCAGCTCCGAGATGACGTTGGCCAGGTTGACCGTGTTGACCTGGTTCAACAGTGGGGTGGCGGCGGCAAAGAGGTCTCCGATCTCCGAGGACATGTCGGCGTGGACGAAGCTCGCCCCCGGGGACAGGTACGGCCCGTTGTCGGCGTTCCCGCCCGGCGTGGTCAGCGACATCTCCTCGGCCCCGAACAGGTTGACCGGTCGGATGGTGGCGGTGGCAGAGGTGGGCACGCGAAAGCTCGGCTGGATGAGGACCGACACCTTGGCCTGGGAATCAACCAGCGAGATGGTGGACACCCGGCCGACCTGCACCCCCCGGAACACCACTTCTGACCCGGGCTGCAACCCCTCCCCCGCCCGGGGAAACATCCCGGTGAGGTGGTAGGCACCCGAATAGTCGCCGTTGGCCATCCTGACCAGGAGGACCGAGCCCACCCCCAGGGCGACCAGGACGACGAGGGCGACGCTACTGCGGACGATGCGGGTCATCCGACCAACCGAGCCGTGAAGTTGACGCCGCCGAACAACACCAACGACAGCAGCAGGTTGATGAGCACCACGACGATGATCGACATGCGGATGGCCCGCCCGGCGGCCACGCCCACGCCGGCCGGCCCACCGGTGGCGTTGTAGCCGTAATAGCAGTGGATGAAGGTGACGGCCACGGCGAACACCATGGCTTTGAGGAACGAGTAGAGGATGTCGATGGGCGGGAGGAAGAGCTGGAAGTAGTGCTGGTACGTGCCCGTCGACAAGTGGAAGAACTTGGTGACGATGAGCTCGGTGGCCAGGTAGCTGGCGAACAGGGCAGCCAGGTAGAGGGGGATCATGGTGATGAGGGCGGCCCACACCCGGGTGGCGACCAGGTACACCACGCTGTTGACCCCCATGACCTCGAGGGCGTCGATCTCCTCGGAGATGCGCATGGCCCCCAGCTGGGCGGTGAAGCCTGCGCCCACCTGGGCGGCCAGGGCGATGCCGGCCACCAACGGGGTGATCTCGCGGGTGTTGGCCAGCGACGAGATGACACCGGTGAAGGCCTGGGCGCCGATCTGCTGGAGCCCGTTGAACCCCTCCAGACCCACCTCGGTGCCGGTGAAGAAGGCGATGCTGGTGACGACGAAGAACATGCCGCCCCCGATGACCAGGGCTCCGGCCCCCAAGGCGATGTCGGAGATCAGCGTGGCGATCTCGCCCCGGTGGCGCAGGGCCGCGGGCATCGACCGGACGATCCGACCGTAGAACCGGAATTGTTCGAAGACATCGTCGAGTCCGCTCAGAGCGGCAGAGCCGATCATCTCAAATGCCCTTTTGGGGGATGAAGTTGAAGTAGAAGATGGTGAGGACGAAGTTCACGAAGAAGGCCAGGATGAAGGTGATGACGACGGCCTGGTTGACGGCGTCGCCCACCCCCTTGGGGCCACCCTTGGCGTACATGCCCTTGTAACAAGCGACCATGGCGGCGATGAACCCGAACAGCGCCGCCTTGAACAGGGCAATGGCCAGGTCGGCCAACTGGCTCAGTTCCGAGAAGGTGGAGAAGAAGCTGCTGGCGGTGACGTGCACCGAGTGCATCCCGAAGAACAGGCCGCCGGCGATGCCGGCCACGCTGACCACGGCATCGAGCAGCAGGGCGACCACGGTGGCGGCCAGCAGGCGCGGGAGGACGAGGCGGTGGAGGGGGTTGATCCCCATCACCTCCATGGCCGAGATTTCGTCGCGGATTCGCCGAGAGCCCAGGTCGGCGCACATGGCCGAACCTCCGGCTCCGGCGATCAACAGCGCGGTGGCCACCGGGGCCTGCTCTCTGACCACGGCGAGCACCATGGCCGCCCCGAGCTGGGACTGGGCCCCTATCTGCTGGAGCAACGATCCCACTTCGAGTGCGATGACCATGCCGAAGGGGATGGAGATGAGGATCAGGGGCAACGTGGTGACACGGGCCAGGAACCAGCACTGATCGAAGAATTCGGACACCGGCAAGCCCCGGATGGGGAGCTGGCGGAGGGCCTCGCCGGCCACGGCGAACATGTTGCCCGTCTCCCGGAGCCCGGTACTGACCTTGGAGGGTGGCCTGACCCGAGGGGGCGCAGGAGAAATGGGCATCGGTCGGCGACCCTCGGGGGCGGCCTCTTTGGTGGCGGGCATCAGGACGTCCTCACTGCAATTGTCGACCCCATCGCCGGTGTCAGCCGAGTGTCGGGCATGGCTGACCCGGCACGGGAATGCCTTTGACCTGGGCGAAGATGGGCCAATGCCGGCCCCGCCCACTTTCCAGTGAGAGCGCGACCACTCTGGGCGCGACATGACGCATACTCGATACCAACCCTGTGGGGGAACCCGGTCCTAGCGCTGCCCTTGGGGGGCCGACAGGAAAGGACCGGGTACCCCCCAGAGGGCTGTGATCGTGTGTCCGTGCTGCCGTGCGCCATGGTGGACCCCCTTCCGCCGGCTCTTGGTCTTCTGTTCAGGACAGTGCCTGAACAACGGCTGGAAGGTGCTGACCTTTCGGTAAGTTCGAAAGGAATTCGGATCGGGGCGCAAATGTTCGACTCGTTCGCAAGTTCTGTCCTCCCCGTCCGTTACCTACGAGTAAGGGACCGATGCACCGAGCTGATTACCCAGCTGATGGGGCCTTCTTGGGGGAGGACACAGATCCATGGCTCTGCAACCGAGCGAGCTATCCGTACTACACGACGATGTCGACCTCGACCGTGATCGGGTGCTCGTCGAGCGATGCCAAGCCGGGGACTCATCGGCATTCGGCGAGCTCTATTCGCGGTACTACGCCCGGGTCTACCGATTCTGCTTCCGACGTCTGCACGACCACGAGGAAGCAGAAGACGTCGCCCAGGATGCCTTTGCCCGAGCGTGGCGGGCCCTCCCCAACTTCGCCGGGGAGCGGCGTTTCTATCCATGGCTCACCGTCATTGCCGACAATCGATGCCGGGACATCCAGCGCCGTCGGGTGCGCAGCACCCCGACCGCCGATGTCGACATCGCGGCCAAGCAGGCCGCGGAGCCGCTGAGCGCCGACACCCCCGAAGACGCCCTGATGACGTCGGTGGAGGGCGACCTCGCCGTCCAGGCCCTCGAACGCCTCTCGCCCCGTCACCGTCAGGTCCTCTCGTTGCGAGAGGGCTCCGGATGGACCTACCAGGAGATCGCCACGCACGAGGGAGTCGAGATCAGGACGGTCGAGAGCCTGATCTGGCGGGCCCGCCAAGCCCTCAAGCGCGAGTACGCCTCCATCGCCAGCGTGAACAGCGTCATCGGCGGCATCGCCCTGGGCCGTTGGGGGGCCCTGCGCCGAGCAGGCAGCTCGGTGGCCCGACGGGTGCACCCGGTGGCCGGAGTGTTGAGCAGCACAGGCGGGGCGCGAGGGCTGGCCACCGCCATGGCCCTGACGTCCTTCGCCGTGGTGGCCGCGGTGCTGCCGGGTAGCAGCCAGGCGGAGCACCACGCCGTGGCCGCGGTGGCTCCGGCCGCACAGGCCAACACCGGCCCGCTCGGTTCGCGGGGTGGGGCCGGGGACAACACAGTGCCGCTGTCGGGAGGGTCGTCGGCGTCGCCGCTCCCCGGCGGATCGGCACTGCCGTCAGCCCCATCGTCCAGCGCGGGCGCCACCGACCAGACCACCGTGCCCCCGTCGGCAACAACCAGTGGGTCGTCGCCCACCGGGACAGTGGGAATCGGGGTGCCCGGCGTAAGCGGCGCCTTGCCCAACCCGGGCCTGACCCCGGTGCCGTCGAACCCGCTCCCGACCAACACCCTCATCCCCGTTCCCGGCCCCACCGCTTTCCCGGCCGCTCCCACCGGGCCGGCGGTGGCCCCGATTCCTCCCCTGGGCGATCTGAGCCAGCCGATCGATCCTGCCCTCACCGTCCCGTCGCTCCCGTCGGGCTCCGGCTCCCTGACCACGCCGGTCGAGGGACTTCTCGGTGTCAACTGACCGTTCGGGCACAAGGAGAACACGGACCGGACGTTCTCTCTTGAAAGAGGGGACACCATGACACAGGCAGAAGCGAGCCAGCCCACAGCGCAAACGGCGGTCACCACCGATGGCGAGGTGCGACCGTGGATCGCCCCGGGAGAGCCCATCATCTCCGTACGCGGGGTGACCAAACGGTTCGGATCGAACACGGTGCTCGAGGACATCACCTTCGATGTGCCCAAGGGAAAGATCACCGCCATCCTCGGCCCGTCGGGCACCGGGAAGTCGGTGCTGCTCAAGAACATCCTGGGTCTGCTGAAGCCGGAAGCGGGCGAGATCTGGGTGGACGGCACCCAGATGGTCGGATTGCGGGAGAAGAAGCTCTACGAGATCCGGCGCAAGTTCGGCGTCCTCTTCCAGGACGGAGCCTTGTTCGGGTCGATGAGCCTCTACGACAACATCGCCTTCCCGCTGCGCGAGCACACCCGAAAGAACGAGCGGGAGATCCGAGAGGTCGTCCTTCGCAACGCCGAGCTGGTCGGCCTGTTGGACCACCTGAAGAAGCTTCCCGGCGAGGTATCAGGCGGGATGAAGAAACGCGCCGGTCTGGCCCGGGCCATGGTGACCGATCCCGAGATCGTGCTCTTCGATGAACCAGACTCCGGTCTGGACCCGGTCCGGGTGGCCTATCTGGACGATCTGGTGCTGACCGCGCAACAGGAGACCGGCGCCACCTTCTTCATCATCACCCACAACATCTCGTCGGTGAAACGGACCGCCGACTACCTGGGCGTCCTCTTCCGCTCCCGGCTGGTGAAGTTCGCCAGCAGGGACGAGATGTTGAGCACCGATGATCCCATCATCAACCAATTCCTGGCCGGTCGGGCTAACGGCCCCATCGGGATGGACGAGATGGCCGAGAACGACGGCTACGTCACCGGCCCTCGTGACCAGTCGGGCCCTCAGCCCGATCGCGTCCCGACGGCCAGGTGAGCTGATCAGTCGCCCCCTGGTGGGATGCCGGCCCTAGGGCCGGCCTTCGAAAGGGACCTGACAACTCGACCACGCGCCGTCGGTAGCCGTACACTCTGTGCCACGATTGGAGGAGTGACGGGCGGACCGGCTCGGGCCGCGTCCCGGACCATAGGGAGCGATCGTTGGAAAACGGGGGGATCGTCACTGACCACACCCGCGACTGGCAGCGACGTCGGCGCCGTCGGATCGGCACTGGCGTCGCCCTGGTGCTGGTGGCCCTGCTGGTCACCGGGCTGGGATTGGATGCCCATCACGCCTTTTCTGCCATCAACGGGCACACCACCCACACGGTCAGTGAGAACGTCTGGGCCGGATGGCGGGCCGCAGTCCTGAATCCTTGGTACTGGGGACTGGTCTGCGTCTTCTTGGTCATGGAGCGGCTGTGGCCTGCACAACCCGGCGGCGGCATGGTCACCGTAGGCGGCGCCCAGGACCTGGTCTGGATCCTCATGGCGCCGTTTTTCACCCTGACCATCGTGGCCCTGTGGGCGGCCATCCTCGATGTGATGTACACCGAGGTGTTCGGGGGCGCGGGTGTGCATCTCAACTTGTACATCGGGGTCTTTCCCACCGCCGTCGTGGCCTTTCTGCTCACCGATTTTCTGTTCTGGTTCACCCACTGGACGAGGCACAAAGTGCCGACGTTCTGGTACTTCCACGCCGTGCACCATGCCGCGCCCAACCTGAACACCCTGACCGACAACCGGGTGCATTTCGTCGAGGCGATGATCTCGGCCACCCTCGTTCTCATACCCGCCCGATTCCTCGGACTCTCCGCTCCGGCTGCGTTCGCATTGGTGGTGGCCACGACCTACTTCACGGCCTGGACCCATACAGCCATCCGCACCAACATGGGTCCGCTCCGGTACGTCCTGGTCACCCCCCAGTACCACCGGGTCCACCATTCCCACGCCCCCGAGCACATCGACGTGAACTTCGGCACCGTCTTCAGCTTCTGGGACCGGATCTTCCGTACCCAATACCAGGGCTGGGACGAGTACCCCGAGACGGGCATCGCCGACCAGAAGTTCCCGCTCGAAGACCGGCCCACGCCCGGCCGGTTGGTCAAGACCTACTTCGCCATGGTGCTCTACCCGTTCAAACAGATGGCCGGCGACGTGGGGAAGTACAGGCGCCCGGGGTTGGAGGCAACACCAGCCGTCGACTGAGGGAGCCAGCAACGCTGTCTCCCTGCGGCCTCGGGAGCTGACGCGCTCACCCGGCCCCGAGGACCGCCCCGACCCCGAGGCGAGCGACGGCACTGGCCCGGGCTTGGATCTGCCCGACCAGGTCCAGGAGCCACGGCGGTGCCGGGTCACCACTTCCCGGCGCGGCGATCTCGATCTCGTTGGCCAGTGTGAGATCCACGAAGTCCTGCAGCGCTGCTGGTGACGGTTCGAACGTCCGGTCCGAGAAACGGTCTCGGAAAGCCACCGGGCCGTCCTTCTCCAGTTGCGGGTACGTGGCGCCGCGGTCGCACGAGGCGTAGAGGTAGACGATCGCCTCCACCTCGGCGCCGGCCAGGTCGACCAGTTCACGGCGTTCGGACCACTCCAGCAGATGGGGTGCGAACCCGTCCGTCCCGTACACGGCGTGGGCGAGCCCGCCCAGAGCGACGGTGTCGGAGCATCCCCATGCTCGGAGCAGTTGCTCGGTGCCGACCAGATGCTCGAACAAGGTGCCATGGGGATGGGGAATGGCTTTCGCACCACGATCGCAGAGAAACTCGACGATTCGACCGCGGGTCATGTCGAAATCCACAGTCGGGCCCGAAGTACCCACATTCGCCGCTGTCCCCGGTGACATGTCGCCTCCCTCACGGGCGTTCCGCCACAGCATCACACGTGCGACCGGAGCAGACAAGGGACCGGACGGGAGGCTCGGATGCCGGCCGACGGCACCCTTCGGCCGGGATCAGGGAGCGAAGGATGCCTTTTGGAGGACGTTCACGCACGACGGGCCGTTCGACGCCCAGACCTGAGGCTCGATGTCCCGGGAGGCTGGATCGTGGACCAACATCGACGACCGGGTGCCGTAGAGCTCAGTGTGGACGCAACAGGCGGAGACCTGGGCCCCGAGCAACGCCGCTTCGGTGTCCTCGAGCGGCGCTTCCGGGATCACGTGATCGCGCAACACCGCCCGCAGGCGAGTGAGGGCCTCGGCCGCCGACCGGCTACCGAGATCCCCGACCAGGTCGCGCACATGCCGCACTTTGGCGCTGGGCTCCCCGAGCGGTTTGTTCTCGAGGATGTGGACCCCGGGCGGCAGCGACTCACTGCTGGCGCCGTCGGGGTCGGTCATGTCCACGTAGTGCAGGGAGTCACGGTCTCCGACCAGGACCCAACACGGGTTGAAGCTCTCGGGCGTGAGCGTCGCCCTGAGGGCGCCGACGGCATCGGCGGCCGAGGCCTCGGTGGCCAGGACCATGGGTATCTCGCCCCGCGAGCGCTTGGCCGGATCCCGGCCTGCGACGGCGGGCTTGTTGGTGAGCCCAGCCACCACGCCATGCTCGTTCACCGCCAACCACGTGCCTCCGGCCAACTCGTCGCGTCCACCCAGGATCCGGGGACGAGCCGGGGAGAGCGCAGCCAGCGGCGTCGCCGGCCGGTCGTAGCGTTCGTCGCGGTTGGCCGCGATGATCACGGGCGCGTCCTCCACCACCTGGAAGACGGCGACGAGCAGGCACATGGGAGCCGGGAACCGGCGTCAGGCCGGCCGGAGACGGATTTGGGATACCCGGTGGTTGCCGTCCTTCACCATCACCATGTGGGCCCGCCCCCGGGTCGGCGCAATGTTCTCGACCAGATTGACCAGATTGACCTCCGACCAGACTTGTTCGGCCATCTCCGTGACCTGCTCGTCGGTCATCGAGGCAAAGCGGCGAAAGTACGAATCTGGTTCTTGCGATGCCGTGGTCCGGAGGCCCTGGAGCCGCTGGACGAACCACCGGGCGACATCTTCCTCGGCGGCATCGACGTAGATGGAGAAGTCGAAGAAATCCGAGACCATGACGTGATCGGGTGCACCCCTGGTGTTCACCTCGAGCACGTTCAACCCCTCGACAATGACCATGTCCGGTCGGCCGATGACTTGGGATTCCCCCGGCAGGATGTCGTAGGTGTGATGGGAGTAGACGGGCGTCTCTACGTCGGGATGCCCGGCCTTGATGGCGGCCAGGGTGCTGACCAACGTGCGCTGGTCGTAGCTCTCGGGAAATCCCTTGCGCATCATGAGCCCTTGTTCCTCGAGCACGGCGTTGGGGTAGAGAAAACCATCGGTGGTCAACAGCTCGACGCGGGGGTGACCCGGGCCACGACTCAACAGGGCCTGCAGGATCCGGGCTGTGGTGCTCTTGCCCACGGCCACGCCCCCACCGATCCCGATCATGAACGGTGCCGACGGTCGATCATCGGCCAGGAATTCATCGGTGAGACGCTGCAGCTCCGCTGTGGCCGTCGCTCGGAGGGCCAGGAGCTGGGCCAGGGGTCGGTAGACCTCGGTCACCTCGTCCACCGCAGCCGGCTCCCCCGTGGCCGACAGCTTGGCCACGTCCGATGGTGACAGCCCGTCGGGTACTGGCTGTCCCAGCGCGGCCCACCGGGAGCGCGAGAACGACTGAAAACGCACGTCCACCGGCGGTGCTGGTGCACTCCCGTGCGAAGGGGCGGGGAGGGCCATCGGCACAGACGCTACCAACCCTGGGTTCAGCGCCGGTACACGGGATCTGATCGGTCCCGGCTGGCAACCGGTCCCTCGCCCTCTTTGGCTCTGACCTGATCGGCGGGGATGGCGCGGGTCCACTCCCGGACGGCGAAGCGCTCGGCGATGCGCCACTGTCCGCCCCGCCGCTCGAAACGATCGACGTAACGAAAGGCCGACGTGAAATTAATGGTCGGGTCACCCAGCGGCTCACCCCAGTGATGGGCGGTGCCGTAGGTCTCGGCGTGGGCCGTCTCGCCCTGCAGCTCGCACAGGTGGTTGCCGATCAGGTGCATGGTGCCGGTGAATCGTCGCAACCCTCCATCGATCCAAGCCACGTAGTCGTCGGCGGAGCCGGTGAAACCGGTGTGATGGTCAACCCCGTCGGAGTGGTAGCACGACCGGACCAGAGATAGGTCCAGACGATCCACCCCCCGGCAGTACCGCAACACGACCTCATGGATGGCCTGCTTGTCGAGGAGCGCCTGTACCTGAGCATCGTCCATGAAGGTCCTCCTCGTTCTGTTCCTACTGACCGATGAGGTTGAAGGTAGCGTGCCGCCGGGCCCGCTCGGCTCCGTCTCGGTTGCCGGTCTATGGTCGGAGGCACCAGCCTGGCTGGGGCATCGGGCATGGGAGGTCGTGTGGACATCGAACAAACGGGCAGGATCGGAGCGCGCCGGTGAGGGCCGTCCGCTGTACCGGAGGCTCGGCTCGGGTGTCGGAGGAGCCGGCACCCAGCGGTGAGGGCGTCCGGGTCCGGGTGGCCTCGGCCGGCATCTGTGGTTCCGACCTCCACCTTTTGTCATTCGACATGCCCACCATCATGGGCCACGAGATCGCCGGTGTGCTCGACGACGGGACCCTGGTGGCGGTGGAGCCCATTGCCCCGTGCCACGAGTGCGGTCCCTGCCGGAACGGCGAGTACAACCTGTGCACCGTTGGCCCCGACATGATCATGGGCATCGGCCAGAATGGCGGCATGGCCGACGAGTGCCTGGTGCCGGCATCGTCGATCATCCCCGTCCCGTCGGGTCTCTCGATCACGGACGCCTGCCTGGTGGAACCACTGGCTGTGGCCGTCCACGGAGTCCGCCGGGCACAACTGCTTCCCCATGAACGGGTAGCGGTGGTCGGAGGCGGATCCATCGGCCAGACCGCCGTGGTGGCGGTCCAGGCCACCGGAGCCGCGGTGGCCCTGGAGGCCCGACACGAGGCGCAGCGCCAGGCGGCCGATCGGCTGGGTGCGGCCACGATGGGCGACGGCGATTACGACGTCGTCATCGAAGCCGCCGGCACAGCCAGCGCCCTGGCCCGGGCGGTCGAGCTGTGCCGACCGGGCGGCCGGGTGGTGCTGCTCGGCAGCTACTGGGACGGCACCGTGGACATCCCCGCCTATGCCGTCTCCATGAAGGAGATCAACCTGATCCCATCGAGCATGTACGGGCGGGTCGGTCCCTCTCGCGACTTCGAGGTGGCCGGGGCGTTGCTGGCCTCCCGACCCGAGGTGCCCGACACGATCATCACCCACCGGTTCCCGCTCGACGCCGCGGCCGAGGCATTCACCACCGCCCAGGACCGCCACGCCGGCGCCATCAAAGTCGTCCTGGAGCCCTGAGGGCGCTGGCCCCGATATCTACGGTCCGGCGACGGCCGGACCGGTCAGCTCCCACCGGTTCCCGGCAGGATCTCGGGTGAAGACGACCCGACGGGTGGCGCTGTCCATGGCCTTCCACTCCAAGCCGGAGCTGCTCAACCGGTCCTCGGTGGCGGCCAGGTCATCGCCGAGCCACACGGCCACATGAGCGCGCGCGGCCGGACGGTGCTCCGGATCCACGCTCAGATGGATCTGCTTTCCGTCGTCCCCTTCGAACCACAGGGGGCTGAAGCGCGCCTTGATCTCGGCCGGAGGGTCCACGGTACGGAAGCCCAGGACATCGACCAGGAACCCCGTCTCGGCCTCGGCCCCCTCCACCGGGATACCGAGATTTACATGTTCGAATGTGGGCATGGCTCAACAGTAGGGCACGGGCTCTCGCCCCGCCCCGGTGACGAACGGGGCTTGGTCTACAGGCCCAGGGCGTCGCGGGTACGGGCCAGCTCACTCGGGTCGGCCGTGGTGGGCACCAGGAAGAACTCGTCGCAACCGACTTCGCGGGCCGTGTCGATGGCTTGGCGAAGTGCTTCGGGGGTGTGCACGGGCGCCGAATCAGCCGTGGCCCGGGCGTAGTCCGGGTCGAAGATCTTCAGATAGCGGTAGACGTAGTCGCCCAACTGCTGTTTGGCCTCCGGACCGAGGGCGTACCAGAGGCTGGTCGAGAAATGCGGCTGGTCTTTCCGGCCGGCGTCCTTCCACGCCTGCACCACCTTCTGGCGCTGGGCGGCCAGTGCATCCCCCTGCACCTCGGTGATGGCAGTGGGATCGTCGACCCCGACGGCCCAAAGGGCGGCGCGAGCCAACGCCTTGGGCCCGATGACACCGGCCACGAAGGGTGGGCCGCCATCCTGGACGGGCGGCGGACCGACGGGATCGGAGCCCTCGAACGGCGGGCTCTGGGCCCAGATGCGACGCATCTCGGCCACCTGTGCGTCCATGCGTTCCCACCGACGGGTGAAGTCTCCGCCGATGGCCCGGTAGTCCTGTTCCCGACCTCCCACCCCGACGGCCAGGGTCAACCGGCCGTCGCTCAGCTGGTCGACCGAAGCCATGTCCTTGGCCACCTGCACCGCGTTGTGAGCGGGAAGCACGATCAACGTGGTCCACAACCGGACTCGTTCGGTGAGGGCTGCCGCCGCCGCCAGCTGGACCGTCAAGGCGTGGCTGGTATACGTCACCCGCTCGGGCACGGCCAGGCTCGACCATGGCCCCTCGTCGATGTCCCGGCACCAGGCCAACAGCTCCCTCCGGCCGTGCGGGAGCATGGTGGGCAGGGTCATGGCAATGTCCATCGGGCCATGATGGCACCTGGGCCCTTCTCGATCGGCTGCGAGCGGGGTCCCCGGTCAGGTTACGGTTCTGTGACAATGGCGCCGGATGGGCCGACATCGGAATAGTTGGTGCGGCGCTCTGGTTGGATGGAGTTGATGGCAGCCGCCTTTCGATGTTCGGCAGGTTCCCCCCTCCCGCGGATTCGCTAAGACGGGTAGTCGTCCGAAACCCCACTCGACCACGGTCGGGTGGGGTTTCTTCGTATCTGGCCCATGGTCGAACGGCTGGCGCCCGGCTATCGGGGCCGATGCCGTTGCAAGTGGGCCATGGCCTTCGAGGCCCCCCACGCCAACCCGGGGTCGGCCAGCGACGGGTCGATGTCGGCGAACTTGGACGGGGTGAGATCGTAGGGATCATCAGGAAAGTTGGTCTCGCTGAATCGGTCCCTGGACACGGTGGGGACCCCGGCCTCCCGCAGGACCGAGGTGGGATACTCCACCGCCCGGCGCAGGATGGCCAGCGGCGTTGTGGTCTGGGCATCGATGTCTGTGTCCAAGAGGGCCCGCAAGCGGGGGCCCACCTGGCGGCGGGCCGTCTCCCCCGCCCGCACGGTGGCCTGCCGCAGTTGTGGCGTCTCGACCAACCCGGCCTGCTCAACCCGGAGGGCAATGCACCGCTCCACCCAAGCGGCGAGGACGCCGTCGACGGCGTCGGCCAGCTGCTGGGCGTAGGGGTCCACGCCGACATCCTCGCGCCGCCAACGGGCCCGATCACGACGCCCTCTCGCTGGTTCGATGAGGGCTCGTATCGGTGGGCCTTAGTAGGGTCGGGGCATGACCGACTTCGACGAACTCATCGACCTCGGGCTCTCCGGCAAGCGGGGCCTCGTCGCCGGTGCCGGCTATCGGCCGGCCCGGGCGGGCATGGGCCGGCTCAGCACCCTGAAGCTGGCCGCGGCCGGCGTGACCCTGGCCTGTATCGACATGGACAAGGGTCGTGCCGATGACATCGTGGCCGAGGTCAACGAGGGCGGGGGCAAGGCGGTGGCCATCGTCGCCGACATGACCGTGCCCGACGAGAGCAGGCGCGCCGTGGACGAGGCGGTGGAAGCGCTGGGCGGCCTCGATCTGGTGGTGGACATCATCGGCGGCGCGAAATGGTCGGTCTTCGACGAGTTCACCGACGATGACTGGCGATGGTCGATCGACAACAACATCAGCCACGCCTTCTACCTCTACCGCGCCGCTGCTGCCCACATGATCCGGCAGGGCACCGGGGGGTCGCTGGTCGCCCTGGCCTCGGTGGACGGCATCGGCTCGGCCGCCTATCACGTGGCCTACGGCGTAGCCAAGGCGGGCATCATCTCGCTGACCAAGACGGTGGCCGAGGAGCTGGGCCGGCACGGCATCCGGGCCAACGCCGTGGCCCCGGGCAGCGTGGGTGGCGGCAACGAGGACCAGCCCGACGACCAATGGGGCGCCGACGGTGCGGCACCGCTCAATTCCCCGCGGGCCCGGGACATCGCCAACGCCGTGCTCTTCCTGTCTTCCGGATTGGCCGCCCGCATCACCGGCCAGACGATCGTGGTGGACGGAGGAGCGACGATCAAGTCGCCGTGGGGCCTCTCGGTTGACTCGATCGAGATGCTCAAGAACTTCTGAGCAAGAACCGACCGACCAGACGAACGGGGACGACATGTTGTTCATCGATGGAAAATGGCTCGAGGCCGCCTCGGGGCGGACATTTGACGCAGTGAACCCGGCGACAGGCGAGGTGCTCGGCCAGGCGGCCGATGGCGGCGCCGACGACGCCCACGCCGCGGTCGATGCGGCGGAAGCCGCCTTTCCCGAGTGGTCGGCTCGCACGGCCTACGCCCGGGCCGAGCTTCTGAACAAGGCCCACGGACTCATGCTCGAGCGGCAAGAGGACCTCGCCCGGCTCATGACCCAAGAACAGGGCAAGCCCCTCCGGATGGCCCGCAACGAGGTGGGCTATGCCGCAGACTTCCTGGCCTGGTTCGCCGAAGAAGCCAAGCGGGTCTACGGCGAGACCATCCCGTCAGCCCGGGCCGATCAGCGCTTTCTGGTGCTGCATCAGGCGGTCGGTGTGGCCGCAGCCATCACGCCGTGGAACTACCCCATCTCGATGATCACCCGAAAAGTGGCCCCGGCCGTGGCCGCCGGATGCACGATCGTGGTGAAACCGGCCGAGCAGACTCCGCTGTGCGCGGTGGAGACCTTCCGGGTATTCGAGGACGCCGGGTTCCCGCCCGGTGTGGTCAACCTGATCACCACCAGCGATCCCGAGCCGGTGGGAGACGAGCTGCTCACCAATCGGGCCGTCAGGAAGATCAGCTTCACCGGCTCCACCGACGTGGGGAAGCACATCGCGGCACGGGCGGCCGAGCAGATGAAGCGCGTCTCCCTGGAGCTGGGCGGCCACGCACCCTTCATCGTGTACGACGATGCCGATCCTGAGCATGCGGCCAAGGGACTGGCCCTGGTCAAGTTCCTCAACACCGGGCAGGCCTGTATCTGCCCGAACCGCATCTTCGTCCAGCGGGGCGTGGCCGACTCGTTCATCGACACGCTGGTCGAGCGGGTCGAGCGCCTCCGCCCCGGCAACGGGCTCGACGACGGGATAACCATCGGGCCCCTCATCGACGAGCCGGCCCTGGCCAAGATGCAGCACCAGGTAGACGATGCCCGGGCCCTGGGGGCCACGGTCCGCGTCGGCGGCCAGCGACTCGACGGCGAGGCTTTCGCCCACGGGCAGTTCTGGGCGCCGACCGTCCTTACCGACGTCACCCCCGACATGGTGATCTACCGGGAGGAGACGTTCGGGCCCATCGCTCCCGTCATCGTCTTCGATGACGAGGAGGAGGTGCTGTCCATGGCCAACGACACAACGTTCGGCCTGGCTTCGTACGTGTACACCCGGGATCTGAGCCGGGCCCTCCGCACCGTCGAGGGTCTCGACTTCGGGATCATCGGGGTGAACGACATCAATCCGACTTCCGCAGCGGTGCCCTTTGGCGGCATCAAGGAGAGCGGGGTCGGACGCGAAGGGGCACGGCAGGGCATCCACGAGTACCTGGACACCAAGGTCTGCGGTATCGCCCTCTGAGGGGCGCAAGACCGGAGCCGGAGCGCCTGGTCACCTGGTGGCCCGTGGGGCGATCCCGGTAGAGTGCTGCCGTGCCCGTGGTCGTGACCCCCGACGGAGTGGAGATCAATTATTTCGACCTCGGAGGATCGGGACCGCCGTTGCTGATGGTCCACGCCACCGGGTTCCACGGGCTGATGTGGCTCCCGATTGCCCGGCACCTGCAGGATGACTTCCACTGCTGGTCGCTGGATCTGCGGGGCCACGGGGACTCGGGTGCGCCTCCCGACCTCGACTTCTCGTGGGAAGGGTTCGCCCAGGACATCCGCTCGGTGGTCGAGACCCTCGGCCTCCATCAGCCTCGAGCTGTGGGCCATTCCCTGGGCGGAGCCACGTTGTTGCTGACCGAACAACTGACACCGGGCACCTTTGGGTCCATCTATGCCTACGAGCCCGCCATCTACGTTCCTTCGCCCGAAGACGACGGAAGCTCCGAGGCCGTCGATCTGGCCTTGCGCCGACGGGCCAGCTTCCCGTCGCGCCAGGCGGCCCTGGCCAACTACGGGGGCAAGCCTCCGATGGACTCCTTTGCCCCCGATGCGTTGGCGGCCTACGTCGAGCACGGACTTGGCGAGGGCCCAGATGGCAATGTCCACCTCAAGTGCCGGCCGGAGTACGAGGCCGGAGCCTTCCGCAACTTCTCCGGCACCACCATCTATGCGCGACTCTCCGAGGTGGGCTGCCCCGTGGTGATCGCCTGCGGCTCGGAGCCGGGCTCGCGTGCGGCCGATCGCAATGAGATCTTCGTCTCCAGGCTCCCCCACGGCCGGGGCCAGCTGTTCGCAGGGCTCAACCACTTCGGGCCGCAACAGGACCCGGCGATGGTGGCCGACTCCATCCGGGCTTCGTTGGGCCGCGAGCTCACCGTGGAGCCGTGTGGGGCGGGCCAGACCTGACGCCCCCGGGGATCACATGGCGTTGGAGGCGTCCTTGCCCATGGCGTCGGGCGCCGTGGTGAAACGGCGGATCATGGCCTGCACCGTGTAGGACGCCATCAACCGGCCGTCCTCGCTGAACACCTGTCCCTGGCCTTGGGCCAGGCCACGACCGGACCAGATGGCGGGATTGGCATACAGGAACCATTCGGTCACCGGGGCGTCGTCGTGGAAGGCGATGCCCACCGACATGATGCCGGTCGACATGGTGACGTGGGCATCGGCCTCGCCGAAACCGTGATGGGGGCGCATGGCCGCCCCGATGGTCCAGTGGGTGGTGGCCTGGGCCACCAGTGCCCTCTGGAGGTACTGCTCGGGCGGTGCGTCACGGAAACGCATCCAGGCGTAGATGACCGGCGGTCCGTCGCGGTTGGGATCGGGCGAGTAGGCACCGTCGACGATGCGCAGGTCGCGTCCGAGGACCTTCATGTCGTAGGGCTCGGACTCGTAGGGGCCGGGGACGTCGGGCATGGCCACCTGGTCGGCGATGGTGTCGGGTGCGCCGGCATCCATGAGGACGAGTCCCGGGCTGCACAGCATGCCGTTCTGCTCGGCCCGGATGGCCAGGGTGGAGAAGGTCCGGCCGGCGCGTAGCTTCTCCACGGTGATGTCGATGGGGTCGTCGAACGAGGCGGCCTTGGGGAAGGTCATATAGGCCGAGGTCACCTGTTGCTCAGGCATGGTCTTCGAGGCGGCCACGATGGCCTGGGCCAGGAACTGACCCCCTTCGACCACGTTGCGGGTCTTGTCCCGGTAGGGCGGACCGACGAACCGGTCCGGACCGTTCGGCTGCACGTCGATGAGCTGGATGAGGTCAGCGGCATCGCCCCACGTGGGCACCCGGGTGGTGTTGACGTCCCGTTCGTCGGTCCCCCGCTCCTCGAGCTCGACCCGCAACCGCTCGTGGTAGACGCCGACATGACCTTTCAACCCGGCCACTTCGTCGAGGGGCGTTGGGTAGGCCCAGATCACGTCCTCTTGGGCCGGGTCGGCGGCGGTCAACGTCCAGTAGTCGGCCTCGCCTTTGAACGGGCAGATGCTGTGGTGGTCGTTCGCTTCGAACAGGTCGAAACGGACGTCGGACTCGGGGAAGTACAGCCGTTCGACATGGTCTTTCTCCAGGACCCGCAGGGCCGAGGTGCTCTCGGCGATGAGCAGGTCGTCGTGCCAGGCCCGGGCCGTGCCCCGAAAGGGTACGAGATCGATCGAGTAATCCGGGTACCTCCCCCATGCCGACTCCACTTGTGCCATCGCCCCTCCAGACCCTTCCGTCGATGAACCTGCTGTCAATGTACCGGCCGACCGGATCAGCCCAGACGGCGGTAGACACCCGAACCGGTGCTGGTGACCCTGTCCTTGTTCCCCTCGTCGTGCAGGGACAGACGAACCCCCACGCGCCCCTGTCCCCCGTCGAATGCCTCCCCGGTAGCCCGGAACGGCCCCACTTTGCCCCGGGCCACGAACATCACCTGCCAGCTCTCGATCTGGAGCTGATCGGTACCGGCATGCGCGGCGGCCAGGTCATTGGCCGCCGTCTCGAGCACGATGTGGATGGGGCCGAGGTGCAGTGCGGCATCGGGCGATGCGAACTCCAGCTGGAGCTCGGGCAGCGTCCAGCTCCCGTCGTCCCCCTTGGAAGCGCCGAAGACCTGGTGGAGCGGCGGCATCGACGGCGAATCCACGACGTCGATGGGTGGGTTGTCCACCTTCTCGAAGCCGGGAGGGGTGGGGCCCAGGCTGACCCCCATGCCGGTCGAGAGGGCGATGACCCGATCGTGGTCGGCGTCGTCGACCACCCGTGAGCGGCTGAACCCCATGGTGCGACCGAGATGAATGGTCTCGGAGATGACGGCCACTTTGGCTACGTCACGGGCATCGTCCAGGATCTGCATCGAGGCAATGATCGGGTTGGGCACGAAGAGGTCATCGGCCATGCCCCCCGACTCGGGCGAGGCGATGCACAGGGGAGCAGCCATGATGCCCCCGGCAACGTTGCGCATGTCGTGGCGCAATGGCATCGTCGTGCCCTCAGGAGCATTGTCGAGGGCGCTGCTCACCTTGCCCAAGTACCGGTAGCTCAGGAGCGCCGTCCACTTGTGCTCGAACTCCGACCAGTACTCGTCGGCCGGCGTGTCACGGATATCGCTTTCCATTCCCTGCTCCCCTGGTCATGCGCCCGTCGCTGCTCAGCTCGGGCACCCCAACTCTGTCTAGCCGCTCAACCAGAAGGTTTCACATCCGGCGCCGGACCAGACGAGAGGTCGGGGCCGCGCTCCGGCACCCGGTCAGTAACCTCCGTGCTGGGCGAAGATCCGCTTTGGATTGCCCACCAGCATCTGGTCGATCTGAGCGTCGGACACGCCCCGATTTCGCAGGGCGGGGAGGACCTGATCGGAGACGTGGGTGTAGACCCAGGACGGGTTGGCCTCGAAGAAGCCGGGGAAGTCGTCCATGACGCACATGGTGTCGTGGGACAGCACCATCCTGTCGGCGTAGCCGTCGGCGCACAGCGTGGCCACCACCTGCACCCGCTGGTCAAAGCTCAGGTGCGGGTGATTGTAAAGACCGAACCGGTCCATCCCGATGGTCGAGCCCCGGTCCATCAACTCCTTCAGGTAGTCGGCATCGGTGGTGTCGCCGCTGTGGCCGATGACGACCCGGCTCAGGTCGACGCCCTCCTCGGCGAACACCCGTTGCTGGTCCCGCCCGGTCTGGTGCCACACGTTGGAGTGGGTGGAGATGGGCACGCCGGTGATCCGATGGGCGCGGGCCACGGCCCTGAGCACCCGGTGGATGTTGGGGGTGACCCCTTTGACCTCGGTGCAGCACTTCAAGACGGCCGCTTTGACCCCGGTATCGCCGATGCCCACGGTGATGTCCTTGACGAAGAAGTCGACCAGGACGTCTCCGTCGGAGGAACCGGGATGAACCGGAGGGCGACGGGAGAGGAAGGCGGGCAGATGGTCGAAGGTGTACATGCCGGTGGCCACGATGATGTTGACGTCTGCCTCCCGGGCCACGGGTACCAGGTCCTCGACCGACCTCCCCAGACCGAGAACGGTGAGATCCACGATGGTGGAGACGCCCGCCGCCTTGAGCGCCTGCAGTTTCCCGATGGCCTCGGTCTGGCGGTCTTCCTTGCTCCCGTCCCAACTCCACTCGGGATACTCGTGCTCGATCTCGGGCGTGACGACGAACACGTGCTCGTGCATCAGCGTGTTGCCCAACCTGGCCGTGTCCACCGGCCCCTTGACTGTCTCGACCAACGGCAATGTCGGTGCCTCCCCGTTTGGCCCACGGCGCGGCGCGAGCTCCATGGTTAATCGACAGGGAGGAGACTACAGGACGCCGATGTCATGTTTTGTCCGAACACCGCACCGTAGCGACCCCGGCCGGCCCGATTCTGCGCTGCGGCAGGCAGTCGGGCGGCCGAGGCGGCCGTGCTGTGAGAGGCGGGGCGGTAGGGCTCAGCTCTTGAAGTAGGACGCCGGCACTGGACCCTCTTGGAAGGTGGCCGCCAACTCGCCCGGATTGATCCCATTGGCATAGGAGACCATGGCCACCTGGTGCATCAGCTCATGGTTGGTATCGGCGTGGTATGGCCCGCACACTCCGCTGTAGCTGATCTTGCCCAGCTCCTTGTTGATGGCCGAGGACGAGACGTTCCCCCCGTCGGCCTTGATCGCCGCACCCAGGAGCTCGACGGCGTCGTACACATAGGGCGTTGACGTCTGCAGGCTCTGACCCGGGTAGGCGGCGGTGTAGGCCGCCGAATAGGCCTTGGCTTGCTTGGTGGGCAGGACGGCGGAGTAGCAGTACGGGGTGAAGGCGTACTTGGTCAGCTCCGCCGGCTTATTGAGACCGTAGGCGGCCAGGAAGTTCCCCGTCTGGTCGCCTTGGATGGGCACGTTGATCCCGTTCTGGGAGAGGGCGGTGTTGAAGTTGGCCTCGACGATGGGGAACCCGAACTCGAACACCACGTCATCGCCCTTCATGGCCAGGGCCTGCTGGGTGGTGTCGGTGGCCTGGTCCGAGGCGCTGCGGACGGTGAAGTTCTTCACTCCCTGCTTCTTGAGCAGGGCCTGGGCCGTCGAAGCGTCGGCGTTGGACGCGGTGTCATCGGTGTGGAAGATGCCCACCGACTTGGGATGGAACTTGGTGTAGGCGTAGGTCGACGAGGCCTGGATGGCAGACACCAGATTGGGCACCACCGTGTACAAGTTGGGAACGTGCACCGCGTTGGAGCTGGCTGCCGGACCCTGGGCCACGGCCAGTACGGGGATGCCGGACTGCTTGAGCAGCTGGGCCGTGGCTTGGATTTGATCGTCGACCGAGTAGCCGATGAAGGCGGTGGGCTTGCTCCCCAATGCCTTCTGGGTCGCCGTCACCGCCTGTTGGGGGGTCAGGTTGGCATCGTAAGCCACGAATTGCACCTTGTGACCGTCGATACCGCCTTGCGAATTGATCTGATTGGTCGCCAGCTTCATATCGTTGTTGACGCTGGGTTGGGCATAGGGACCCGACAGCGTGGCCATCCAGGCAATGGTGATCGGCGACTTCGACGACGCCGCCATGCTCGGCGTGGCCACGGCCACGCTGGCCAGCGCCGCGGCTCCGGCCACTGCGAGTACGGCCAAACGACGTTTCTTCACAGGCTTCTCCCCATATCGGTTGGGCGCGCCGCCCGGGAGGGCTGGCGCGTCGATCGTGTCAATCGTGTGACGACGTGTGGTGGGCGAGTGTGGCCGGTGTCCAGCGACCGAGTCAAATCCTGACAACCGTGTCTCCCCCGAGGGGGTGGCTGCCTCGCCCTCCGGTCGGCGGGGCCGGCGCCGGGGGTCTCTAGACGTCGACCAGGATCGCCCTGAGGTTGTCGCGCATGATCCGCCTGGTGTCCCCATCGTTGAACCCGGACAGAGCCTGGGCAAAGGAGGTGGGGTCGGCGAGCCCGTCGGAATGGGGGAAATCAGACCCGGCCAGGATGCGCTCGATGGGCACGTACCCGGCCAGTTCCCCGATCGGGTCCTCCCAGTAGGGCACGACCCAGACGCACCGCGAAAAGGCGTCCACCGGATCCTCGGGGAACGAACCCGGATAGCGCGAGTACTCGACTTTGAACCGCTCCACCAGCCACGGCACCCAGTCGGACCCGTTCTCCACCGACAGCAGCCGCAGATCGGGAAAACGCGACACCGCCCCCTGTACCACCATGGCGGTGAAGAAGTCCATGGTGGCCCGGGCGTGGTTGGCGATGGAGGCAAACGGGCCTTGGGTCACATGGGGTTGCATGGTGTAGGTGCCCGTCCAGTCGCCCGAGTACCGGTGATAGCCACTAGCCGACAGGTGCCCGCACACGAGGACCTTGGCCTCTTGGCAGCGAGCCCAGAACGGATCGAACAGGGGGTCGGCGGGCGAACGCCAACCCTCTCTCGTCGGTACCGGCGAGGGTCTGATCATCACCGCCCGGGCCCCTCGGGCCAGCGCCCACTCGAGCATGTTGACGGCCTGGTCGACGTCGGACAAGGAGAGCACCGGCACGGCGAACAGCCGATTCTCATGAGCGAAGCCCCAGTCGTCATCGAGCCAGCGATTGAACGACCGCAACAGGTCGACGGTCAGCTCGACGTTGTCGCCCGTGGCCTCCTCCAGCCCCGACACCAGGGTGGGGAAGACCAGGGAGGCCTCGAGGCCCTGTTCGTCCATGCGATCCACCCGTGCAGTCCGATCCTGGTACTCGGGACGACTGCTCAAGGGCTCGAACGTGTACCCGGACTCTCTGGCCTCGAGCATGGACTTCTCGTGGGCGAACACCTCGAGCAAGCAGCCGGCCACGGCGATGGGATCGAACGTCGGATTCGGGAGATAGTCCCACAGGGCGCCGTTCAAGATGATGTGCCGATGGCCCCATCCGTCTTCGACCCAATAGAAGTCGGTGCGACGATGCTCGGGCAGGTATCGGGTGAAGGCATCGGCCGCCTCATAGAGGTGGTTGTCAGCGTCGAACATCTGGTACCCGAGTGCCATCGATGACAGCTCCACGCTCGTAGACGAACTCGCCCCTGCGCCTATCAGGACAGTACCGACGGGCCTGGGGACTGGCAACTAGGCAAAGCCTGGGGCTTGCTCACCGCGCTCGTCGGCCGGTACGCCCAGGCCACCGAGGACCCGCCGAACGCAGGAGTAGAAGGCAATGGTCAGTACCAGCTCGACGGTCTGTTGTTCGCCGAAGATCTCCACCAGTTGGCTGCGCTCGGCCACCGAGAGCTCGCCCGAGTTGGTCAGGTTCTCGGCCGCGCCCAGCACCAGCCGTTCGTCCGTCGAGAAGGCGTCGGCCTTCCGCCATCCGGCCAGGGTGGTGAGCTTCTCAGCCGGGACTCCGGCTTCGATGGCCATCGCCCAGTGAGCTTGCCATTCGTAGTCCGACCCGGTCAGCTGGGCCACGCGCATGATGGCCAGCTCCCGCAACGCCCGATCCGACTCGGGAGCCGCTCGCAGGGTCCAGGCGAAGTCCACCCACGCGGCCAGGAGCTCGGGAGCGTTGGCCAGCGTGGCGTACAGGTTCGGCCATTGCCCGAACCCCTCGACGGCGCGGGCGCGCACGGCACGGAGGCGATCGTCGTCTCCGGAGAGAAGGGGAAGCTCGGGCATCGGGTCGCTCCTTGCGTGAGGCCGGGCACTGGTGGCGCCGGCTCAGGGTACCGGGCGTGGGCCGAGCGACGACAGGCATCGACAGGGACGAGCCGGTACCCTGCAGGTCGTGCCTACAGACGAAGAAGCGATTCGGAACCTCATCGGCCTCCACTCCCAGCTGACCGACGACGGGGACTACGAGCGACGGGTTGAGCTCTACACCGAAGACGGCGTGTTCACCATGGGCGACGCCACCTCCACCGGTCGGGATGAGGTGTTGGCCGCATTCGCTGCTAGCAGCGCCCCGGAGCGGCGAGGAAAGCACATCACGGCCAACACGGTCATGGACATCGACGGCGATACGGCCAGCGTCCGAACCGACTTCTTCTTCCTCCTCCCCTCCGCCGACGGGCTGAAGCCCTTGGCCGCCGGGCGATATTTCGACACCTTCGTCAAGGTGGGCGGCCACTGGCTGTACCGCGAGCGGCGCATCACCTTCCTCGGGGCATAGGGTGCCCAGCGACCTGGGCCTGAAGGCCATGAACACAGTGCATCGCGCCGTGCTCAAGGCCAGCGGCGGACGCCTGGGATGGCAGGCGGCCCGGATGCCGGTGATCGAGCTGACCACGACGGGCCGCAAGAGCGGTGCTGTCCACACGGTCATGCTCACCTCACCGATTCAGGAGGGCTCTGCTCTGGTCGTGGTGGCCTCTCGCGGCGGTGACGACGCCCACCCGGCCTGGTTTCTCAATCTCCAGAGCAACCCTCGAGTCCAGGTCTCGCTGCAGGGAAGGGCGAAGGCACCCATGCGGGCTCGGGTGGCCAACCCTGAAGAGCGGGCCGAACTGTGGCCGAGGATCACCGCCGACCACAAGAACTACGCCGGGTACCAGACCAAGACGGACCGGGAGATCCCTCTGGTGATCCTGGAGCCCGAGGCCTGAGCGTCAGGCGGTGTCGGCCCCCAGATAGGCACCGACGACCTCGTCGCGGATCTCGTTGGGCTCGCCCTCTTTGACCAGTTCGCCGTTGACCATGATGGCGGCCCGGTCGGCGATGGACAACGCGGTCTGGACGAACTGTTCGACCATGACGATGGTCAGCTGTTCGGACGCCACCAGTTGGCCCACGAACCCGTAGAGCTCTTCCACGATCAGCGGGGCCAGTCCCATGGACAGCTCGTCGAGCAACAGGATGTCGGGGTCGGTGGTCAGGGCACGGGCCATGGAGAGCATCCGTTGCTCGCCGCCGGATAGCGTGCCGGCCAGCTGCTTCTTTCGGCTGCCCAACACCGGGAACCGTTCGAAGGCTCGCTCCTCCACCCAGGCGCTCTTCAGCCCCGAACGGCGGAAGGTGTACATGAGCAGGTTCTCGGTCACGGTCAGATTGGGGAAGATGGACCGGCCCTCGGGAATCATGCACACTCCGGACCGGGCCAGACGCTCGGTGGCGTTCCTCCCCAGTCCGCTGCCTCGCACCTCGACGGACCCGCCGGTGAGGGGCAACTGCCCCGAAATGGCCTTGAGCAGCGACGTCTTACCGGCGCCGTTGGGACCGAGCAGGGCCAGGGCTGACCCCTTGGGCACGGTGAGGGATACCCCGTGCAGCACTTCGATGCGCCCGTAAGCGGCCCGGACGTCGATGGCCGACAGGGCCATCTCGCCCGACCGGGCCTGTGCCGGGGTGGCCGTCGGGGCCGGTCCGGCGGCGCCGTTCCCCGGTACGGGCGCGGCCGGGGTCGTCGACGGGCCGCTCTCACCGCCCAGGTAGGCCTCTTGCACATCGGGATTGGCTCGCACCGAGACCGGATCACCCCGGGCGATGACCCGGCCGTTGTCCAGCACGTCGACCTGGTCACAGACCCCCATGACCAGGGTCATGTCGTGCTCGACCAACAGGATGCCCATGCCCTCGGACGCCAGTTGGGTCAGCACCTCGCCCAAGTCCTGGGTCTCCTGGGCGTCGAGACCCGAGCTGGGCTCGTCCAACAACAGGGTGGTCGGTGAGGTGGCGAGGGCGCGGGCCACTTCGACCAGCCGGGCCAGGCCGGTGGGCAACGAGTCGGTGGGCTCGTCGGCCACCTGGAGGATGCCCACCCGCTCGAGCTGCACCCGCGCTTCCTCGGCTGGTGATCGGCCGGCGGTGAGCTTTCCCCGTTGCACCTCCGCCGCCATCTGCACGTTTTCCCGGGCGGTCAGGGTCCCGAACAGCTCCAGCCGTTGGAAGGTCCGGCCCAGGCCCAGTCGGGATCGCACGTGGGGCTTGGCCCGAGTCATGTCGTGGCCACCCAGGTAGACCTTGCCCTGGGTGGGACTCTGCAATCCGGTGATGACGTTGAACAGCGTCGTCTTCCCCGCTCCGTTGGGCCCGATGAGCCCGTGGATCTCTCCGCCCGCCACCTGGAGGTCGACAGAATCGAGCGCCTGGAGCCCGCCGAAGCGTACCGACACGTCGGAGACCGACAGGTTCGGGGCACTGCCGGCGACGGGCGCGGTCTCAGCCAACGGAAGGCACCTTTCCGGCCAGGGGTGATCCGGTGGCATCGGTCGGAGGACTGCCGGTCATCCCGTCGTCGGCCCGCGCCGCGGCGCGGCGCTTGTCCCACCAGGTGCCGACGTCGGAGTAAACGCGTCCCATGCCGTAGGGATTGCGGCCCACGGCCACGATGCCCACGCCGAACAGGATGTAGGTGAAGCCTTGGATCGACGGGATGTGCAGTCCGATCACCGGGGCGAAGGCCAGGCCGATGCCGGCTTGGACCGATCCGCTCAAGATGGTCACGCCGGCCAGGACCACGGCTACGAACAGCACCATGGAGTTGACGAAGCTGAACTGGGACACCGACACCGTCTTCGACATGCCGCCGTAGAGAGCCCCGGCCAATCCGGCCAGTCCACCCGAGAGGATGAAGACGGCCAGCTTGGTACTGGTGATGTTCATCCCCACCGTGGCACAGGCGGCCTGACTGTCGCTCATGGCCACCAGCCGGCGACCGAACGGCCCGCGTCGCAACACCCCCACGCCGATCAGGCACAGGGCCAGCACGATGGCGATGAGCACGATGAAGGACCGGTCGGTGGTGAACCGCATCCCGAAGATGTCGGGGCGCCCGACGGTGAGCGATCCGCCGGTGACCACCGAGGGGTTGATGAAGAAGATGCTGTCCATGAGGGCGGCGAAGGCCAGTGTGGTCAGCGCCATGTACAAGCCGCGCAGCCGAAGGGCGGGGAGGGCCAGGATCCCCCCGGCCGCGGCACACAGGCCCACGGCAGCCAGGACACCGAGGATGGAGCTGCCCCCGTCGATCTTGCTCATGGCCCAACAGCCCAGGCCGATGAAGGTGAACTGGCACAGCCACGCTTGGCCCCCATAGCCCGAGAGCAACACGAGCGACAGGGCGGCCAGGCCGATGGCCAGGCCCAGCCCGAAGGTGTACAGGTTGTTGCCGGTGATCACCGAGGACAACAGGACAGACACCGCAACCAGGACGGCACCGCTGACCACGGTGGTGGTGAGAGACGGCACCCGTGGGGCCCGAAGCCGCACC
This sequence comes from Acidimicrobiales bacterium, assembly GCA_035552655.1. Taxonomy (GTDB): domain Bacteria; phylum Actinomycetota; class Acidimicrobiia; order Acidimicrobiales; family RAAP-2; genus DASXMT01. The sequence continues at coordinate 52,541 of DASZLD010000202.1, forward strand.
ACCCGACCGACGGTCAGCTTGGCCTGGGGCAGGATGAGCAGGGCCACAATCAACAAGCCCATGGGCAGCACAGCGGTGACGTCATTGAGGGCGCTGGAGGGCACGTATCCCACCGCCATCGACTCGCCGATCCCGAGGATCATGGCGCCCAAGAAGGTAAGGGGAAGGCTGCGCAGGCGGCCCACGATCGCCGCGGCATAACCGAATATCACCAGCTCCGACAGGATCTGGATGCTCATCCCGGTACCGGGGGCCAAGAGGATCCCGGCCAGGCCGGCCAGCATGAACCCGATCATCCAGGCAAAACCGGAGATGCGGCTGGACCGGGCCCCGGTCATCGAGGCCAGCGCCGGGTCGTCGACCACGGCCCGCATGGAGACACCGATCCGGGTCCGCTTGAACAGCACCCACAGCCCGACAGCCACCCCCACCGCGCACCCCACGGTGATGAGCTGCTCGTAGGTGAGGTTGACGTTGAGCACGTCGACCTGGTCGCTGCTGAACCAGGAGGGCAGGTTCCGCACGACGGTCTGGTTCCAGATGGTGCTGGTCAGGCCGTAGAGGATCAGGAACATGCCCAGGGTGACCACGATCATGGTGTTGAGCGACGACCCGTACAGCGGGCGCATCAGCACGCGCTCGACGGCCAGAGCGAACAGGGGGGCGACCACGACGAGGACGACCACCAGGGCCAGGACCGGGTTCCATCCCCAGCCCTGCCACAGCTGCCAGTACAGGTAGGCCAGGAACATCCCCACTGCGCCGTGGGCGAAGTTGAAGATGCCGGTGGCGTTGTAGGTGACGACCAGGCCGCTGGCCGTCACCGCGTAGATGGAGCCGGTGACCACCCCGGTCACCAAGAGCGCCAGGAACTCGGTCACGGTTCCTCGCCTCTCGCTCGCCCGACGCTCAGCGGGAAATGCCCTTGTAGCTAGCCGGGAAGAATCCCTTGGGATTGCAGACAAAGGCGGCCTTGGGGTCGGGCTTTATCCGCAGCCACTTCCCGTTGGTGTACTTGGCCGCGATCCAGCACTGGCCGGGGATCTTCTGTGCCGGGTTCTGGCTGGAGATCAGCCCACTGGCGTTGAACGAGTTGATCTTGTTGAGTTGGGCCACCAGGCTGGCCCGGGTCGGGTTGGCGCCAGCAAGCTTGAGGGCCTGCACGAACAGCTGGGCATTGATCCAGCCGTCCAGGGTGAACAGGTCCAAGGTGGGGTTGGGGTCCGTCTTCTTGACCCACTTGTCGAACGTGCCCACCGCCGGGATGACCGCGGCGTCCTCGCCCATGTACAGCGAGGTCACGGTGTACAGCAAGGTGCCGTTCCCGGCCGACCCGGGATCGAAGGCCTTCGAGTAGGTCCCGGCTCCGACGACCAAGGGGGCATTGAGACCTTGCTGCTTGATCTCCTGGGCCATGGTGGAGATCTCGGCCGGGCCTTCGGTGACCTCGAGGACCATCTTCACCCCGGCGCTCTTCATCTTGACCATGTCGGCCAGGAACGAGGTCTCGGTGTAGCCGGCGTCACGGGTGTACACCCACTTGTAGCCGAGGTTGTAGGTCAGGGCCCGGTACGTCGCTTCGGAGGCTTTCACCGACGCCGTGGCGTTGGACCCGATGAACCCGACCGCCTTGACGCCCGCGGGGTACTGGGACTTAAGCCACTTGAACGGGCCGTTGGCCTCGCCCCCGTCGACGAGGGGGATGGCCGAGTACAGGTTGGGGTCCTTGAACAACGAGGGGGTCAGGGCCTGGGCGATCATCGGCACCTTGTTGGCGTCGATGGCCGGTTGTTCGGCCCCGTCGAGCAGCGAGTAGCCCCCGACGAAGGCGAAGTCGCTCTTGGCGATGCTCTGGGCCTCGGAGGCCACCGTGCCCGAGGAGAAGGCGCTGTCCCGGGCGTCGAGGATGATCTTCCGCCCGTTCACGCCGCCCTGGCTATTGATGTAGTTGAAGTAGGCCTGTGCACCGACCTTGGCTCCCTTGAACAGGCCGGGGATGGGGGCCGAGATGTCGCTGATCGAACCGACGGTGATGGTCTTGGCCGTCACGCCCGGCGTGGCCGCGGCCGTGGCCGCGGCAGTGGCCGAGGTCGCTCCCACCGCGAGGGTTCCTACACCGACGGCCAAGGCCAAGCCACAGGTCACGATCCTGCCGTTGCGAAGCTTCATCTATCCCCCCTGCTCCTCGGCTCATCGTCGAGGTCGACCGATGTGGTCCTGAGCAGACTAAGACGCTCGCCTTAACAATGCAACAGGTTCTTGCTCGGATCCGGCTGAAAAAATGATCAGCGCGGTCGATCGCCGATGATGGTGGCCCGCTCCATGACGCGGCGTTGTGGCGCATAGTCGGACACGGCGTAGTGCTGGGTGCATCGGTTGTCCCAAAAGGCGACGGAGTCGGCCTCCCACCGGAAGCGGCACTGGTACTCGGGTATCCGGGCCTGGGCCGAGAGATGGGCCAGCAGCGCCGCGCTCTCGTCCGCCTCGAGTCCGACGATGTGGGTGGTGAAGACCTCGTTGACGTACAGGAGCCGTCGACCGGTTCGCGGGTGGGTGCGCACGATGGGATGTTCAGCGGGCGGATACTTCTCCCGCATCTCGCTGAGCTTGTCGGCGTCCATGCCCAACCCGAACGATGCGGTGAAGTCGTGCACGGCACGGAGGCTCTCGATCCGCTGCTTGGTCTCGTCGTCCAGACATTGATAGGCCATGTACATGTCGGCCCACAACGTGTCGCCGCCCCGTTGGGCCGGCGTGATGCAGCGCAGCACCGACCCCAGGGATGGCTCCAGTCGCCACGACACGTCGCTGTGCCAGATGTTCTCGTACCCGCTCTCGTTCGGGCCCTTGTCGAACCGCACCACCTCGGGCACCTCGCCGGCGGGCAGGAAGGGGTGCACTTCGAGCTGGCCCCAGCAGCGGGCGAAGTCACGATGCTGACCACCGGTGATGTCCTGGTCGCGGAACCAGAGCACCTTCCATTCGAGCAAGGCCCTCTCGAGTTGAGCAAACAATTCGTGGTCGACCGGTGCTCCGATGTCCACCCCGCAGATCTCGGCCCCGATCGTCGGCCCGGCCGGCCGGACCGCGAAGCGGTCATAGGCAATCGGTGGGGCGTCGTCGCCCAATCGGCTGAGGGGCCGAGCCCCGGCGACCAGGCCCGGTCGGATGGTGAAGGTCATATCGATCTCCTTAGGGAGAGTGGTGGTCGAGGAGGCGAGTGGTCGAGGCGGAGACGGAGGCGTCGAGCAGGCCCGTCACTGCGTCACACAATCCGGCTGCGAGGACGGCGGGTGACCCGGCCTGGGGATGCCCGGCGTCGCGCCGCCGTTCGTATTCGGCCGTAGCCAGAATGGTCATGCGAATGGCGAGATCGATTCGCTGCCGGCGAATGGACGCGGGCAGGGAGTGCAGGTGGGCCTCCATCCCGGCGATCACCCGCCGCAGGCCGGTCATGACCCCCCGGTCGACGTCGGCCAACCGGGTCGTGGCCTCGGGATCGGCCGTGAACTCGGCCAGAAAGCGCCCGTACCAACTGGACCGGGGCTCCTCCCCCATGGCCTCGACCAGCGGTAGCACCAGCGCCTCGACCAGCGCGGTTACGTCCTCGCCCCTGCCGTCGGCTTCGGCCGCGTCCAGCCGGACCAGGCGCGCTTGGTTGATGGTGCCCATCCGGAGCTCGAAGATGGCGTCGATCAGCCCGTCCTTGGTGCCGAAGTGATATTGAGCCGCCGAGTTGTTGCGCGCCCCGGCCGCGCCGGCGGCCTCCCGGAGCGAGAGAGCGGCGATGCCCCGCTCACCCACCAACCGCTCCGCCGCCACCAGGATCTGATGACGGGTGGCACTGCCTCGGGACTCAGGGGCGGTGCCCGCTCGGGGCTCAGGGGCCATACCCACAGTTTAAGTCAGATGACTTAAACATGCAATGGACAGGCCGATCTACTCGGGTCCGGCCATCCGTTATGGTCGCCACCAACCCGGAAGGCAAGGCCACCAGGAGAGGAATTCACAGTGCTCGCAGTCTCGTGTGTCTCCCAGTCCGAGGACGACCCGCTGTCCGGTCTGGTCGTCGGCGACCAGCCGGAGCCCGAGCCCCGGGAGGGGTGGGTCCGAGTCTCATTGCGGGCCAGCGCCTTGAACCATCACGACCTCTGGTCATTGCGGGGTGTGGGCCTGGCTCCCGATCGCCTGCCCATGATCCTGGGCGGCGACGGCGCCGGCGTGCTCGACAACGGTGACGAGGTCGTCGTCCATTCGGTGATCGGCGATCCGGCCGCCGGCGGCGGCGATGAGACCCTCGACCCGAAACGCACCCTGCTCTCCGAGCTCTACCCGGGAACCCTGGCCGAGGAAGTGTTGGTCCCCGAGCGCAACGTGGTGCCCAAGCCGGCGACGCTGTCGTTCGAGGAAGCGGCCTGTGTCCCCACCGCCTGGCTCACCGCCTACCGCATGCTCACCACGCGGTCGGGCCTGGAGGGGCCGGCCACCGTCCTCGTCCAGGGGGCCGGCGGGGGCGTTGCCACCGCAGCCATCATCCTGGCCAAGGCGCTCGGGCACACCGTCTATTGCACATCCCGCCACGCCTCCAAGCGCCGACAGGCAGAGGAGTGCGGTGCCGACGCTTCCTTCGAGACCGGCGCCCGGTTGCCCAGCAAGGTCGACGTGGTGGTGGAAACGGTGGGCCAGGCCACCTGGTCCCATTCCCTGCGGTCGCTACGGCCCGGAGGCCGGGTGGTGGTGAGCGGCGCCACCAGCGGCGCCAACCCGCCGGCCGACCTGAACCGGGTCTTCTTCTTGCAGCTGGAGGTGGTCGGTTCGACCATGGGCACCCGTGACGAACTGGTCGATCTCCTGGCCCTGCTCGAGACGACCAGGGCTCGACCGGTCATCCAGGACGTCCGCCCCCTGGCCGATGCCCGCTCGGCCCTCCAGGAGATGGCGGATGGCGATGCCTTCGGGAAGTTCGTACTCAGCCCCTGAGCCGGGGGCGTCGGCCTCAGATCCCGGTGTGCTCGGCTCGGATCGGCTTGGGGTCGGGGACATGGGGCATCAGGGCGTTGGGTGGGATGGTGCCTAGCCGGCCGGCCTGGAAGTCGTCCATGGCCTCGGCGATCTCGGCTCGGGTGTTCATCACGAACGGACCGTAGTGCTCGACGTGCTCGCCGATGGGCTGACCGCCGAGCACCAGGATGTCCAAGTCGGACCGGTCGTCGGCCTGCACGCTGATCCAGTCTCCGGCGGCGAACGAGGCCAGCTGGCCGACCTGGATCGGCTGCCCGGCGGTGCCCGCCCGCCCCGATCCGGCCAGCACGTAGACCAAGGCATTGAACGTGGCGTTCCAGGGCAGTCGGAGCTGCGCGCCGGGCGACACGGTTGCATGCATGAGGGCCATGGGCGTGTGCGTCGATCCGGGCCCGACGTGCCCGCCGACCTGGCCGGCGATCACCCGCACCAGGGCTCCCCCGTCGGGGGACGACAGCAGGGTCACGTCGTCGGCCTCCAGCCCTTGGTAGGCCGGGGGGATCAGCTTGTCCCTGGCCGGCAGGTTCACCCACAGCTGGATGCCATGGAACAGTCCCCCCGACACCACCAGGTCCTCCGGTGGCGTCTCGATGTGCAAGATGCCACCTCCGGCCGTCATCCACTGGGTGGCCCCGTTGGTGATGAGGCCTCCTCCACCGTTCGAGTCCTGGTGGGCGAAGGTGCCATCGATCATGTAGGTCACCGTCTCGAACCCGCGGTGGGGGTGCCACGGTGTCCCCTTGGGCTCACCGGGCGCGTAGTCGACCTCGCCCATCTGGTCCATGTGCACGAAGGGATCGAGGTCGGACAAGGCCATCCCGGCAAACGCCCGTCGCACAGGAAATCCCTCCCCCTCCAGGCCGCCGGGCGCGGTGGTCACCGAGGCCAGCGGTCGTTCGAGCGCGGTGGCGGTGTCGGGTTCGGGGATCCGGGGCAGGGTGGACAGGTCGTCCACGGTCACAGCAGGCATGGGGCCTCCTATCGCTCAGTCGTCTCAGGTGGGCGAGCCCGTCATCATTCCCCGGCCTCCTCCACCGTGAGCTCGGCGGCCGGATCGGCTTCGAGTCGCTCCTCGGGTATGGGAAGGCCGCTTCGAATCGAACGACCGAAGGTCCCATCGGCCAATCGCTGCTCGGCCCGACCAATGGCCTCCAGGCGCTGGCGGAGGCTGCCCGAGACGGTGTCGTCGGTTTCCTCGGCGGTCAGGCGTTCGGCCGGATCGCTCATGTCCCCGGTCTGGTTCGCCTCTGACCGGTCGTCACGTCCCGCCGCGTCGGTCTCGGTCAGAAGTCGTTCCACTCGGGCTCGCTCGGCGTCCAGCAGTGCTCGGGCTCGGTCGTCGTCCACTGGCTCTCCCCACTCGATGCGACGCGCTTCGTCTCTCTGGACCTTAGGACGGTGCCGTCCCCTTCGATGCCGCGCCGACGTTCAGTCGGCGTCACCCGCCCACGACGAGGGGGGATCGCTGGCCGGGAAGGACTCCTCGTCCGACTCCTCCACCGGGTCGGCCGGATCCTCGGAAGTGGGTGCTTCCTCCTCGTCGGGTTGGTCGGGCATCAAGCGCTGAGCACCACCGCGGCGTCGGGTGAGGCGACATGAAAGCTGAAGCTCTCGACCAGGTAGAGGTGCACGTTGTCGGCATCGTGATGGTCGTAGCCGATGGAGAGGTCCTCACCCGACTCGAACAGGAAGTCTCCTCCCCGCATGGACACCACCACCGCCCCCCGCACGCCGGGCGACCAGACGATCGGACCACCGAGGATCTGTCGAAGGTGGTCGAAGACGACCAGGCCACCGTGCTCGGTGGTCTCCACCACGCCGGTGTAGCCGTCGGGACCGAGGGCCAGGCCGTAGGGACCACCGATGCCCGCCGAGAGCAGGACTTCGACCGCCCTGGCCACCACGCTCGGATAGTTGGCGTAGTCGGCGCCCAGCGAGATAGGGGCATGGGGCGACGCTTCGGTCATGCCCACGATCCCGGCCTCACCCCATCCATGGATGACGGCCACGTTCTCGGCCATGGCTATCTGACGAGCGGCCTCGTCCAGGGCATCGAGATCGATGTCCAGCGCGCCCCGGTCGGCATCGAGCACTTCGTCCCGTGAGACGGTGAAGTCAGCTCGCAGCTCGACGAGGGGCAGCACCCGGCGCTGGCGAGCGACCAGTCCCTCCGCCGGGGCCCCGTCGATGGACGTGGTCCGTCCCAGGTTGGTCGACGAGTGCTGCCAACCCAAGGGACCCGAGAAATCGGCCAGCTTGCGCCCGGCCAGGGCCGGCACCAATCGCTGGCGACCCTCCTCGTCGATCTGGTCCCATCCGCTCTCGGTGATGGGGGCGTGGGAACGAAGTAGGTGGTTCACAGTGTCTCTCCCTTGAGTGAGCCGATGGAGAGGGAGCCGTCGCCGGGGCCCGACTCCCCACCCGCCTCGGCCTCTTTCTCCACTTCGGTGACCGGTTCGGTGGTGAACAGGTAGGTGCGTAGATGTTCGTCCAGTACGGGGTCGTGGCGGCGCAACCATTCCAAGGTCATGGCCGCGTGCTCCTTCTCCTCGTCCCGGTTGTGAGCCAGGACCGCGGCCAGCTCACCATCGGCGGTGGCGTCCACCCGCTGGTCGTACCAGTCGATGGCCTCGAGCTCCTCTTGCAGGGAGGTAATGGCGCGGTGTCGATCGATGGTCTGGGGCGACAGCTGATCTCCGGGCTCGTGCAGTCCGGCGCTCTGGGCCATGGTCACGTCTCCTTGGGTGTGGTCCGCCTGGTGCGTGTTCAACGTACCAGGAGGCTCCACGATATGGTCCAGCGATGGACTACACCCAACTCGGCCGCACCGGTCTCCGTGTCAGTCGCCTCTGTCTCGGCACCATGAATTTCGGACCCCAGACGGAGGAACCGGAGTCCTTCGCCATCATGGATCGAGCCCACGACCTGGGGATCAATTTCTTCGACACGGCCAACGTCTATGGACAGACCAAGGGCCGGGGGGCGACAGAACAGATCGTCGGGCGCTGGATCAACCAGGGCGACGGGCGTCGGGAGCGCACGGTGCTGGCCACCAAGCTGTACGGCGACATGACCGAGTGGCCCAACGAGGGCCGGTTGTCGGCCCTCAACATTCGACGCGCCTGCGACGCTTCGCTGCAGCGGCTGCAGACCGACTACATCGACGTGTACCAGATGCACCACGTGGATCGGCTGACCCCGTGGGACGAGATCTGGGAGGCCATGGAGGTCCTCCGCTACCAGGGCAAGATCCTCTATGTGGGCTCGTCCAACTTTGCCGGCTGGCACCTGGCCAAAGCCCAGGAGGCCGCGGCCCGGCGCAACCTGGTCGGTCTGGTCAGCGAGCAGTCCATCTACAACCTGTTGGTCCGGGACATCGAGTTGGAGGTCATACCGGCCGCCGTCGACTACGGGCTGGGCATCATTCCCTGGTCGCCCCTCCAAGGAGGCCTTCTCGGTGGCGTGGTGGGCAAACAGCGCGACGGGAGCCGACGCAGCAACGAGCGGTCCCAGAAAGCAGTCGAAGCCCACCGGCCCCAGCTGGAAGAGTACGAGGCCTACTGCGAGGAGCTGGGCGAGGAGCCGGGCACGGTGGCGTTGGCCTGGCTGCTGACCCGACCCGGCGTCACCGGTCCCATCGTCGGGCCCCGCACCATGGAGCACCTGGAAGGGGCGGTGCGGGCCCTCGAGGTGACATTGAGCGCGGAGACCCTCGAACGCCTGGACCGGATCTTCCCAGGGCACAAGACCGCCCCGGAGGACTACGCCTGGTAGACCAGTCCGACCCGTCCCGTGGGTGCGCCGAGAGCGCCGGGATCAGTCCCGGACCAACGGCTTGTAGCGCAAGCGGTGAGGCTGGTCGGCCTCCACCCCCAGACGCTTCTTGCGGTCGGCTTCGTAGTCGCTGAAGTTCCCTTCCCACCAGCTGACGGCCGAATCCCCCTCGAAGGCCAGGACATGGGTGGCGATCCGATCGAGGAACCAGCGATCGTGGCTGATGACCACCACGCAGCCCGGGAAGCCGAGCAGGGCCTCCTCCAAGGCGCGGAGGGTATCGACGTCGAGGTCGTTGGTGGGCTCGTCCAGCAACAGGACGTTGCCGCCGCCCTTCAGCACCTTGGCCAGCTGAACCCGGTTGCGTTCGCCCCCCGAGAGCAGCCCGACCTTCTTCTGCTGGTCGGAGCCCTTGAACCCGAAGCTGGACACATAGGCCCGCCCGTGCAGCTCGCGCTGGCCCACCACGATGCGATCGACGCCGCCGGTGATCTCGTCGAACACGGTGGCCTCGGCTTCCAGGTCGTCGCGGGACTGATCGACGTAGGCCAGCTGCACCGTGGCCCCCACCTCCAGGGTGCCGGCGTCGGGCTTGTCCTCACCCACGATCATCCGGAACAGGGTCGTCTTCCCCGCCCCGTTGGGTCCGATGACCCCGACGATGCCCCCGGGGGGCAGGAGAAAGGACAGGTCGTCGATCAGGAGCCGTTCCCCGAAGCCCTTGACCAATCCCTCGGCATCGACCACCCGGTCCCCCAGGCGGGGCCCGGGGGGAATGGTGATCTCCAACCGGTCGGACCGCCGCTCGGCCGCTTCGGACTCGGCCACCAGCTCGTTGTAGGCGGTGATGCGGGCCTTGCCCTTGGACTGGCGGGCCCGGGGTGACATGCGTATCCACTCGAGCTCCCGCTGCAAGGCGTCCTGACGGGACTTGTCCGCCTTCTCCTCGCCGGCCAAGCGAGCTTGTTTCTGCTCCAGCCACGACGAGTAGTTACCCTCCCAGGGGATGCCGGCGCCGCGGTCGAGCTCGAGGATCCAGCCGGCCACGTTGTCCAGGAAGTAGCGATCGTGGGTGACGGCGACCACCGTGCCCGGGTAGTCCTTGAGCGTGCGCTCCAGCCAGGCCACCGACTCGGCGTCGAGGTGGTTGGTCGGCTCGTCCAGCAATAACAGGTCGGGCTGGGACAGGAGCAGGCGGCAGAGGGCCACCCGTCGACGCTCGCCGCCGGACAGGGTGGTGACGTCGGCGTCCCCCGGCGGCAGCCGGAGGGCGTCCATGGCGATCTCGAAGGTGCGCTCCAGGTCCCACGCCCCGGCGGCATCGATCTTGTCCTGCAACTCGGCCTGCTCGGTCAACAGCTTGTCGAAGTCGGCATCGGGATCGCCCATCGCCGCGCACACCTGGTTGAACCGATCGACCAGCGCCTTGGTCTCGGCCACCCCATCGGCCACGTTGCCGGCCACGTCCTTGGCCGCGTCGAGCTGGGGCTCTTGGGCCAGGAACCCGACGGTGAAGCCCGGCGTGAGCCGGGCCTCGCCGCTGAAGCCGTCGTCCTCGCCCGCCATGATCTGCAACAGCGAAGACTTCCCCGAGCCGTTGGACCCGATCACCCCGATCTTGGCCCCGGGGTAGAAGGAGAGGTTGATGCCCCGCAGCACTTCTCGGTCCGGCGGATAGAAGCGCCGGAGGTCCCGCATGGTGTAGATGTACTGGGCTGTCATACCGACCAGTGTGGCGCGGCCGGGCCCCGGGGCGGAAAAAGGACCCGATCGGAGGGGCAGGAGTCGGACTTATGCTCCAGGGATCACCGCAGGGTGATCGGGGAGGAGCAAGCTGGTGACAGGCGATGACATGGCTCCGGCACACGATCCGAACCCGCAGTCCGATGATGTGAGCTCGCCCACCCTGACCGCGGCGGAGCTGGCCGAGCTGGCTCCCTTCGGGTACGAGCGGGCGGTGGAGGTCGGGGACACCCTATTCCGGGCGGGCGATGCCGGCTACGACTTCGCCGTCGTCCTCGAAGGAGAGGTCGAGGTGGTCCGACCGGACGACACCGGTGACGTGCTCATCGTGACCCACGGGCCGGGACGGTTTCTGGGCGAGCTGAGCCTGGTCACCGGCGAGCGGCCGTACCTCACGGCCCGGGTTTCCCGCGCCGGCCGGGTTCTGGTCATCGAGCCCGACGCGTTCAAGCGGATGATGAGCTCCAAGCCGGACATCGCCGACGTCGTCTTCGGGGCCCTGGTCGCCCGGCGGGAACGGCTCCAGTCCGGTGAAGGGGCCCGAGCGGTTCGGATCATCGGCTCCCGCTTCTCGCCCCCGGCCATGGCCCTGCGGGTGTTCGCCGCCCAGAACCACCTGGTCCATTCCTGGATCGACCTCGAGGACGCCGACGACGTCGGCGTCCTCCTGGCCAGCATGGGTCTGCGTCCCGTCGACACCCCGGTGGTGGTCACGCCCACCACCACGCTGCGCCATGCCACCGTGGGCCAGTTCGCCGAGCTGCTGGGCCTCACCTATCAGCCCACTCCCGGCTTCACCTTCGACGTGGTGGTGGTGGGCACCGGACCGGCCGGTCTGGCCTCGGCCGTGTACGGCGCCTCGGAGGGCCTGTCCACGGTGTCGTTGGATGCAGTGGGATCAGGAGGCCAGGCCGGGGCCAGCTCCCGCATCGAGAACTACGTGGGCTTCCCCAACGGGGTCTCGGGGGGAGATCTCACCGGGCGGGCTGCCATTCAGGCCCAGCGGCTCGGGGCCCGCCTCAACGCCCCCTGCGAAGTGACCGGGCTCCGCGTCGAGCACGGGTTCCACGTCCTGGTGCTGGCCGACGGCAGCGAGATCCCCACCCGCGCCGTCATCGTGGCCACCGGAGCGCGCTACCGGCGCCTGGCCGTGCCCGATCTCGAGCGGTTCGAGGGAGCCGGCGTCTATTACGCGGCCACCGATCTCGAGGCCCGGGTCTGCGGCGGCCTCGAGGTCTTCGTGCTGGGCGGCGGCAACTCGGCCGGGCAGGCCGCCATCTATCTGGCCCAGCAGGGCAGCCACGTGTCGATCGCCATCCGGCGCGACGACCTGTCGGCCAGCATGTCGCACTACCTGATCGAGCGGATCGACGCCGACCCTCGGATCGAGGTGCTGACCTGCACCGAAGTACGAGGGCTGGCCGGCGACAGCCACCTCGAGCAGGTGACCGTCGAGCACACGGCCACCGGTGAGCTCCGGACGGTCCCGTGCGCCGGTCTGTTCTGCTTCATCGGGGCCGTCCCCGCCACCAACTGGCTGGGTGATGCCGTCGCCCTCGACGACAAGGGATTCGTGCTCACCGATCGCTCCCTGCCCGAGTCAGCCCTGTCCGATCCCGCCTTCGCCGGCCGGGCCCCCCTCCCGTTCGAGACCTCGGTGCCCGGTGTCTTCGCCGTGGGTGACGTCCGTCAGGGCTCCCTGAAGCGGGTGGCATCGGCGGTGGGCGAGGGATCGAGCGCCGTGCGATCGGTGCACGATCACCTGGCCACCTCGGCGTGATACCGGAGACCACGTCGGCTTGCCGGGCCGCATAATCTGATCCCATGGCCGAAGAGATCGATCCTTCCGTACCCCCCAGCGGAACCGGGTGCGCCGACTGCCTGGCCGCCGACGGTTGGTGGTTCCACCTTCGGCGGTGCACGCAGTGTGGTCACATCGGCTGCTGCGACTCCTCGCCCTCGCAGCACGCCAGCAAACACGCGGCCGCGAGCGGACATCCGTTGATCCGCAGCTTCGAGCCGGGTGAGAACTGGTTCTGGAGCTATGTCACCCAGGAGACCTACGAGGGTCCCCCGCTGGCCCCGCCCGAGCACCATCCCGTCGACCAGCCGGTACCGGGCCCGGCCGGCAAGGTCCCACCCGACTGGCAACGGCATCTGCACTGAGCCCTGGCGGCCAGCGGAACGACCGGATAGTCAGCCCGGAGCCTGACGGCGGACCGGCATCATCGTCTCCACCACCGGGTGGGCGGTGAAGTCGAGGACCAATTGATTGAATAGGTCCGGCTTCTCCATGGGGGCGACGTGGGACGCACCGGGGATCACGGCCAGTTGCCCGGCGGGGAGCCGGCGAGCCAGCTGGTCGGCGCTCGACACGGTGATGAGGTCGTCATCCCCCACCATGACCAGGGCAGGAGCCGACACCGTGGCCACGTCGCCCCACCAGTCGAATTTCTCGCTCCACATGGTGCGGATCTTGTCCCATACCTCGGGGAAATGGGCCGGGCCATCGGGCGAGGCGGCTGCGTACATGGCCTCGAACATGGCCATCTCGTCGTCATCGGCCGGAAGGCCGGTCATCTCCTCCATCGTCCCCTCCACGTAGCCGTCGCTGGAGACCGACGCCCCCACCATGGTGATGGTCTTGACCAGATCGGGGTCGGACACCGCCACCAGGAACGCCACCATGCCGCCGTCGCTCCAACCCACCAGGTCAGCCGGGCCGAGGTCCATGAACCGAAGGAACTCGACCGTCTCCTCGGCCATGGCCTGGTAGGTGAGAGGGCCGCCAGGGTCGGGCGTGTGCCCGTGGGCGCGACGTTCGGGGGCGATCACCCGGCGGTGGGGAGACAGGCCGGCGAACTGGGCAGTCCAGGTCGAGTTGTCGGCCATGCCACCGTGCAGCAGGACGAGGGGCGGGCCGCTGCCCTCTGTCTCGTAGAAGACGGGCAGCCCGTCGATGTCCACGACGCCGCTGTCCCGAGCACTCATGCGTCGATGGTACTGCTGGCAGCCGAAGGCCGGCCGCCGTCAGCAGTGGACTTGTTGGGCCAGGTAGTGCCCGTCGCCGAGTTGGCGGACCAGCTCCAGCTGGGTCTCGAGCCAATCGGCGTGATCCTCTTCGCCGGTGAGGATCCCCTCGAGCAGCTCACGGGTGCCGTTGTCGTCCTGGGCCACGCAGAGGGCGATGCCCCGGTTCAGTCGGGCGATGGCCTGGCGCTCCAGATCGAGGCCCAGGGTCAGCTTCTCGGTGGCGGTCTCCCCCACCCGCACGGTGCCCAGGCGCTGCAGGTTGGGGTGACCCTCGAGGTACAGGATGCGCTCGATGAGCTCGTCGGCGTCTTTCATCTCGCCGATCGACTCGTCACGGAATCGTTGGCCCAGGCGCTCGTATCCCCAGTTGTCGAACATCTTGGCATCCAAGAAGTACTGGTTGACCGCCGTCAGCTCTGCAGTCAATACCTCGTTGAGCAACTCGATGACGTCCTCGCTACCTTGCATCGCTGCTCTCCTTCGACCGTGCCTCTGTGGCTGTGCCGCGATGGTATGCCGCGGACAACGGGTTGGGGCCGCTCAACGATTCAGGCGGCGGAACTGGCTGCCGGCTCTCGCTGCGAGTCGGCGGCGTCGATGAGGGCCTGCAGGGCGCCGTGGCATCCGCCACAACCGCCCCCGGCCCGGCACCGTGCGGTGACCTCGGCCACGGTCCGCACGCCCGACGCGATGGCCGCGTCGATGGTCCGGTCGGTGATGGCCTTGCAGTGGCAGACGTACACGGCGCTACCGCCCCACCGGCTGCGCTGAGCCCACGTGGGTCACGTGCGGCGTACCGCCGGCGATCAAGCGGGCCGCGGTGGCCAGGGGGATCGAGCAGACGGCGGGAAGGCGAAAGCCGATGCCCACCGCCTCGGCTCGCAGGTGCCCGTGGTCGACGAAGACGCGAACCCAGTCCACCCGGCGAAATCCGATATCCCTCGCCATCCGGTTGGATCGCACTGGTTCGCTCCCTCTGGACCCGATCCCTGAATATTAGGGAAGGCTAATCTTTGTGTCAAGGGGTCCCGGGGGAACGGTGCCCAGGGTGGCCTGAGGCTTTCCGGGCAGGGGTGACTCAGGGCAACGGTCAGATGACCTGCCGGGATTCGAGGGAGGCGATCTCGGCATCGTCCCGGCCGAGTGCCCGGAGGATCTGGACCGTGTGCTGGCCCAGAGCGGGCACCGCGCCCATGACCGACGCCGCGCCGGACAGGTCGGCGGGCGGCCTGAGCGCCTCGACCACGCCCCCGGGCGTCTCGACCTCGGCCCAGCGGTTCCGGCCGCGGAGGACGGGATGCTCGACGAACTCGGAGATGGTGTTCACCCGGGCGTTGGCGATGGCCGCTCCGTCGAGGAGCTTGATCACCGCGCTGGTCTCCAAGCGGCCGAGCACCCCTTCGATCACCCCGTTCAGGGCTTCCCGGTTGCGGACGCGGCCCCAGTTCTGGACGAAGCGATCATCGGTGGCCAGGTCGGGCTGGAGCAGGACCAGGGAGCACAGGGCGCGCCACTCGCGTTCGTTTTGCACGGCCAACACGACCATGCCGTCCGCCGTGCGGTAGGGGCCATAGGGTGCGATGGTGGCGTGCTCGGCACCGAACCGGGCCGGTTCGGACCCGCCGTAGTGGGCATAGTTTGCCGGCTGCGACATCCACTCGCCCAGCGCTTCGAACAGGGACACATGCACGGAGGACACGACACCGCTGGTGGCCCGCTGTAGCAGTGCGGTGAGGATTCCCGAGTAGGCGTACATGCCCGCAGCGATGTCGGCGATGGAGATCCCCGTCCGGGCGTGGTCCTCGGGCGTTCCCGTCAGTGAGATCAGACCGACCTCACTTTGGATGAGCAGGTCGTAGGCCTTCCGGTCGGCCCAGGGCCCTGTGGTTCCGTACCCGGAGATGGTGCAGGGGATCAACCGCGGGAAGCGGGCGCGCAACGAGTCGTCGTCCAGACCCGCTCGCTCGGCCGCGCCCGGGCCCAGATTCTGGACCAAGACGTCCGCGCCGGCCAACAGCTCATTGAGAAGGACCTGGCCCTCGGCAGACTTGATGTCGAGGGTGAGGGACTCCTTGCCCCGGTTCAACCAGACGAAGTAGCTGGATTGTCCGAGCACGGTCTCGTCGTAATGCCGGGCGAAGTCCCCGACCGAGGGACGCTCGACCTTGATCACCCGAGCCCCCAGGTCGGCCAGATGCCGGGTGGCGAAAGGGGCCGCCGCCGCCTGCTCGATCGCCACCACGGTGATGCCCGACAACGGGGCCGGTTGCCCGCCCGGGATCGAGCCGGACAGTCCGGACTGCTCAGTGACCATGGTGCAGCGTATCTGAGCGGTTCCCCGGCCCTCAGACCGGAGAAGCCAGTACCTCGGGGTCGAAGTGGAACAACCGGGCCGCCGTGTCGCGGAAGATCTTCTCGGCCTCATCCTGCTTGAGGTGGGCGCCCAGCCGATCGACGGTGGCACGCGAGTTGGGGTACGTACCTTCCTCATGGGGATAGTCCGAGCCCCACAGCAAGGCATCGACCCCGGTGATGTTGATGTTCTGCATGCCCACCTGGTCGTCCTGGAACGTGGCGTGCACCTGCCGTCGGACATAGAAGCTGGGACGCTCCTCGAGCTGGGGCGTGATGACCGGCTTGGGCGGGCGGTTGGCCCCGGCCAGGCGAGCCGAGCCCATCTTGTCCGTGGTGCCGTACCGGTCAAATGACTCGGTGTAGAAGTCGATGGTCTCCATCATCCACGGCAACCAACCCACGTTGTACTCGACGAAGACGACGTGCATCTCGGGATGGCGCTCGAGCACGCCGGAGGTGGCCAGCAATGCTGCCGTCCGGGGCCCGACCGACTGGGTGGCCAGCAGGTTGGCCACCGTGGCCCCGGGACCTCGGTACCAGATCATGTCGTGGCCCGTGCCCTGATGCATGACCACCGGGAGCCGGGCCGACTCGATGGCCTCCCACAGTGGCTCCCATCGACGGTTGTTGTACGACGGTTCGGCCACGGTCGGGAGCATGGCCGCGGCCAGCCCCAGCTCGGCGATGTGCCCGACCTCCGCGACGGCGTCCTCCAGCCGCCACGTCGGGATGACGCCGGCACAGCGAAAACGTGGTGACTGCCGCTCGAGCTGGTCGTGGACCCAATCGTTGTAGATGCGACAGGAGACCTTGCCGTCGTCAGGGTCCTGCAGCATCCAGACGTAGAGCCCGATGGTCGGGAAGATGCACTCCCCGGCAATGCCCTCCTCCCGCATGACCCCGAGGCGATGCTCGGGTTGGAGAACGGCCAGCCGCTCTGCCTCGGAGGATCCGGCCTTACCGATGTGGGACCCGTCGAGGATCAGCGACCAGCCGCCGTCCTCGGTGGCCTCGATGCCCTTCATGGCCCGCTCCCGCATGGAGGCCGGCAGGTTGGCGCTCCAGAGATCACGGGGCTCGTTCACGTGCGAGTCGGCCGAGATCATTCCCAACGACGATGTCGACACTCCCTGCTCCCATCTCGGCCCCGTAGCCGTACAGCCGGCTCACCAGCAGGCTAGTTCGGAGCCCACCTCGGGCTCCGTGGGATGATGCCGGCATGCCCGGACTCGAGTTCTGGACGGTCCGCCTGGCCCTGCCGGGAACCATCGCCCGTGTGGCCCATCGGCTGGAGGAGGAGGGGTGGCAGGGACTGGCCCTGGGCGACTCTCAGAACCTGGCCGCCGATCCCTACGTGGAGCTTGCTCTGGCCGCCGGAGCCACCACCACGCTGGGTCTGGCCACGGCAGTGACCAATCCGGTCACCCGGCACCCTGCCGTCACCGCCACCGCCATCGCCACCGTGCAGGCCGAATCAGGTGGCCGCGCCGTGCTCGGTATCGGGCGAGGCGACTCCGCTCTGGCCCACATCGGGATGGCCCCGGCTCCGGTGGCCCTGTTCGAGCGGTACGTGCGCCAGGTCCAGGGTTACCTTCGCGGCGAGAACATCCCCTTCGACCGTCTATCCGGACGAGACCAGGAGATCCTGGCGGCCGAGACCCTCCACATGGCCGGGAGCCCCACCACCAGCAATCTTCGTTGGCTGCCCGAGGGCCTGAGCAAGGTGCCGGTCGATGTCATGGCCACCGGCCCACAGGTGATCGGAGCCGCAGCTCGGGTGGCGGACCGGGTGACCTTCTCCGTCGGCGCCGACCCCGCTCGGCTGCGCTGGGCCATGGACACCCTGGCTGCCGCCCGAGCCGAGGCGGGTCTCCCACCCCCGGGTAGGCCACCGGGCGTCTTCATATCCATCGTCGTCCATGAAGACAGAGCCATCGCCCGACGACTGATGTCGGGTGCAGTGGGATCGCTCGCCCGCTTCTCGGTCATGCACGGCGCGGTGATGGGACCGGCCAGCGATGCCCAGCGCCGAAGCCTCGAGGCCGTCCACTCCTCCTACGACATGAACAGTCACTTCCGAGACGGCTCGCCCCAGTCCCAGGCGCTGACCGATGAGGTGATCGATTCCTTCGGCATCGCCGGCCCACACCCTCCTACTGCATCGACCGCCTGGCCGAGATGGCCGAGCTCGGCGTGGCCAGAGTGCTCGTGGCCCCGGGTGCGGCGGCTGAGGGCGAGACCAGAGAGGAGCTGAGGGCGGCCCGTCGCCGGTTGGTGAGCGAGGTGCTCCCCGCCCTGCGCTGAGTACGATGCCACCACGCGGCGGCCGGGGCGAAAGGCAACAGGGGTCCATGGACGATTCGATTGTGGTGCACCAAGCCGGCCGCGTTCGCCGGATCGTGCTCAACCGGCCGGACAAGTTGAACGCCATCACCACGGCGATGGGGAAGCGCCTCTTCACCGAGATCGATACCGCGGTGGATGACGACGGTGTCGGGGTGATCGTCATCAGCGGAGCGGGGCGGGCGTTCTCCGCCGGCGCCGACATGAACGAAGGAGGGGTCGACAATGCTGACGTTCTCCGGGCCCCGTCCGACATGATCGCCAACCGGGCCAAGGTGGCCGAGATCATGAGAGTGTGGTCGGCGCCCAAACCGATCATCGCCCAGGTGCACGGATACTGCATCGGCAGTGCCAACGACATGGTGGCCATGGCCGACCTCATCGTGTGCGGGGAGAGCGCCCGGTTCGGCATGCCCGAGGCGCGGAAGTTCGCCCTCCCCCCCACCCTCGGGTTCTGGCCCTTCAGGATCGGCCTGGCCAAGACCAAAGAGCTCCTGTACACCGGCCGGTTCGTCGGCGGAGCCGAAGCGGCGGCCATCGGGCTGGCCACCGAGGTCGTGGCCGACGACTCATTGGCCGCCCATGTCGACGCGCTGGCGGCCACCATCGCCGAGGTGCCCTCGGACCGTTTGGCCGTGGTCAAGCAGGCAGCCAACTCATGGTTCGAGGTCCTGGGCCTTCCCCAGGCGGCGCTGCGAGGGGCCGAGTACCACGCCATCTACCACCAGGCCAGCGAGTGGGCGGCACAAGGCGAGCAACGGTCCCCCGAGCCATCATGAGCCAGCCCCCGCCCCGGGTCGGTGTCGGCGCTTCGAGGGTACGATGGGCGGCATCGGAGGAACCATGACGAGCACCACCACCGAGCCCGGCCTTCGTATCGGCCAGCTCAGCGAGGACTGGAGCGGCGACGCACGGTTCTTCGAGTACTCCAAGGCAGCGAACCCCATCGGGTCCGGTTTCACTTCTCGGATACCCATCGAGACCTTCTCGGCTGCGCTGCACAAGGGCGGCGCCACCCGGGTCGTTCCCCTCGACCTCTCCGCCCCCCTCGGCATCACCGGCGGACCGGCCACCAGCCCTGCCCTCCTGGCCAGCTTCATCCACATCCGCCCGGCCGAGAAGTTGTCGACCGCTCCGGTGGCCACCTCCGAGCTCTACTACGTCCTGCGGGGAGACGGCCTCTCGATCGTGAACGGCGAGGTCATCAGCTGGAAGGCCGGCGACTTCATCACCCTGCCGGCCGGTAGTCGGTCGACCCACCATGCCAGGAGCGACACCGCTCTGTACTGGGTCACCGACGAGCCCCTGCTGCGCTACCTCGGCGTCCGACCCGACCAGCCGAAGTTCCGGGCGACCAAGTACGACGGCGATATCGTCCGAGCGGAGTTGTCCAAAGCGCTCAGCGCACCGCACGCGGCCGACCGCAGCCGGATCAGCGTGCTGCTGGCCAACGCCAACCAGGATCAGACTCTGACCATTACCCATGTCCTGTGGGCCATGTTCGGCATCGTGCCCGCCCGTTCCGCCCAGCGAGCCCACCGCCACCAGTCGGTCGCCCTCGACCTGTGCGCCGATTGCCCACCCGGTTGTTACACGCTGCTCGGAAACCGGCTGGACGACCAGGGCGAGATCGTCGACCCCATCCGGGTGGACTGGGCCCCCGGAGCCGCCTTCACCACCCCGCCGGGGATGTGGCATGCCCACTACAACGAGTCTGATCAGGACGCCTGGATCATCCCGGTCCAAGACGCCGGATTACAGACCTACCTTCGCTCTCTCGACATCCGATTCGCCCCCCCGGCCGACGCCGTCGAGAACGGGCGCAGCGGCTGATCAGCACGGCCGGGCTGCGGCCGTCGAGATCAGCACGGCCGGGCTGCCGCCGTCGAGATCAACACGGCCGGCTGCCGCCGTCGAGATCAACACGGCCGGCTGCGGCCGTCGAGATCAACACGGTCGACACCGTGGCACCAGGACGTCGCACCGACCAGGCTCACGAGGGCCGTCGAAAGTCGATGACTCGCTCCGACAAGCGGGCCAACGTGTCCACCAGCTGCTCGCCACCGTAGGGATCGACGTAGACGGGCCGGGACAGGGCCAAGCCCTGCATGGACAGGGCGGCGACCCAGACCATCTCCCGGATGACGTCATCGTCCGCATCGGACACCAGGGTCACGATGTCGTGGGCCAACTGGTGAATGATCTCGACGTGCTCCCGGATCATGGGCTCGATGGCGGCGCGAAGTGCTTCATCGGTCCGCGCCGCCCCGTAGACCTCGTAGACGGCAGCCAGGTAGGGATCGTCATAGACGTTCCAGAGCAACGTCAGCAGTGACTGCGGGGTCACTTCCGTCGAGGCCAGGGCGACATAGCGTTCGGCGTACTCGTCCCGCAATCGGGCGAACACGAACTGGACGGTGGCGGACAGGAGGTCGGTCCGGGTGGCGAAGTAGCGGAACAGTGCTCCGTTGCTCATGCCGGCGCGCCGCACGACGTCAGATGTGGTGAACCCCGACAGCCCGTTCTTTCGCAGTGAGTCCGCCGCCGCCTGGATGAAAGCGGCTCGGGTGGACTCCCTGCGTTCTGCTTGAGTGGCCATGGTTCCTGTCTCGAGCGAGTGACAGCTCGCGTCGGTCGTTCAGGTCGATCCTCATCGCCTCATCGTTGAACCAGCGTTTACGACTCCTCGGGGATCTTGTCCCACCACTGGCACCACCACTCGGCTCCGACCAGGATCCGTAGCTTTTGGTGCCAGCAATACGAGATCTCCTTGTACGGTTCCATGTAGTACCGGCAGTTTTCACACTTCTCTTCGCCTGAGGGATGGGCCCGCAAGACGGCGTTGTCGCCCAGGTGGCGCAACTCCATCGACAGCTTCTCGTCGATCTCTTTGGGTTCTGGCTCTGGAATGACGTAGTCGGACACGGGAGAAAGGTACCCCATCCGGCAGATTCCATGGCGCGTCGGCTGCGGTCCAACCGCCGCACCTAGGCGTGCCTATGGACGTGCGTGGGCCATCAGGGGCAGGCGGCTCGGCAGCCGGAACAGGGTGCCGGCAAACTCCGCGCCGGGCCGGCGACGCCACGAGAGTAGGGTGAGGAGGTCAACTTCGGTTCGGCTCGACACGCGCTACCCGCGGGTCGCCGCTCGTTCGGCTGACGGGCTCAACGATCGACCAGTACGTGCAGCAGTGGTCGGGGTCCAGACCATGAAAGGCGAGTTCAGCCCGCTCGGGCTGTACTTGCGGCACGTCCACCTGCTGGCACCGACCGAGAGGGACACCATGCGTACCACCATCCAGGCTCCTCCCCTCGCGCTGTCCAACCGCGAGGACTTCGCCGAGCTGTCCCGCCAGGTCCGCGACCGCGGATTGCTGGCCCGCCGGCAGGGCTACTACGCCATCAAGATCGCCGCCACCCTGGGAGCCCTGGCCGTCGTGTTCGCCGCAGTCATCATGGTCGGGGACAGCTGGTGGAACCTGGCCGTGGCCGTGGGGTTGGCCTTCGTCATGGTCCAGTTGGGGTTCATCGGCCACGACGCCGGGCACCGTCAGATTTCTGCCAACCGGCGGGACAACGACCTGATCGGGCTGGTCCACGCCAACCTGCTCACCGGGTTCAGCTTCGGCTGGTGGCTGACCAAGCACAATCGCCACCACGCCCACACCCAACGCCCCGGGAAGGACCCCGACCTGGTCCCCGGGGCCATCGTCTACACGTCGGCCCAGGTGCACGAACGAGGACGGTTCGGCCAGACCTTCGCCCGCACGCAGGCTTTCATGCTGTTGCCCCTCATGTTTCTCGAGGCCCTCAACCTGCACGTGGCCAGCGTCCGGTCGCTGGTCGGACGCCGGGACCGTGGTGCGCTGCTCGAAGCCGGTTTGCTGGCTGTTCATGCCGGCATCTTCTTCGTGGCGCCGTTTTTGATCCTCTCCCCGGTGCGAGCGGTCGCCTTCATCGTCATCTCGCAGTCGTTGTTCGGCTTCTACCTCGGCGCCAGCTTCATCACCAACCACGTAGGCATGCCCACCATGGCCGCCACTGATGACCTGGGATTTCTGCGCCGCCAGGTGATCACCTCCCGCAACCTGTCCGGCCGGTACCTGACCGGCTTCGTCTTCGGAGGACTGGACACCCAGATCGAACACCATCTGTTCCCGGCTATGCCTCGGGCCAACCTGCGTCGAGCACGCGAACTGGTCCGTCCCTTCTGCGCCGAACGGCGGATCGCCTATGCGGAGGAGAGCCCATGGCGTGCCTTCCGCAACGTGCTCCACCATCTCCGGGCCACCGGCACCGGTGGGGCCATCCCCGCTATCGGCTGACACGGACGGGTCACCCCTCTGCAGTCAACACACCTGGTCGGACCTGATGGACAGGCTCGGAAAGACTGACTGGGTCAGATCGGTCGGATAGCGTCACGGCTACATGTCCGCAACGGGGTGGGTGGGAGCGAGGTCAGGGACGGCCGGTCCGATGCCCGAGGGCGAACGCGACCGCGTCCTGTTGGTGGAGGATGACGCCGGCGACGCCTTGCTGGTGTGCGAGCAGCTGGCCGAGGCGGGACCCGAGTTCGAAGTGATCTCCGTCCGGACCCTCTCGGAGGCAGAAGAGGCGCTCACCTCGGCCACCGCGTGCGTATTGTTCGATCTGGGTCTGCCCGATGCCGAGGGCCTGGACGGGCTCCGGATGATGATCACCATGGCTCCCTCGGCGGCCGTGGTCGTCCTGACCGGGCTCATCGACCAGTCGAAGGGTCCCGAAGCGGTCGCCCTCGGGGCGGAGGACTACCTGGTCAAGGGACACGTCGACGGCGAAGCCCTGGCCCGATCGGTTCGGTACGCCATTGCCCGACGGCGAGGCGAGGAGGCCCTACGCCGGCTCAGCGAGGCGGAATTCCTGCGCTCGGAGAACACTCGGCTCGAGCGGGGGCTACTGCCCCGACCGCTGATCACCACGGGCCAGTTGCGATGGGCCACCCGCTACCAACCCGGAGGCGGCCGGGCTCTCCTGGGGGGCGATTTCTTCGACGGCATCGAGCTGCCCGACGGGACGGTGCGGATCGTCGTCGGTGACGTGTGCGGTCACGGCCCCGACGAAGCTGCCCTCGGCGTGGCCCTGCGGGTGGCGTGGCGGGCCCTGGTCCTCAGCGGGGTCGGCCCCGACGCCATCATGCCGGCATTGGAGCGCGTCCTGGCCACCGAGCGGTTGGACGAGCAGATCTTCGTGACCCTCTGCGACTTGACGCTCCACTCCGACCTCACCGAAGCCCAGGTCCGTTTGGCCGGCCACCCAGCTCCCCTGCACCTCGCCGGAGCAGCGCCGAAGGACCTGTCCGTGCTCCATCGAGGCCCTCCGCTCGGCGTGGTCAGCGACGGATCGTGGAAGTCCAACCATGTCGATTTGGGTTCGGGATGGACGCTCCTCCTGTTTACCGACGGGATCATCGAGGGCCGCAC
>DASZLD010000203.1:0-21500 GCA_035552655.1 Acidimicrobiales bacterium
CTCGTCCTCGGCTATGCCGATGACGTCGAGATCCTCGGGGCGCTCCAGCTCCATCTGGCGCACGGCATCGGCCTTGCGCACCGCATCCAGCTTGTCCCGGAGGATCGAGGCCCGTTCGAAGGCCAGCGAGGCCGACGCCTCCCGCATGGCCGCCTCCAGTTGCCGCTCCAGCGCGCCGGTGTCGCCGGAGAGGATGGACATGAACGCCTCCACCATCTCGGCGTAGTCATCGGGCTCCACCGCTCCCACACATGGTCCCGAGCATCGCTCGATGTGGTACATCAGGCAGGGGCGGCCCAGGCGCTCGTGGCGATCGAACTTGTTGTTGGTACAGGTCCGGACGGGAAAGGACCGCAGCAGCAGGTCCAGGGTGTCCCGGATGGCCCCGACGTTGGGATAGGGACCGAAGTAGCGCACGCCCGATCGCTTCCGGCCGCGCACCACCGCGGGCCTGGGCCACTTCTCGTCGACGGTGATGGCCAACCACGGATAGCTCTTGTCGTCCTTCAGGCGCACGTTGTAGCGAGGCTGGAACTGCTGGATCAGGTTGTGCTCCAGCAGCAGGGCCTCGCTCTCGGAACCGACCACCATCCATTCCACGTGGTCGGCTTGCTGGACCATCTGGGCGGTCCGGGGACCGAGGGCGCTCGGGTCCTGGAAATAGGAGCTCAGGCGCTGCCGGATGGACTTGGCCTTGCCCACGTAGAGCACCCGGCCGTCGGCATCGACGAACTGGTACGAGCCCGGGCCGTCTGGAATGGACCCGGTGGCTGGTCTGGTCACCACCATCCCAGTGTGCCGTGTGGAGAGAGGTGGTCGTACCACCGCCCCTGTGGTGTGAATATGCTGGTGGGACGCCGGCCTGGTTTTCCGGCGACATATAGCTCCGGGACCGACAACCCCGCGGATGGGCGACCAGGCTGTCCCCGCCGGTCACTACCGGAGCTCCTCCCCAGGAGGTACGACACAACATGCTGCGGCTGCAATCGGCGCTCCCCGAGCGTTATACGACGGCGCACCCCGACCAGTTGGCCCAATGGATCGGCGATGCCAAGCAGGCACTTGGATCCCGCCTGTTGATCCTGGGCCATCACTATCAACGCGACGAGGTCATGCGTTGGGCCGATGCCCGAGGCGACTCGTTCGGGCTCTCCCGCATCGCCGCCGAGCGCCGGGATGCCGAGTTCGTGGTGTTCTGCGGCGTCCACTTCATGGCCGAGTCGGCCGACATCCTCACCGGTGACCACCAGCAGGTGGTACTGCCGGACCTCAACGCCGGCTGCTCCATGGCCGATATGGCCGACGTCGGCGCGGTGGAGGAGGCGTGGGACGTCCTGGGCGACGTCACCGACACCGACCGGGTGGTCCCTGTCACCTACATGAACTCCTCCGCCGCCCTGAAGGCCTTCGTGGGCCGGCACGGGGGCGTGGTCTGCACCTCGTCCAACGCCCAGGCCGTCCTCTCCTGGGCCCTTCGGCCCGATCCATCCGGAGCCACCCGCGGCGATCAGGTGCTCTTCTTCCCCGACCAGCATCTGGGCCGCAACACCGGCTATCAGATGGGGTATGGGGCCGGCGACATGGCCGTCTGGGATCCCCGCCAGGATCGCGGCGGCCTCGACGACCTGACGTTGAAGACGTCGAGCCTCCTCTTGTGGAAAGGCCACTGCTCGGTGCACCAGCGCTTCACGCCCGACCACGTCGCCGCTTTCCGGGCCGAGTACCCCGAGGGCATTGTCATCGCCCATCCCGAGTGCTCCCACGAGGTGGTGGAGCTGGCCGACCAGGCCGGTTCGACCGACTTCATCATCCGGGCCGTGGCCGAGGCGCCCCCGGGTTCGGTCATCGGGGTGGGAACCGAGATCCATCTGGTCAAGCGCCTGGACAACGAGACCCCGGACAAGACCGTGGTCTCACTGGATCCGCTGGTCTGCCCGTGCTCCACCATGTTCCGGGTCGATGCCCCCCACCTGGCCTGGATCCTCGAGGGCCTGGTGGCCGGCGAGGTGCGCAACCGGATCACCGTCGATCCCGAAACGGCCAAGTGGGCCAAGGTGGCCCTGGACCAGATGCTGATCACCGTCTGAGCGAGCAGACCGCCGGCGAGCAGGCGCAGGACAGCCCGGTTAGCTGGCCTTCCGCTTGCGCCGCCGCACGCCCAGGAGCGGGGCCAGCACCTCGCCCGTGTAGCTCGATGCCACCCGGGCCACTTCCTCGGGGGTACCCACGGCCACGATGCGGCCACCACCGTCCCCGCCCTCGGGACCGAGGTCGAGGATCCAATCCGCGCTCTTGACCACGTCCAGGTTGTGCTCGATGACCACGACGGTGTTTCCCTGGTCGACCAAGCGGGTGAGGACGTCGAGGAGCTTGCGCACGTCGTCGAAGTGCAGGCCGGTGGTGGGCTCGTCCAACACGTAGAGGGTGTGTCCAGTGGAGCGCCGGCTCAGCTCGGAGGCCAACTTGACCCGTTGGGCCTCGCCCCCCGAGAGGGTGGGTGCCGGCTGTCCCAGCCGGATGTACCCCAGCCCCACATCGACCAGGGTCTGGAGATGGCGGGCGATGGGCGGTTGATGGATGAAGAAGGCCAGGGCCTCCTCGCACGACATGTCGAGCACGTCGGCGATGGTCTTGCCCCGGAAGGTGACCTCGAGGGTGTCCCGGTTGTAGCGGGAGCCCTCGCACACCTCGCAGGGCACATAGACGTCGGGCAGGAAGTGCATCTCGATCCGGATGGTGCCGTCGCCCGAGCACGCCTCGCACCGGCCGCCCTTGACGTTGAACGAGAACCGGCCGGGCAGGTAGCCCCGCACCTTGGCTTC
Source organism: Acidimicrobiales bacterium (assembly GCA_035552655.1). Classification (GTDB taxonomy): domain Bacteria; phylum Actinomycetota; class Acidimicrobiia; order Acidimicrobiales; family RAAP-2; genus DASXMT01. The sequence goes on from DASZLD010000203.1 coordinate 2,823, forward strand.
GGGGGTCTGGTTGAACAGCTTGCGGACGTAGTCGAACACGCCGGTGTAGGTGGCCGGATTGGACCGGGGCGTGCGCCCGATGGGCGCCTGGTCGACCTCCACCACCTTGTCGATGTGCTCGACCCCGGTGATGGTCTTGTGCAGCCCGGGCGGGGTCTTGGCCCGGTTGACCTGTTGGGCCAGCGACCGCAGCAGGATGTCGTTGACCAGGGTCGACTTCCCCGACCCGGAGACACCGGTCACCGCCACCAGGCAGCCCAGGGGGAAGTCGGCGTCCACGTCGTGCAGGTTGTGCTCGCGTGCCCCCACCACGGTCAGCACCTCCCCGCTGCCCTTGCGGCGCACGTCGGGGACGGGGATGGACTTCTCCCCCGACAGGTACTGGCCGGTGATGGACTCGGGATTGGTCAACAAGCCCTCGGGCCCGGTGACCGTGCCCGAGTGGACGATGCGGCCCCCGTGCTCGCCCGCCCCCGGGCCCACATCGACCACGTGGTCGGCCACCCGGATGGTCTCCTCGTCGTGCTCCACCACGATGACGGTGTTGCCCAGGTCGCGCAGCCGCATCAGCGTGCCGATGAGCCGCTGGTTGTCCCGCTGGTGGAGGCCGATGGACGGCTCGTCCAGCACGTAGAGGACCCCGACCAGCCCACTGCCGATCTGACTGGCCAGGCGGATGCGCTGCGCCTCGCCCCCCGACAGGGTGGTGGCCGAGCGGGCCAGGGACAGGTAGTCGAGCCCCACGTCCAAGAGGAACTGCATCCGTTCCCGGACTTCCCGGAAGACCCGATCGGCGATCAGGTGGTCCCGGTCGGAGAGGTCCAGGGTGGTGACCACGTCCACCGCCCGTCCGATGGGCAGCGAGCACAGCTCGAAGATGTTCAGCCCTCCCACCGTGACGGCCAGGGACTCCGGCTTGAGGCGCGCTCCTCCGCACACAGGACAGGGCACTTCGCGGAGGTAGCCCTCCAGATTGTCCCGCAGGTAGTCGGAGTCGGCCTCGGCGTGGCGGCGCTGGAGCCAGGGGACGATGCCCTCGAAGTGGGTGTGGAAGGACCGTTGGCGCCCGTAGCGGTTGCGGTACTTCAGGTGGACCTGCTTCGATCCCGCCCCGTAGAGGACGAGCTTCCGGTCGGCCTTGCGCAGCTTCTCCCAGGGATCGTCGACCGAGAAGCCCCCGAGATCGGCCACCGCTTCGACCACCCGGCTGAAGTACTCGCTGCGCGCCCCCGACCAGGGGGCCAGGGCCCCCTCGGCCAACGACAGGGTGGGATCGGGTACCACCAGATCGGGATCGACCTCGAACTTGGTGCCCAGACCGGCACAGGCCGGGCAGGCGCCGTAGGGGGAGTTGAAGGAGAAGTTCCGGGGTGAGGGCTCCTCGAAGCTGGTCCCGCAGTGGGTGCAGGCCAGATGCTGGCTGAAGGTGATCGCCTCTTCCTCTTCGCCGTCCTCGCCCACCACCACCACCTCGGCCACGCCGTCGGCCAGGCCGAGGGCGGTCTCCAGCGACTCGGTCAGCCGTCGGCGGATGTCCTTGCGCCGGATGAGCCGGTCCACCACCACCTCGATGGTGTGCTGCTCGTAGCGGGCCAGGTTGACCTCGGACCGGTCGGTCAGCTCGACTGTCGTCCCGTCCACCCGGGCCCGGGCGAACCCCTGCTTGGCCAAGTCGTCGAGCAGGGCTCCGTACTCGCCCTTCCGGCCCCGGACCACGGGAGCCAGGATGAGGAAGCGGGTCCCCTCGTCCATGGCCAGGATCCGGTCCACGATCTGCTGGGGGCTCTGGCGGGTGATGGGTCGACCGCAGGTCGGGCAGTGGGGCTTGCCGATCCGGGCGTACAGCAACCGGAGGTAGTCGTAGACCTCGGTGACCGTGCCCACCGTGGACCGGGGGTTCCGCGACGCCGACTTCTGGTCGATGGAGATGGCCGGGGACAGCCCCTCGATGAAGTCCACGTCGGGCTTGTCCATCTGACCCAGGAACTGGCGGGCATAGGCGGACAGGGACTCGACATAGCGCCGCTGCCCTTCGGCGTAGATGGTGTCGAAGGCCAGTGACGACTTGCCTGACCCCGACAGACCGGTGAACACGATCAGCTTGTCCCGCGGCAGGTCCAACGACACGTCTTGGAGGTTGTGCTCGCGCGCGCCGCGCACCACCAGTCGATCAGCCATTTGGGTGAGGATACCGGTGGAGGGGCACGGACAAGGTCGGTCAGACCTCGGCGTCGACGGTGATATCGGCCGTGTCCCCGGACAGCGCGGGGCTGCCGTCCACCGGGTCCCGGGCCAGCATGGCCTTGAGCTCGGCGATCTCGTCTCGGAGCAGCGCCGCCTGCTCGAACTGCAGCCCCTCGGCCGCCGTGAGCATCTCTGTTTCCAGACGGGTGATGAGGCCGGACACCTCGTCGGCGTCGGGGCCCAGCTCGCCGACCAGCTCGGACGCCACCACCTTGGGGTCCACGCCACCGCGCCGAGGCCCGACCCGCCCCGACCGTCCCCGTCCATCGCTCTCCCTGCGCTCTCGGGTCCCCGCGTCCATCGAGGCGCTGCCCCCACCGCCGCGCACCCGCTCCAGGATGTCGGTGACCGTCTTCCTGATCGTCTGGGGGTCGATGCCGTGCTCGGCGTTGTAGGCGATCTGCTTGGCCCGGCGGCGTTGGGTCTCGCCGATGGCATTGCGCATGGACTCGGTGAGGGTGTCGGCGTACATCACCACCCGGCCGTCGACGTTCCGGGCCGCCCGGCCCATGGTCTGGATGAGGGACGAGGCCGAACGGAGGAAGCCCTCCTTGTCGGCGTCCAGGATGGCCACCAGGGCCACCTCGGGCAGGTCGAGGCCCTCCCGCAGCAGGTTGATGCCCACCAGGACGTCGAAGTGGCCCAGGCGCAGGCCCCGGAGCAGCTCGATGCGGGCCATGGTGTCCACGTCGGAGTGGAGGTACTGCACCCGCACCCCCGCTTCGGCCAGGTACTCGGTCAGGTCCTCGGCCATCTTCTTGGTCAGCGTGGTGACCAGCACCCGGTAGCCGGCGGCCACGGTGGCATCGATCCGCTCCCGGAGGTCGTCGATCTGCCCGGTGGTGGGCTGGATGTCCACCTCGGGATCGAGCAGGCCGGTGGGCCGGATGACCTGCTCCACCACCTGCTCGCTGTGCTCCAGCTCCCAGGGGCCGGGGGTGGCTGAGAGAAGGACGGTCTGCCCGGTGCGCTCGACGAACTCCTCGAACCGGAGAGGACGGTTGTCCAGGGCGGAGGGAAGGCGGAAGCCGTGGTCGACCAGCGTCTCCTTTCGGGACCGGTCGCCGGCGTACTGGCCCCGGAGCTGGGGCACGGCCACGTGGCTCTCGTCCAGCACCACCAGATAGTCCTTGGGGAAGAAGTCGAGCAGGGTGAAGGGCGGCTCCCCCGCCTTCCGGCCGTCCAGGTGGCGGCTGTAGTTCTCGATCCCGCTGCACACTCCGGTCTCGGCCAGCATCTCTAGGTCGTACTCGGTCCGCATCCGGAGCCGCTGCGCCTCGAGCAGTCGGCCCGACCCCTCCAGCTCGCCCAGGCGCTGGCGCAGCTCGGTCTCGATGCCCAGCAACGCCTTGCGCAGGGTGTCGTCGTTGGCCGCATAGTGGGTGGAGGCGAACACGACCAGCTCGTCCATGTCCTCGCCGATCTCCCCGGTGAGGACGTCGAAGGGGCGGATCCGTTCCACCGTGTCCCCGAAGAACTCGATCCTGACCGCCTGCTCCTCGTAGGCGGCATGGATCTCCACCGTGTCCCCCCGGGCCCGGAACTGGCCCCGGTTCAACGTCATGTCGTTGCGGGTGTAGGCCAGCTCCACCAGCCGGCGCAAGAGGTGCCGCTGCTCGTGGACCTCGCCGGGACGGAGCACCACGATCCGGTCCCGGTAGATGTCGGGCGAGCCCAGACCGTAGATGCAGGACACCGAGGCCACCACGATGGTGTCCCGGCGCAACAGCAGCGAGGAGGTGGTGGCGTGCCGGAGCCGATCGATCTCGTCGTTGATCGACGAGTCCTTCTCGATGTAGGTGTCCGACGAGGGGACGTACGCCTCGGGCTGGTAGTAGTCGTAATAGGAGACGAAGTACTCGACCCGGTTGTGAGGAAAGAAGTCCTTGAGCTCGGAGGCCAGCTGGGCGGCCAGGGACTTGTTGGGCTCGATGATCAGTGTCGGTCGCTGCAACGCCTCGATGGTCCAGGCGATGGTGGCCGTCTTCCCCGAGCCGGTGATGCCCAGCAGGGTCTGGTACCGGTCGCCGCGCTCGGCTCCGTTGACCAGGGCGCGGATGGCCTCAGGCTGGTCCCCCGAAGGCTGGAAGGGGGAAACGACTTCGAATCGGGGCACCGTCCGATGGTACCGGGAGGGTGCGACAAGCCCGGCGGCCCCCGGTGGGTCGGTCAGCCCCAGGGTGCGGGCCAGGGCTCAGGGGGCCGGGCTGGTGTCCTTCTGGCGCAGGGCCGACAGGCCCTGCCACACCCGCTCCACCTCGTTCCCGAGGTGGACGAGGTCCTTGGAGTTGTCCACCACGAAGTCAGCGCCCGACAAGCGCTCGTCCCGGGACACCTGGGCGGCCATGCGAGCCTCGGCGTCCTCTCGGGTCATCCCCCGGATCTCGACCAGTCGGGCCAGGGCCATATCCACCGGGGTATCGACCACCACCACGGCGTCGAGGGACATCGTCTCCCGGTGCTCGGCCTTGAGGAGGGGGATGTCCAGGACGACCACCGCATCGGTGTCGGCCGCGGCATCCTGGCGCCGGGCCATCTCGGCGCCGATGGCCGGATGGGTGATGGCGTTCAGATCGGCCAGGGCCTCGGCGTCGGAGAAGACCACGGCGGCCAGCGCCGGCCGGTCGATCCTGGCCTCGGCGTCGACGATGGCCGGGCCGAACCGATCGACGAGCGGCTGGTAGGCGGGGCCCCCCGGCTCCACCACCTCCCGGGCGATGCGGTCGGCGTCGATGAGCACGGCTCCGTGCTCGACCAACAGATCGGCCACCGCCGATTTGCCCGCTCCGATCCCCCCGGTGAGTCCCACGGTGAACATGGACAGCGAGCGCCGATCAGCGCCGGGAAGCCCGGACCGGGGCCGCCAGACCGGCTCCGTTCGGCGTCAGATCCTGCGGTGCTGCCTCGTTCATGCCGTCTTCCCTTGTCAGACCGCGAGAGTGGGTGCTCGCAGGTTGTTTACACTACCGAGCACTTGTGCCGGAACCAGAACCCATCCCTCGGTCCTCAGTGACCAGCGCTCCCGGCCGGCTGCGGGCGGTCTACGCCGCCATCCGGTCGCCCAGCCGACTCCGGTCCTCGCTCGATTACCTGGTCATCGCCCTGTTCGCCTTCGTGCCCATGCTGGCCTCCCGGACCGGCACGGTGTCCGACGACACCAAGACGTACCTCTACCTGGATCCGGGCCGGTACATCCGCCAGGCCGTGTCCCTGTGGGACCCGAACGTCGCTCTGGGCACGGTCACCCACGAGAACATCGGATACCTCCTACCCATGGGGCCCTTCTTCTGGGTCCTGGCCGAGCTGCACGTGCCCTTGTGGATCGCCCAACGGCTGTGGATGGGTCTCATCCTCTTCGCCGCCGGAGCAGGGGTTCTCTACCTGTGCCGGGTCATCGGCCTGACCGGACCGGGTCGCTATGTGGCCGCGCTGGCCTTCTTCCTCACCCCCTACGCCCTGCAGTACGCGGGCCGGGAGTCGGTCATCCTTCTCCCCTGGCCCGGTCTGCCCTGGATGCTGGCCTTCGTCATCTTGGCCCTGCGCAAAGGCGGGTGGCGCTACCCCGCCCTCTTCGCGTTGGTGGTGGCCCTGGTCAGCGGGATCAACGCCAGCTCCATCATCTATGTGGGCTTCGCCCCGGTGCTGTGGCTCATCTATGCCGTGGTCATCGCCAAGGAGGGCACCTGGAGGCGGGCCTGGGGCGTGGCCTGGAAGGTCGGCCTCCTCACCGTATTGGCCTCGCTGTGGTGGGGCATCGGACTCCAGGTGGAGGCGGCCTTCGGTGTGAACGTCCTGAAGTACACCGAGACCGTTCCCGCCACCAGCGCCACCGGACTGGCCTCAGAGGTCCTCCGGGGCCTCGGGTACTGGTACTTCTACGGCACCGACCGGGCCGGGGCCTGGACCCAGAGCTCGATCGCCTACACCCAGAACCTGTGGCTGCTGGGGGTCAGTTTCGCCGTACCGGTGATCGCCATCCTCGCCGCCGTGGTGGTCCGTTGGCGCCACCGCGCCTACTTCATCCTGATCATCCTGCTCGGCGTGCTCCTCTCGGTGGGCGCCTACCCCTACAACAACCCCTCGGGCATCGGCTCGGTGCTCAAGTACCTGATGGTCAACACCACGGCCGGCCTGGCCATGCGCTCCACCGACCGGGCCACCCCCCTTGTCCTCCTGGGCCTGGCCATGCTGCTCGGCGCCGGCGTCTCCGCCCTGGTCGCCCGGGTCCGCCTGACCGGCATCCTGGTGGGGGCGGGGGCGGTCGGGGTGATCATCGCCGCCACCACGCCCCTGTGGACCGGGGCCATCATCGCCAACGGCTTCACCCAGCCGGCCAAGGTGCCCAATTACGTCCAGCAGGCGGCCAACCATCTCAACACTGTGAACAAGGGCACCAGGGTTTTCGCCATCCCGGGGAACAACTTCGGCGCCTACCGTTGGGGCGACACCATCGACACCGTGTGGCCGGCCCTGCTCACCCGACCCTTCGTGACCCACGAGCAACAGATCATGGGCTCCCTGCCCACCGCCTCCGTCCTCAACGCCATCGACGTCCCCATCCAGGAGGGGACCATGGACTGGAACACCCTGGCCCCCATGGCCTCCCTCATGAGCGCAGGGGACGTGCTGGTCCAGTACGACCAGCAATACGAGCGCTACGACACTCCCGATCCCCAGATCCTGGCCTCGAACCTGACGCCCACTCCCCCGGGCCTCTCCAATCCGGTCAACTACGGCGCGCCTCGGCCCAACGTGGCCACCATCCCCCGCCTGGACGAGGCCTCGCTGGGCCAACCCCCCAACGCCCCCTGGCCCTCACCGCTGGTGTCGTACACCGTGGCCAATCCCCGACCCATCGCCCGGGGAGAGTCGACGGCCCACCCCCTGGTGGTCGACGGTGACGCCACCGGCATCGTGAACGCCGCCGCTCTGGGCATGCTCAGCACCAACCCGACCATCCTCTATGCCGGGACCCTCGACACCAACGCCGCATTACGGAAGTCCACCCTCTCCCATCCCGCCGACCTGGTGGTGACCGACACCAACCGCAAGCGCGGGTTCCGATGGAACTCACTGGAGGAGAACGCCGGGTACACCGAGACCAAGAGCCAGAACCCGATCGACCCCAACGACCCGAGCGACACGCCGCTCAACATCTTTGCCAAGGCCCCGGCCGACGCCCAGACCACCACCACCTTCGAGGACATATCCGCCGTCTCCGCCTCGACGTACGCCAACTCGATCACCTACTTCGCCGAGGACCGCCCCTCGGCCGCCCTGGACGGGAACACCCAGACGGCCTGGCTCGACGATGCCTTCGCCCCCTCCACCGGGCAGTGGTGGCAGGTCACGCTGGACAAGCCGACGACCGACGGGACGGTCACGCTGGTCCAGCCCCAGACCGGGGACCCCAACCGATGGATCACCCGGGTGACCCTGACCTTCGACGGCAAGTCACCGGTCACCATCGACCTGGGCAAGGCCTCCCGTACCGCGGCGGGACAGAAGCTCAGCTTCACCCCCCGCACCTTTACCACCATGCGCATCCGGGTCGACGCCTTCGGGGGGCAGCGGAACTTCAATGGCGCCAGCCCCATCGGACTGGCCGAAGTACAGATCCCCGGCATCGTGGCCGACGAGACGGTGGCCCTGCCCCAGGACCTGTTGCGGGCGGCGGGGACGACCTCGGCCAACGATCGACTCACCTTCGTGTTCACCCGGTTGCGCAGCTCGGGCGCGCCACCCCGGTCCGACATCGAACCCTTCCTGTCCCGGTCCTTCTGGATGCCCACCGCCCGGACCTTCGACCTGACCGGTCAGGCCCGGATCTCGCCCCTCATACCCGACGACGCCATCGACCGACTGGTGGGACGGCCCGGCGCCGACGGGAAGGGGATCACCGCATACTCGTCGGGCCGCCTCAACGGCGACCTCACCGCGGGAGCCATCCAGACCCTGGACGGGAACTCCCAGACGGCCTGGCAGACGGGCCTGGGGGCCAGCCATCAGGCCGGTTCCTGGCTCAAGTACGACCTGCCTGCTCCCATCACCTTCAGCACCGTGAACCTGCAGCTGCTGGCCGACGGCCATCACTCGGTGCCGACGTCGGTGACGGTGAGCACCGAGAACGGCTCGCACCACCTCACCCTGCCCCCCATCGCCAACGGCAAGACCCCGGGCTCGGTGGTGAACGTTCCCCTGTCCTTCCCGGCCCTGACCGGATCGCACATCACCATCACGTTCGACACCGTTCGGCTGGTGTACACGGTCAACTACTACACCGAGAGCCCGCAGGCGCTCCCGTTGGGCGTGGCCGAGGTGGGCATCCCCGGCCTGCACGCCGCGCCCCTGCCGGCATCCATCCCCGTCACCTGCCGTGATGATCTGCTGTCCATCGACAACCAGCCGGTGTGGATTGTCGTGTCGGGCTCCACCCAGACCGCCCTGGGCCGGACCAACCCCTTGAACGTCACCCTCTGCGGCCCCGACCAAGGTGGGATCCCCCTCGGGGCCGGAACCCACACCCTTACCTCGGCCTACGGCGACATCCTGGTCAACAACCAGCTGACCACGGGCTTCGATCTCGACCGCCTGGCCCTGGACTCCGCCCCCGGTGGTGCTCCGGCCGCGGCGGTGTCGGCCTCGGCCATCGCCGGTCCTCCCACCCAGCCCACCACGCCCGTCACCATCACCTCCCAGACGGCGACCGCCATCCATTTGCGGGTGACCAAGGCGTCGGGGCCCTTCGAGCTGATCCTGGGTCAGAGCATCAACAGCGGCTGGACGGCCAACGTGCCCGGGGTCGGGAACCTCGGGCAACCGGTGCTCGTCGACGGGTTCGCCAACGGCTGGAAGGTGACCAGCGCCGACCTGGCCAAGGCCGGTGGCTCGGGCTCGTTCGACGTGAACTTGCGATGGACCCCCCAGACCCGGGTGAACGTGGCCCTGATCGTGTCGGGCCTCACCATTCTGCTGTGCCTGTTGATGGGCTACCTGCCCGAGCGGGTCCGCAGGCGGATCGCCCGCCGCCTCCGGCACCCGATCCGGGGCGCCCGGGCCCGGTCGGGAGAGGATCAGGCCGATCTGGGACCGGTCCCGATCGAGGCGGCGGCGTGGGCGGTGCCCGCCCCGCGCCTGTGGGCGCCGTTCCGGGCCAACCGGTACCGCACCGGCTGGCTCCTGTCGCTGGGGGTGGCCCTGGCCACCGGGCTGGTGGGCGGGTTCATCTCCCGTCCCATCACCGGCCTGGCCGTGGGCGTCGCCACCTTGCTCGCCCTGCTCGTTCCCCGGACCCGCCTCCTGCTGGGCGTGGCTGCGGTGGGCCTGATGATCGCGGCCGGGACCTACACCGTGGTGGAGCAGGCCCGTTTCCATATCGCCGTCAACGGCAACTGGGCCATGCACTTCGACCTGGCCAGCGACCTGGCCTGGGCGGCCGTGGTCTTCCTGGCCGCCGACGCCACCGTCGAGGTGATCAGGCGCCTGATCTCGAGCCGCTCGTCGGGCCGGGGCCCGAGGCGCGGGCCCGGGGCCCACGCTCGGCGGCGGGGATCGGGAAGCGGCCCCGTGCCATCGTCGGAAACCGGCCCCACGGCACCGCCGGGCAGTTCGGAGCCGCTCGTCCCGTCAGGGGCTGGCGGCGGGCCGGACGCGGCGACGGCTAGCGGCGACGGCTGAGCGCTTCGGCGGCCAGCACGGCCAGCGTGGTCCGGGCCGTGGCGTTCCAGGTGAACTGCTCGGCGTGTTCCTGGGCGCCGATGCCCAGGCGCTTCCGGGCTATCTCGTCGGCCAGCGTGGCATCCAACGCCGCCACCATCTCGTCCTGATCGTCGACCAGGAGGCCGGACCGTCCGTGCACCACGGCGTCCTGATGACCGCTGATCCGGGTGACCACCGATGGAGTGCCACAGGCACCGGCCTCGGTGACGGTCATGCCCCACCCTTCGCGCAACGAGGTGGACGCCACCACCCAGGCTTGCCGGTACAGCCCGATCAGCGCCTCGTCGGACACGTAGCCGGGCAGGGAGATCCAGTCGCTGGCGTGGTGTCCGGCCACGAGCGCCTCCAACCGGGCGCGCTCGTAGCCCTCGCCCACGATCACGGCGCGTAGTTCGGGGTGGCGGGCCTTGAGCCGCACCAACGCGTCGATCAGCAATTCGAACCGCTTGACCGGCACCAATCGGCCGACGGCCACCACCAGCGGCACCTCGGAGCGTTCGCCGCCCGGAGAGAAGGCCGGCTCGACGCCGGGCGGTGACACCGTCACTTGTTCCGCCGGTATGTGCAGCCGCTCGACGATCTCGTTCTTGGACGAGGTGGAGAGGGTGACGATCTGGCTCCGGCGATAGATGGGGGGCGCCATCCGGTGCTCGATGGCATGTCCCAGTTGGGCCAGTCCGTTGGGCAGGACCATCTTCCACATCTCCGCATGGACGTGATGCAAGAAGACGACCCGCGGGCTCCGGGCCCACACCGGGGAGAGGAAGGGCATGCCGTTCCAGATCTCTACCAGTCCGTCGCCGCCCCCGATGGTGCCGGCCAGTCCCGACAGCATGGTCCGGGGGAACACCGAATACCGCCCGGAACGCCGAACGACGCGGTAGCCATTCCGGCGGATGACCCGTCGGGCGTCGGGGACCGATGAGGTCACCATGGTGATGTCCAGCCCGGCCGCGGCCCAGGCCGAGACCACCCGATGGGCATGGAGCTCCGACCCGCCGGCCTCGGGGTCGTCGAAGTCCCGCCAAGCCACGACGTCGATCCGGGAGAGGCCGGCCCGCTCGGCGATCTCGCGAAGATCCAGGTTCGCGAAGGCCTGCACGCGAGGGTCGGCGAAGGCCGGAGACGCGTCGGGCACGCCTTCGGCGGCCTGGAAGAACCCGTCCTCGTCGGTCACCACCGACTGGGGCCCGGGCAGGGGAAGTTGGCCGTTCCCGCCACCGGGTCGGCTGAGCACAGGCACATCATCGCTGCTCACATGCGGCGTCGACTTCAGCTGTCCCCCAAAGGTTCGGTCGTCGAACGTGAGGTGCAATCTAGCAATTCTGCGTTGTCATGACGGTGGACGACCACGGCGCCGCCATTCTGCGTCGCTACCGGGAACGGTGGACCCGATGATGTACTGCGATAAAGAAGCAGCCGATGCCGCAGGCCAGCGCGGCCTGGGCGATGAGATCGGCCTTGGCCGTGTGCACGGGATTGCCGTGTGCACCGGCCACCAGCACCACCGAGAGGGTCGCCCCTGCGGCCAGGACGAGGACGATCCATCGCCGGCCGGCGCCGAAGAGGTAGTTGGTCAACAGCACCGAAATAGCAAGAAAGATCATGGCCCCCACCAAGGGGGCAAAGGCCGAGGACGCATGCGAGAGCTTGGCCGAGAAGAACAGGGTGATGAACTGCTTGGGGATGACGATCGAGACTCCCAGCAACACGGCAGCGGGAACGGCGAGGAACAACAGCGTCACCCCCAGTTGTCGGAGGGCATGACCTCCCTCGTTCCAGCGGATGGTCGCCTCGGGGAGGAGGTAGCTGCCCAGGGCCAGCGCCCCGAACACCAGGGCCTTGCTGGCCACCGAGATGGCGGCATACGAACCGATCGTGTTGGAGTTCCCAGCCTGGCGGCCGAGGATGAGGACGTCGACGTTCTGCAGCAGGGCCAAGAGGGCCAACCCGACGAAGGCAGCCGAGACGTCATAGAGGAGCGCCCGCCGGGCCACGGCGGCCACCGCCGGCCGGCCGTCGACCGGATCCAGACCTGAGCGGATCAAGCCCCCGCCGGTCCCACCCGCCCCGTTTACTGGGGCCGTGATACCGGCGGGAGTGCGCTTGCCAGCAGTCGGTGGGCGGGTCGTCGGCGGGCGGGTCGTCGCGGCCCCCTGCGATGGTTCCGCCCCGGCCGGGGCCATGACGGGCCAGGCTCGACGGGCCAGCCAGCGAGCGTGGGCCGCAGCCACCACCTCGGCGATGAAGATGCCGATGGCGTAGCCGCCCACACCGAAGCCAGCGGCGACCAGTCCGACCACGAACGCCGATCGCACCAGGCCCTCCACCAACAGGTTGCCGGCCAGCCCCCGATAGTCGCGATGGGCCTGGAGCAGGCCACGATCCACGGACAGCAGTATCCAGATCCCCGCGGCCACCAGGATGGCGAAGACCCCGGCCGTATTGGGCAGCCTGAGCTCGTGGGCGATGAACCCCTTGGCCAACCAGACGATCACCGCCTCGACCACCACGGCGGCAGCCACCCTCCGATAGAGGCGGAGGGCCCACGGATGGACCCGATGCTCCTCCCCCAGCTTCTGCCAGATGGTGACCCGCCGCACCACGCCGACCAGCACGGCCGACCCGGGCATGGACAGGATGAAGAACAGGCCCAGGAGCACGGCGATGGTGCCGTAGGCCCGTGGGGAGACCAGCCGGGCGATGAGAACCACCACCACCACGCCGAGGCCGTTTACCAACAAGCCGGCCACCGCCACCGGGCCGGCCTGCAAGATGCCCCCCACCAGCGACTCGCTGTGGCGCTCGACGTGCGTGCCCCGCTCCTCGTCGTCGGGCAGGGTGATCATCGGCCCGCCGGCGACGGCGATGCCCACCGCGGGAGCCATCGAGGCGGTCTCGCCCACCGGCTCGACGGCCAGGTCGATCTCCTCGAGCATCAGTTCCAGGCTGCTCGGGTCGTCGGGGACACCATCGCTCGCGGCACTGCTGGCGGCACCACTGCTGGCGGCACCGTCGCCCTGCCCGCTCCGGCCCACCGGCTCCGGCTCCGGCTCGGCGTCGGCTTTCCGGCTCATGACGTCGGTTGTCCCGAATCCGTCACTCGGGCTGGGAGTCCTTGCGTATCCCCGGTGATGACGTCGTGGGCACAGCCGTCGCCGCGGTCCGACGAGGCAGGATGGGAGCATCCCGGCCCGTGCCCGAGGACGACGATCCCTGGGTGGCCCCCTCCTCGTGGTATTCCTCTTCGACGTTCACCGCCCAGATGTCATGGGTGGCTCCGTGGATGTTCTCGACGGTGAGCATGGCCGTGTACATGGAATGGTCCTGGTTGTTGTACTTGTGCATGCCGTTGCGGCCCACCGGGTGCACGTTGGGCGCGTGGCTGTCCAAGTACGCGGTGATGGTGGCCACGTTGGCCCGGTACTCCGTGTCGTAGTACGGGTAGGCCTTGGGCACCCGCACCACGTAGCCGACCTCGACGTCGCTGGCAGAGACGAGCCCCAACGACTGGATCTCGGCCGTGGCCCGGGCCACCAGGTCCTCGTCCGAGCTGGTCCACAGCTCGTCCCCCTCGAACACGAAGTACTCCATGCCCAAACAGGTGCGGCCGTCTTTGACCATGAAGGGGGACCAGGAACCGAAATTCTGGATACGGCCCACCTTGACGTCGGTGGCATGGATGTAGATCCAGTTGTCGGGAAAGCCGGCCGACTCCGGCACGACCAGGGCCACGGTCAGGAAGTCCCGGTAGTGCAAGTCCTTGCCCGCCGCCAGCACCTCGGCCGGAGGGGGTGGATCGATGGACCGAACCAATGCGGCCATGGGCATGGTCGAGATCACGTGGGAGGCGGGGATGCGGTCGGTCGATCCGTCCTCCCGCACGACGGTGACCCCGGTGGCCCGGCCCGCTTCGACGTGGATGGTCCGTACCTCGGTGTTCATCGAGACGGTGGCACCGTCTTTTTCCACCAGGTCCCGGCACCGCTCCCACATCATCCCGGGACCGAACTTCGGGTACTGGAATTCCTCGATGAGCGAGGTGATGTCCTTCTGATTGCGGTTGGGGGTGATGGCGTTGAGCACCGCCTTGCCCAGGTCCAGGTTCTTGACCCGTTGGGCGGCCCAGTCGGCCGGCATGTCGCTCACCGGGACCCCCCAGACCTTCTCGGTGTAGGTCTTGAAGAAGGTGCGGTACAGGCGCCACCCGAACCGGGCCACCAGCCAGCCCTCGTAGTTGGTCTGGTCCTTGGGTGGTCGAATCCGGGCCCACAGATAGGAGAGTCCACACAAGAAGGCCTCCCACAGGCCGAGGTTGCCCAGTGCGTTCCCGGCCTTCAGGGGGTAGTCGTAGAACTTGCCCCGGTAGAAGATCCTGCTCATGCGGGGGCGCAACAGGAAGTCTTCGGGTGGGAGGATCTCATGCCAGAACTCCTCCACCGGGGCCACCTTGGTGAAGAAGCGGTGACCACCGATGTCGAACCGCCAGCCGTCCCGCTCCACCGTCCGGCTGATGCCGCCCACCACGTCGTCTGCTTCCAGAACGACGACCGGGTCCCCCCGCTTGACCAGCTCGTACGCCGCGGTCAGGCCGGCTGGTCCGGCGCCGACCACCACGATCGGGTCACTCGCCTCACGGGTCGAATGCTCCTCGTTCTCGACAGCTGGGACCACTACATCAATCCGTTCTCGCTCGTGTGCCCGGCCCGGATGGCGGGAAAATCGTCCTACTTGGCGCCGACCGCCCGAACCTGTGGGTCCGGTTCCACCGGTGTGACCACCGATTTGATCACCCGGTGTGAACACCGGTGGTCGGCCTGGGTTTCCTCATGTCCGACGGTGACGCCATGAGTCGACCCGACCACGGGGCAGGATACTGGCTGGTGCCTGACCGCTGGCGGACGGGCACGAGAGTCGAGGGTACCGGGTCCGGCGCCCCTTCGTCGGCCCGTGGCCGGAACGCTCCGGTCAGGGGACGACCACGTTGACGAAGGAAAGGTAGGCGTAGGCGGCCATCCCCACCGCAGCCACCACGAGGACGACCTGTTCCACCCGCCGCCGAGAGGTCCACATGGACGCCGCGATGACCAGGGGGAAGGCGCTGAGGGCGTATCGTTCGAACGAATCGAGGTTGGACGAGGTGAGGGAAACGGCCAGGACCACCGTGGTGAACGCCCCGTAGGAGACGGGGAGGCGACGGAAGACGAACACCAAGACGACCACGCTCAGGATCACCCACGGGATGTGCAGCGCACTGCCCAGGTGGTGTCCGTGGAACACGGCGGCCACGTTGTGGCCCACGGTGACGAAGGGATCGGCCAGAGGCCCGCGGTGGCCACCTTGCTGCTGGACCTTGAAAGGGAGGAAGGCGTCACCAAAGTTGGTGTCCACCCACACCAGGAACCCCCCGGCCCCGATGATAGGGGCCACCACTGCGGCCAGACGGCCCACCACCTGTCGGGGGGACCGGCTGTCGTGGCGGGCCTGCCACGCCTCGATCACGGCCGGGACGATCAACAGCAGGCCGATGGGCCGGACGGCCCCGGCGACCAAGCCGGCGGCAGCCGCCCACCACCATCGCCGGGACCGGAGGGCCAGGAAGGCCACGGTCGTACACAGGAGGAGGGTCCCTTCGGCGTAGCCCAGGACCAGGGTGTAGGCCGGCGGAGCCAGGGCCAGCAACCACACCGTCCTCCGAGCCAGATCGGCGTCCCCCGTCTCCCGCTGGACCAGGACGACCAGCACCGCCATCCCGAGCAAGGCCGAGAGGTTGGCCACGATGACCACGGCAGTGCCGGTCCCCAGGCCCGGTAGCCAGGCCAGGCCGCGGGCCAGCATGGGGAAGACCGGGAAGAACCGCAATGACTCCTGACCGGAGGCGGCATAGCCATGGGCGGCGATGGACTGGTACCAGCCGGCATCCCAACCCAGCAGGCCCTGGTGGGCCCGGGACACGGCGGCCGCGTTGAGGGGTCGGACGCTCGACACGGTCAGGTGAGCAAGCAGCAGCGTTCCCACCACCACCACCCGGCTGAGCCCCCAGGCCGGAAGGGCGACCACGATGGCGCGACCGAAGGTCCGCTCCCGGGTACGCACCAGACCGGTCAGGGTTTGGTTGGCGCGTACTGCACCAGCCCCATGGGTTGGTAGAACAGGATCGGGCGCCCGGTGAGGAGGGTCGTCGACTGGAGGCTCTTGTCGTATCCGAGGGTCTGCAGGATCTCTTCGCACTTGGTTCCGAACGTCTGGTACGACCCGTACCAGACCACGAAGATCTGATGGTCCGGTCCGGCCATGCGCTCCAGCTGCTGGCCGAAGGCCACCGGCGATCCCTTGTGGGAGGCGGCGGCGTAGTCGACCCAGTTCACGTACGTCGGTCCCGTACCCCGGGGGAACGTGATCTGCTGGTAGCGACCGGCCGGGAGCAAACGGTTGACGGCCGGGCCCAGCTGGTCGGGACAGTAGGCGATGACGTCGCCCGGCTTGGCCCTGGGGGCCAAGGCGGCGGCCACCTGCCCGGCCTGGGTCCGATTGGTGGTGATGTTGGGAATGGCGCCGGCCAGCCCGGCGATGACAGCCACGGTCAGGATCACGGCCCGGACCCGGAGGTCGAGAAAGGTGGAGAGCCCCAAGGCCACCAGCAGGATGAGCGGAATGAACACGACCGATGCGTAACGGGCGTCGAAGGCGCTATTGGAGATGAAGCCGCCCACGATGGCCAGGGTCAAGGTGCCCACGATCACGATGGCCACGGGACGACCCAGGGGACGGGTGCGGATATCGACATCGATGTGCCGACGATTGACGGCCATGCCGAACAGTCCGAGGCCCGACAGGGCGAACAGGATCAGGGCCAACAACCGTCCCTGATTGGTGGGGCCGCCGGCGAACGAGGTGATGGCATTGACCATGGCCGCGAAGTTGGCCGGCGCGGCCCACGGGGTGCCGGTGTGCTTGGACTGGTAGAGGAAGATCTCGATCCACGGCAGGAAGGTCAGGCAACCGACGACCACGGCGATGAACGCCACCCGCGCGTTCCGCCTCCAGACCGCTCGCCCGCGCCAGGCCTGGTAGGCCAGCCACACCAGGGTGGTGGCAATGAGGTAGATGGCCCAGTACTGGCTGTACAACAGCAACCCGGTGACCACGGCCACGGCGATCAGGTTGCCGGCACGAGGTTTGCGTAGGGCGCGATCGAGGGCCAGGTACCCGAGCACGGTCAGCAGCGCGACCAGCGCGTACATCCTCGTCTCGGTGTCGTATCGGACGGCGAAGGGCGACGTGGCCACCAGGAGCATGGCCGAGAACCCGAGGACACGACCCCCCAGTCGACGACCGGCCAGCCAGGCCAGCGGCACGGTGACCACACCGATGACCCCGGACAGCGAGCGCACGGCCAGGTCGGACGAGCCGAAGATGCCCATCCAGAAGTGGAGGAGCACGTAGAACAACGGTGGGGCGCCGTCCCGCTTCAGATAGCTGGGGAGGTCATGGAGGGGCAGCTTGGCGATGTTGACGGTCAGGGCCTCGTCGAGCCACAGGTCGGACGTGGTCCAGAACCGGAGCACCAGACAGAAGGCCAGGACCAGGGCCACGACCACGCCGATGGCCACGGTGACCCTGCGGCTGAAGTGCTCGATGTGGTCCCCGGCCCCCAACAGCGGACCGCGGACGGGATGTCGGGGTCCATCCCCTCGGGGGCTCTCGGCGGCGCCCGGGTCGACCGGGTCCGTCACATCGGCCTGGCTGGCGCTGTCGGCCTCGAGCCCGCTCGCGCCCACCTCGGGCGCGTTCACCGACGTTGTGCCCATGCCAGCCGAATCCATGGGTGGCATGGTAGTGATGAGTCGGCCAGGGTTGTGGCTAGGAGGACCGGGGGTCGATGCCCGGTTCCTTACCCAGATCCTGGCCGGGAGGAAGAGACGGAGTCGTCAACCGAAGGAGGGAGGCCTCGACCAGGACGCTACCGAGCGGTAACGTCCGAGTCGACAAACCGAAGGAAGCAGCCCGGGGGGGAACCAACAGAGGGGGGAACGGCATGAAGATGCCAGAGCCGAACGATATGAACACGTCTGAAGGGTCCGAAGGTACGAGCACGTCCAAGGAGCTCAGCCGTAGGAAGTTCCTCTCGCGCGGGGCAGCCACCGCCGGCGTGGTGGCCGTCGCCGGCGTCGCCGGCCCCGGTCTGCTGGCCAGCGGTTCCCCCTTGGGTGCCGGCGTCGCTGCTGCGGCCACGACGTCCAAGGCCGGCATCGGGAAGGGCAAACCCAAGCGGGGTGGAACGGCCATCCTCGGCATCACCGCCGACATCGACGGCTTCTACCCACCGAACAACCATTGGGACGTCAACGGGTACCTCTATGCCAACAGCATCTACGACCCGTTGACCGCGGTGGCGGCGAACGGCGAGATCAAGCCGTACCTGGCCCAGTCGGTCACCCCCAACGCCGACAAGACGGTGTGGACCATCACGCTCCGGCCCAACATCACCTTCTCGGACGGATCGGCCCTGACCGCCACCGTGCTGAAGAACAACCTCGATGCCCTGAAGGCCTCGGCCCTGACCGGGACTGCCCTCAAGCCCATCGAGGGCTTCACCGTCACCGGCCCCCTGTCCGTCGATGTCGCCTGTGCGCAGCCCTTGGTCGCCTTCCCCTACTACCTGGCCACCCAGGTCGGCTACATCGTGGGCCAGTCCATGATCGATGGTTCCTC